>JAFEGD010000069.1 GCA_018240245.1 Spirochaetota bacterium | reverse complement strand
GGTCTATGCTCTCGATGGCCGCGAAGAGTCACCTTCTGATATCCCCGAGAACATTTTTCAAAATGCGCAAGGCAAGCCGTTGTCTTTTAGCGAACGCATTCAAGGCGCGCGTGCGGTGGGTGTGCCGGGCACCGTCGCACTGATGCACTATGCAAAAACGCGCTTCGGTAGCGAAAAAATCGCTGCAAGCGAAACCTATCGCCGTGCGATTGAGCTTGCCGAAAATGGCATTCGCGTACCGGTGCGATTAGCAGAGGCGATGCGCACTAATCGTGAGCGCTTTGTGCGGCAAAATGGTAGCGCGTCGCCCTACCTCAGAGACGGTAAGGCCTACGCAGTCGGCGAGATTTTTTACCAGTACGCGCTTGCGGCGACATTGAAACTACTGGCGCACGAAGGCGCGGCGACGTTCTATCGCGGCGCAATTGGCAAAGACATCGTCGCCACCGTTAGGCATGCTCGCGACTATCCTTCAGTCATGACACTTGACGACCTCGCCGCGTATCGTGCCGTCGAACGCCGTGTCGAAAATCTACACTGGAACGGCGCAACCATTTATTCTGTGGGAGCGCCGGCGTCGGGCAAAGCCACCCTCGAAGCAATTGAGAAAACTCAGGCTGTTCAAACGACGTTACCGACCGATGGCATTCTCGAATCGTTACGCGCGCAGCGCGTGGCGATGCTACGGCGCGAGACGTATCTCGAAGATCCCGATTTCACCACTGCACATGCGCAAGGCAATACCAGCGAAGAAGCACAGAACACGACGCACGTTTCGATCATCGACGCCGAAGGCAATATCGTGAGTTACACATCTTCGGTCGAGACGAGCATGGGCTCGGCGCTGGTTGTGAAAGGTCGCGGCTTTCTCTTGAATAATCAACTCAGCGATTTTAATCCCGAAAAAGGCAAAATAAATTCTGTCGTAGCGGGACGCAGGCCACGCCGCACGGCGCTCAACGCCGAAGCCAAAGAAACCTTGGGCGGCAAACGCCCGAAGAGCTCGATGGCGCCGCTCATTCTTATCATGGCGAACGGTACGAAAGTAGCGTTGGGTTCGCCCGGTGGCCCGACGATTGTCGGCACCAACGCGCTCACCGCGACGCGCATCTTGCTGGGCGACGATTTGCAAGACGCGATCAACAAGCCACGCGCGCTCGCGTTGCCGAACGGCATGATTTTAGTCGAACTACCGTTGAAACGCGATCAAGATTTTTTACAAACACTCCGCCGCGCATCTCTCCCTGTCGCACTACAGCGGCGCGTAATTTCGCTCGGCGCCGTGCAAGCGGTGGCGTTCGACGAGCGCACGCAATTTTTTACAGCGGCTTCCGATTTGCGCCGCGAAGGTGTCGGTCTCATCGTCGAGCCCGTCGTTGATTTTACCGAGGTCGTGAAAAAACGATGAACTTCGTCGACTGGCTGGTCGTCGCCGGCTATTTCGTGCTGACATTTGCCGTCGGCATCTTCGCGCTCAGTCGTAAGCACGAAACGAGCGAAGATTATTTTCTCTCGGGTCGCCGCTTGCCGTGGCATCTTGCAGGCCTATCACTCGTTGCCACGACTTTCGCAGCAGACACTCCGCTTGCAGTCACCGGCATCACCGTAGTGCGTGGTATCGCTGGCAACTTTCTGTGGCTTTCGCTGATACCGGCGGGCATCATGACCGCAATCTTCTACGCGCGGCTATGGCGGCGCTCGGGTGTCGTCACCGACGCCGAATTCGCGACGCTGCGCTATTCGGGCGCACCCGCCAATTTTTTGCGCCGCTTTCGCGCGGCGTACCTCGCCATTTTAGTCAACCTCATCATCATGGGTTGGGTCACGACCGGCATGGCAAAAGTTTTACACGTATTTTTCGATTACCCGTTGTGGATTACCCTCGGTGTGCTCTACGCTTTCACTGTGGTCTATATTATTCTCTCGGGTTTGTGGGGCGTGGTTTTGACCGATGTGTTGCAATTTGCGATTGCGATGGTCGGATGTATTATTCTGGCGATTGTCGGCGTCGAAAAAGTGGGCGGCTTAGATACGCTCTGGCAACAGGCGCAAGCGGTGTTGCCGCCGGGCCATACCACAATCTATCCGTGGTATTTTTCGGGGCCGGTCTACGTTGTCGCCGTCTGGCTCGGCGTGCAGTGGTGGGCGTCGTGGTATCCCGGGTTTGAACCCGGCGGCGGCGGTTATGTCGTGCAACGCCTGCTTTCGACGAAGAATGAAAATCACGCCGTCGGCGCGGCGATTCTTTTCAATATTTTGCATTTCGTCGTGCGCCCGTGGCCGTGGATTATTACCGCACTTTGCGCGGTCGTCGCACTACCGCCAACGGGCGACGCCGAGATGCTCTACCCGCGCGCGATTTTAGCGTGGCTACCCGCAGGGCTTAAAGGGCTGCTCATCGCCGCGTTTCTCGCCGCGTTCATGTCGACGATTGCGACGCATTTGAACTGGGGAGCATCGTATATCGTCAACGACGTCGTGGCGGGTACTCGCGTCGCGCCAAGAACCACGCGCGGCACTCTGCTGCTCTCGCGCGTAACGATTCTACTCATGGCGTTGGGCGCAATCGGCGTCTCGTTCGCGATGACCTCGGTCAGTCAAGGCTGGGAGCTCATCTTAATGCTCTCTGCGGGTACGGGGCCCGTCTATCTCGTGCGCTGGTATTGGTCGCGCGTCAATGCCTGGAGTGAGATTTCTGCGATGAGCGCTTCGTTTATTTTTTCATTGCTCGTTAGCCAATGGAGCCAACCGCAAGAAATCCGCCTGATCGTGGTTGCGCTCTTAACGACTATTGCGTGGGTCTGCATAACGCTTTTTACAAAACCCGAAAGCGCAGCAAAGCTATCGCACTTCGCCGAGCTTGTGCGCCCGACGCCCTGGCGTTCACGAGAGATTATATTATTTCTCGCCAGCATCGCCGCGATCTATACCGCATTTTTTGCGATCGGAGAATTGTTGCAATTGCATTTCGCGAAGGCGGCGTTACAATTCGTTATTCTTTGCGGCGCGATTTTTATTGCGCTCGTCAGTATGCGCCGGCCAAAATTAATTGAGTAATATATTCTTGTGCGTGCGCGCGAAGTGGCGAAACAGGCCGCCTTTTTCGGCGAGGCAGAGTCGCCATAAATCGGTGTCGGCGGTATGAAAAATCAAGTCTGCGCGCGCATCGAGCAAAACCCAACTGTTAGTTCTGAGTTCAAATTCGAGCTGCCCCGTACCCCACCCGGCATAGCCCGCAAAACGGCGATACATATGGTTGCCCTCGGCAAGCGCTTCGAGTAGATCGTCGGAGTTTTCAAAGTAGACACCTTCGACAATCGCTTCGTCGCTGGCGAGCACCG
>JAFEGD010000068.1 GCA_018240245.1 Spirochaetota bacterium | reverse complement strand
TTTCTTCAACATGTTGCATTGTCAATTTTATCATAACGTTATTTCGGAAAGTATGAAATTATTAGATCTGCGCATAATCTTTCTCATGGCAAATCTAGTTTCCCATGCGTTGCTTAATCGTGTTTTCGTGGCGCACGTCGATGCCCTCGACCGAATAAATAATATTTTCGGCGATATTGGTCGCGTGATCGGCGATGCGCTCTAACGCTTTCGCCGTCAGCGATATACCCAGATTCTGGTATTTCTGCACGATGCTATATTCGAGGCGATCGACCTTGTCGTCGTCGAGAATTATCTGCATCGCAAGTTTCGCGTCGGCTTCGGCAAGTGCCTTAAACGTGCGCTCGGCGGTCTCGAAGACCATACGCGCCAAATCTTTCATCTCGCTCGGAATATTTTTGCCCGCGCCTTTCAGTTCGCGCGCGACGTTTTTGCATTCGTCGCCCATGCGTTCTAAATCGATATTGGTTTTGATGACAGAAAAGACAAAACGCAAATCAGACGCATGCGGATTGATGAGCGCCAAAAGTTCCATACACTGACGGTCGAGGGCCTTTTCGAGCTGGTCGAGATGTTTGTCTTGTTTGAAAATATTTTCCAAATCGCCGACGCGGTCTTCTTCGATCGAGGTGCGTACGAGCTGCAGCATATCGACAACGACCTCGGTCATCGAGTGCAAGTTGTTGCGCAACTCTTTGAGCGCGCGTTCTATAATCAGCATTTTAGCCAAACCTCCCAGTAATATAATCTTCCGTTCGTTTTTGTTCTGGGCGCGTGAACATGAGCTTTGTCGGGTTATATTCGATAAGCTCACCCAAATAAAAAAACGCTGTTGCATCGGAGATACGCGCGGCTTGTTGCATATTGTGCGTCACGATGACCACCGTGTAATTTTCTTTCAATTCGAGCGTCAGCTCTTCGATTGTAGCGGTACTCATCGGGTCGAGCGCGCTTGTGGGTTCGTCCATGAGAATAATATCGGGCTTCGTCGCGATCGTGCGCGCGATGCACAGCCGCTGCGCCTGTCCGCCCGACAGCGCCATGCCCGAATCTTTCATGCGATCTGAAACTTCTTTCCACAACCCGACTTTCTTGAGTGCGTCTTCGACGCGGTCGTCGAGCTCGCTCTTGGGTGTGCGGCCGACGATGCGAATGCCGTATGCAATATTTTCGTAGATGCTCTTCGGAAAAGGGTTGGGCTTTTGAAACACCATACCAATTTTGCGCCTGAGCTCGGTCACGTCGAGATGCTTATCGTTAATCTCGATCGAATGCGCATACTTAATCGAACCTTCGATACGTGTCGTTTCGATGAGATCGTTCATGCGGTTAAGGCAGCGTAACAGCGTCGATTTACCGCAGCCCGAAGGCCCGATGAGCGCCGTAATCGAATGCGCGGCGATATTCATCGTCACGTTTTGCAAAACGTGTTTATCGCCATAGTGCAAATTTACTTTTTCGAGCGCTAAGATCGCTTGGTCTTCGTTTCCTTGTGGTTGAGTTTCCATAAATTATCCTAAAGTGCCGATGCGGCGGCGCACGCGCGAGCGCGCCCAAATCGCGATGAGATTCACAAGCAAGACGAGCGCGACTAAAACTAATGTAATCGCATATTTTTGCTCGTCGGAGACGCCGGTGTTTTGCGTACTCACCGCAAACAAATGGTATGACAATAGCATCGATTGATCGGAGAGCGACTGCGGCAAACTCGGCATATAGTACGCCGCGACGGTGAACAAGACCGGCGCCGTTTCTCCGGCGATGCGCCCCGTCGCAAGAATGACGCCGGTAAAAATACCCGGCAGCGCAGTCGGCACGACGATGCGAAATGTGGTCGAAAGGCGGCTTGCACCCAACGCGAGCGACGCTTCCCGTAACGTTATCGGAACCGCATTCAACGCTTGATAAAAAACCGTTATTAAGAGCGGCAGCGACATACACGCCATTGTCAATGCACCGGCAAGAATCGATTTGCCAAAACCGAAAAAAACGACAAAGAGCCCTAAGCCAAAAAGACCGTATACGACAGACGGTACACCCGCGAGGTTAACGATCGCAAGTTCTAAGATCTTGAATGCGCGCCCCTTGCGCGTATATTCAGAAAGAGAAATCGCCGCTAAAAGCGAAATCGGCACGGCAAAACCGAGCGAGACAATCGTTAAAAGCAACGTGCCATAGAGCGGCGCGAAGATACCGCCCGTTTCCATCGAGGTCGAAGCGGTGAATAAAAATTCTAGATTGATGCGGCTAATACCTTTGGCGATAATATAAACGACGAAGGCGATCAGCGGCACGAAGGCCAGCGCGCTAAACGCATAGATAACTATGTACGTGACTGTATCCCCCCCGCGCATCGAGCGCTTCTTCATTGCGCCCCCTGCCGTGCTTTGATACGCTCGATAATCATTGCGCTCAGAGTATTAACGCCTAGCGTGATAACAAAAAGAATCAGCCCGATCATAAAGAGCGCGCGGTAGTGTTCGTCGCCCACAACGACTTCGCCCATTTCAGAGGCGATCGTGCCGGTCATCGTGCGCACCGGTGCCATCGGCGATAGTGCAATTTGCGCCGAGCCGCCCGCAACCATCATCACCGTCATCGTTTCGCCGATCGCGCGCCCCACCCCCAGCATCACGCCAGCGATAACACCCGACGATGCGGCGGGAAACGTGATGCGCAGAATAGTCTGCATGCGACTTGCCCCGAGCGCAAGCGACGCCGCGCGCATACTCTGCGGCACCGCACGCATCGCTTCGTCGGCGACACTCGCAATCGTCGGCAACGCCATGAACGCAAGCAAAATGCCCGCCGTGAATGCGTTCAGTCCCGTTTGTACGCCAAACGCACGCTGCACCCACGGCCCTAACAAGATAATACCGAGAAACCCGAACACGACCGAAGGTATCGACGCTAAAATTTCGAGCAGAATTTTTAGCGCGTCTCTCAGGCGAGGCGGAGCAATCTCTGCCATGAAGATGGCGACCGCGAGCGCCATCGGCAACGATAGCAGAATGGCGATAAATGCCACCATGAGACTGCCGGTGACGAGCGGCAACATACCATAGCGCTCCGAGAGCGGATACCAGTCGGTCTTGAATAAAAAATCGCCGAGTTTATATTCTTTTAAGAACGGGAGCGCCTCGCGCAAGATGAAAAACAAAATGAGCGCGAGGACGAGCACGGCGGTAAAGCCCGCAACGCGCACGATTCCCTGTTCGATGAAAATCTCGGTAAACCGGCTACGTTTTTCCATAGCGTTATCCAAAGAACAGCACGCGGACTTTGCGTATATAATTAGTTGCTACGCTTAACCGGTACAACTGGTACAAAATCTTGCGCTTGCACAACGTTCTGCCCGGCAGGGCTCATCACGAAATCGATAAAATTCTGCGCTTTTTCGTGCGCGGCACGGTTGACGTACATCAGTAGACTACGCGCAATCGGGTATTGCTTTTGCGTCGTATTTTCGGCGGTAGGTAAAGCGAATGCTTTACCGTCGCCGCTCACGGCGACCGCTTTCACGTCTTTAGTAATCCACCCCATGCCGAAATAGCCGATTGCGGCTTTATTCATCTGCACTTGATCGGCAATCGCCTGCGACGAAACGCCATACGTCACGCTTTTCGCGAATTCGAGCGTCGCGATAGGGTCGGGATTTAGCTCACCCTTCTTCGCCTCTTTGCCCTGGCGCAGCACGTGCTCTTTGAAATAGACGTGCGTTCCCGAATTGTTATCGCGCGAAATGACGAGAATTTTCTGGTCGTCGCCGCCGACTTCGTGCCAATTGGTGATCTTACCGGAATAAATATCGCTGAGCTGCGCAATCGTCAGGCGCGTGACCTTGTTCGTGGGATGCACAACGACCGCGAGTGCGTCTAACGCAATTGTATATTCTTTAATATCGAGCCCTTTCGCCTTCGCTTGCTGCCATTCTTTGGGTTTCATCTCGCGCGACGCACACGCAATATCGGTGGCGCCGTTAAGAAGCGCGGCGATCCCGGTGCCGCTGCCCCCGCCCTGCACCGAAGCAGGCATGCCGGGGTGCGCGGCCATGTAGGATTTAACGAGGTTCTGGCCAAGTTGCACCATGGTATCGGAGCCGGCTATTTTGAGGCTCGTGTCTTTTTTACCGCATGCCATGACTGACAAAAATGTAATAACTATTACGGATTTTAATATTTGTTGCATGTTTAACTCTCTTAAATTCTTTCCTGTAAGCCAATAGGTGGTACGGAGTTATCTCGTCCAGCTTTATTTTGCAAAATGACGAATTATCGTAACGACTAAAAATAGCATAGAACTCACTGAAGCGATCGAGCGGAAACGGCTAACGATTGTCGCAACTACCGCTGTTGCGGCATTTTCGTAGGTCCATAACCGCTTTTTCGGTCACTATGGCCGTCTCAGTAGTTGCATTGCGCACCGCCCAAATCGCTGCGTTATTCCATATCCCGTGGTTTGAAGTTGTGGCAAAGTCAATACCCGCACGATAGCGAATATGATACGTACGAAAAACTTGTTCCATAAGTAATTTATGAATATTGCCAACCGGCAAGCTGTAGCGATTTTGCCATGTATTCGCATATGCCTGGCTCTCCCAATAGTTCTCATAGTTATTCGGCAGACCCGATGCCGTTGTACCCGTCGCATACGATTGGTCGGGCGATCCTTGCCCGATTTGACGGTTGCCGTAGGTGCCATCGGCAAACGACTCATAATCACCGTGGTTATAGCCGATCGTCGACCAGATATGCAAGATTTGTGTCATATCACCCGACCAGTGTTGCACGACGGTAAAATAGAGCATTTCAGATCCCGTCAGCGAATAATATCGGCCAGAGATTGGCCCGGTTTGCAAAGAGTGGTTCTTTGCGGCAAGCCCTTCGAGCCACATTTCATTGTAATAGAACGTTGCCGCATTCGTTGCCGGTTCGTAGATAACCCAATCTTCGTCACCAGTAAATAAATGCCCACCACCAGGAACAGTATTTGCATATTGGATTGTACCACTTAGCGGCGACCCCGCATCGGGACAATTGCCGATGAGAGTCACATCGCTGAAGCAATTATAATTCGTGCCGTCGGCCTGCTCCGTCGCTTTGCTGCCACTACCACCCGACACCGGTGTCGTTGATCCATTTTGAATGTAGTCTATAGCGGGGTTTGCTTTATAGACCGTCGAAACTCCCTGCCATTGTGCACACGTACTATCGGTGCAGTTGGGTAAATTTACCGACATCTGTGCATTATTCATAAAAGTAGCGAGCAGCCAATCGATTCCCATACTCGGGAAACCATAATTCTGGTTATAGGCATAGCCGTCGTACAAATTATAGTTATTCGTTATCAGCGGATCGTTGCCATCTGTATTTTTAAGTAGATTCACAAAATGGTACCATGATGTGAAATTATTGCCGTATAAGCCGAAATCTTCGACATGCCAGTTGAAAAAAAGCGTATCATCCCAGAAGGCGTCCCAAAAATAGTCGGGTTTATCTCCGCCGACGCGCTCGATGCCAATGGCTCCACACTGCGTATTATTGCCGTACGACATATCTGCCGGCGTATAATTGATATTGACACAAGTCCCCGAATAACGCCCACCCGCTTTTGCTTTGAGATAATCGGCAGCCCAGCGCATCTGGTTCGTGCCCTGAAATTCCATATAGAGAAACCCCTCTTCGGGCATATTCTGATGCACCTTCACGGTAAACGCTGATAATGTACTTAAACTGCTGAATACGATCCACGCCAACAACCCGACAATGCTATTGCGCATATTCTACCTGCACTTGAAACTGGCCGTTCGTAATCGGCTTTATTTCGCTACCCTGAAGGCTGCGCGAGAAGCGCCCATTTCCCGAAAAAGTCCCCGTATAGGTAACGACTTTCTCATTCGCAACCACCGGTACGAGTTGGAGAGCAAAGAATGTGTCTTTGAACGATTCGTTACGAATGACTCCGAGCCCAGTACGCAGCCGCTCTTCGCGCGAAAGGCTATGCCAGTGCGGTTTGCGTTGACGATATTGCATACGAATTTTATGGCGTTTCTGCCGCACCGCCGTATGCTGCGTTGCCGGGTCGTCTTCGGTTTCACCCGAATCGACTTCGACACGCTCGATTTGATGAAAATTAGGGTCGATGCGCGGCATTTGCGTATGCGGTAAAACTGCCAGCGAGCCTTGCGCCGTACGCAACGTCACGCTCACATCACTATCTTCGCTCGTGAGAACCAACGGCTTCTTTTCATCGCCCGGCCGTACATCGGCAGCAAGAATCAGCACAAAGCGCTGTTTTTTATCCTTCACTGCAATGAGTATACGCACTTTGTCGCCTTTCTTTTGAACTGCTGCGCGCGTCAATTGCGTCGAATATGTTTGATTGCCCAACTTAAATGTCATTTCGCCGTTAGCCTGTGCGAGCAGCGCCGATGCGGTAAGAATTACGATGAGCAAGCCTCTTAACATTTCACTCCTGACGAATAACGTTGAAGTAGCCTAACTGCGTCGGCGAAGAACTGACCGTTGCGTTAATGCCCGTCGGGTTAATCGGGCGCAAATTGCCCGAAAAACGCCCGCGGATAATATCGCCAACCGGGCCGTGCTTCTCGATTGTCGCGTTAGCGCTACAGCCGCCATTTTCACCGGGCGCAGCGATGTATAACGTGCTGCCCGTTTTATCATACCATGAGACGACTAGATTACCGTTATCGGGGGCGCATGTCGTACCATACGTTGCCGTACCGGCAACAGTTTGGTATTGGAGCGATGAAGGCACGACGGCTGAAAGCATCGGCGAATAATTTGTTTCCGATTGCGGTGGGCCGCTAATGCTCAAATCAAAAAACCCGTAAACATTGTTGCCCTTATTAGAAATTTTTACATAGTACCAGCCCCGCAAAAGGTTGATCGGCCCGATACTTGCATTAGAACCCGATCCGCTGTCGTCATCAGAACCCATTGCAGCGCCCGTTTGAGCGGTTAGAGTCATATAAGTATCTGTCCCACCCGTCGTCTGAATAGTATACAATCCGGGTGCCGCAGCGTAAAAATTATAATACACGTAGGTTTGGATTCCCCAAGGAGTAATCCGCGAATCGTTACCGATGCTCTCGGTCAAGACACCGTTAGATTTGGGTGTGCAGCTATACGTCGACGACTGCTGCGTGTCGGGCATGCAAATCGGCCCGGTCGGATTCACCCCGACATGGTTCGTCCAATTGCCTGCGGGCACATTGGGCAATGCCCGCGGTGTGTCGTCGAAATGCAAATAGATGGCGTCGTAATCGTAATTTTTTGCCGGCATATTCGAGGTACGTTGTAGTGCGCCGGTACGCGCTGAGATCGTGAGGCCGTTCTTCTCG
>JAFEGD010000067.1 GCA_018240245.1 Spirochaetota bacterium | reverse complement strand
GCCGCCGACGCCATAATAGTACGGTTGAAAGTGGTTGGTAATCACATCGATGATGACGTTGCCTGCAGGGTTTGAAAAACGAATCACCCCCGTTTCGTTCTCGACGCCTTCGAGATCGAGCGCACGAATCATTGTTGTTTGCACAGGGTAGGCGTCGAATTTTTCGATACGAATCGCGCTATAGTAGAAGCGCGCCGCATCGCGTTCGATTTCAAGCTTGATGAACGCCAATAAATCCCACAGCGCTTTGTTGTATTCGTAGTTGCCTTCGATATCGATAAAGCCTTTGATTGCCGGGTAGACGTTCTCGTCGTACGTTGTCTTCAAAATATAATCGGTCAAAAATTGTTTTGGGTCGCCGAAATGTTTGTAATCGATTTTCTCGTCGCCTAAAACTTTGCGTGAGACAAATTCGCCGCGCGGTGTCGTCGCGTTACTATACGACATGATAATTATCGGGTTTGGCGACGGCAGCACACGTTTCAATAGTTTCATCGCACCGCCATTTTCAAACCCCGGCGATTCGGTATTGATAAAGCGTTCGGGATAGCGCGCGCGGTGGCAAATCGGCGATAGCACCCTTTCGCCCTTCACCTGCCGCTTGTTATAGCGATATTCGTCGATGGTAATCATCGCCGCGTCGGGTAATTTTTCGAGCAGCGATAAAATCGGTTTTGTCACCGACGAGCTGTGAAAACCCGACGACTCGCCGCGCAGCGTCACAAGCCACGTTGAATCGGGTTTGATGCGGTCGAGATTATGATAGCCGACAACAAACGGCCAGCCGCCCTCTTCTGCCAAATAAAATTTTCGCTGCTCGTTCAGTTCTGTATTGAATAAGTCGAACTCGGGCGTCTCCGAGCGAAAACCCATGAGACCCGACGAATATTCGCGGCAATCGAGAATGCGCGGCTTGAATGCGTCGGTGATCGGGCGCGCATAGATTTCTTCGATACCCGCGACTTGTGCTTTTGCCCATGGGCGACTATCGACGGCGGCAATTGCGGGTTCGGTATTGGCGGGTACCTGGTTTTTTGTCGTGCCGCAATAGCTCAGCAAAGTTAAAAGCGGCAGCCAAACAAAGGTGGAGTTCGTAAGTTTTTGCATTTTCATCGTCATAAAATAATTCAATCTTATTCAAATTTAATCGAACGCCCCATCAGCTCGCGAATCGCGTCGAGAGCGGGTTTCTCTTTGTACAACACTTGAAACACCGCTTCGGTAATCGGCATTTCGACGCCGAGTTTTTGCGCGAGTTCGTGCGCGCTTTCGGTCGTCGGCACACCTTCGGCAACCATGCGCATCTCGCTCTGAATTTGCGCGAGCGACATACCCTGCCCAAGCTTGATACCGACGGTGCGATTGCGCGATAAATCGCCGGTGCATGTGAGTACCAAATCGCCCATGCCTGCAAGCCCCATAAACGTCATCGGCTTTGCACCGAGTTTTTCGCCCAAGCGCACAATTTCTGCGAGACCGCGCGTAATAATCGCCGAGCGCGTATTGCTACCAAACCTTAGACCGTCGGCGATACCCGTGGCAATCGCCATCACGTTCTTCAACGCCCCGCCGAGTTCGACGCCGACGACGTCGGGAGTCGCATACGCGCGAAAATATTCGTTATGAAATACTTTTTGAATTTCGGGCAAGCGCGCGCTATCGTAACCCGCGATCGTGATCGCCGTCGGCATCTTGAGAGCCATCTCGCGCGCAAACGACGGCCCGCTTAAAAAAAAGAGATTCTGCTTCTTCTTTTCTCCGAATAACTGCTTAAAAAGGTCGCAGACGAGCAGATGCGTTCTTTTTTCGATACCTTTCGACGCAACCACAATCGGCACGTCGATGGCCGCAGCGCGTTCGTCGCTTCCGTAAACCTCGCGAATCGCCTGCGTCGGCGTTGCGCTGATAATGAGTTCGGCGTGTCGCAGCGCTGCGTCGAAATCGGTCGCCACCGCAATATTTTTAGGGAGCGCGATGCCTTTCAAGTAAATTGTATTTTCACGATGCTCGCGAATCGCATCGGCGGTATCTTTCGAGTGACTCCAAATTAAGACATCGTGGCCATTTTCGGCGATGAGTTTTGCGAGTGCGGTACCGAACGAGCCCGCACCGACGACAGAAATACGCATAGTACCCACGATTTCTGTCGCGCGTCGTGCGGCAACAGATTATTTACATCTTTTCAAAACGCCAAAGCGCAAGCAACGTTTTGCTATCTGTTATTTTATGCGTCCGCACCATGCGATTCAGTTCTGTTAAGCTAAAAGCTTTCTTATTGGAAAATAATTCGTCTTCGTCGTGCTCGGCAATTTTCGACGAAAGGCTGCGCGCCGAAAATAAATGCAATACTTCGGTCGAGAAACTGATCGCCGCGTGATATTGAAGACATTTTTTCCAGTGACGCGCGGCAAAGCCCGCCTCTTCGGCGAGTTCGCGCTTCGCACATTGTAATATCGATTCGTTATGTTTTTTCTTACCAGCGGGAATCTCCCATGACTTAGCGCCCGAACCCAAACGGTATTGTTCAACCAACCAAAGATATTTTTTTTTCGACCGCAATTGTTCGATTGCGAGAATTCCCGCTGCATGCGGATATTGCAACAGCGGCTTCTCGCCAAAGCGTGTTTTGACTAGAGTAAAAGCAATTTCTTTATCGCGGTACAAAACTTTCATAGCGCGAGAACGTCTAAAAGCGCCGATACATCCGCAGTTTTTTCACCCTCGGCGATTACGCGCACGACAGGCTCGGTGTTCGAGCTGCGCAGATGCACCCAAATCGCGCCACCCGATGGCGATAAACCGCTCACATGAAAACCGTCGCGCGTATCGAGCTGGGCGTTTTTTATCCAGCTTTGCGCAGCTGTGACCGCTGCCGTCATCGCTGCAGCGCTCACATTCTTGCGTACTTCTTTTACCAGCGTATAGCGCGGTAACGACGCAACCCATGCGGAGAGCGGCTTTTTTTCAGAACCCACGAGCGCCAAGATATGTGCAACACCCGCGAGTGCATCGCGTCCGAACGACGGTATACGTGCGTCGATAACTCCGCCGTTACCTTCGCCCCCTAACGGGGATTTTCTCTTGACCATCTCGGCGACGACGTTCGCCTCGCCCACCGCCGAGCGGATGAATTTACATTTCTTGATTCTTGCCGCCGCTTCGCTGAGCAGCGAGGTCGAAAGATTGGCGACAATCGTCGCACCCGGCTTTGCCGCAGCGAGAATCGCTAAAGGTAACGTGTACTCTTCGCCGATCGCGCGGCCGTTTTCGTCGACAAGCGACAGCCGATCGGCGTCGGGGTCGAATGCAAAACCGACATCGGCTCTGTGCTTCTTGACGGCGACGGCAAGTTTACCCAGAGCGCGCACCGTCGGCTCGGGTGGCCGGGGAAAAGTATTGGTTTCTGTAAGATGAATCGCCGTAAAAGCGACGCCGAGACGCTTCAGCAATTGTACTGCGATTTCGCCACCGCACGAACCCACAGGGTCGATAACGACCTTGAGGCGTCGCTGCGGCTTTTTTACAACCTTCAAAATGCTATTGCTATGGATTTCCATAGCTGCGGCATGGGCGTCAAGGAGAGCTCCCTGTTTTTTATACGTACCCCATAACGGTGTATTTTCGAGAGCCGCCGCAAAACGCGCATTGTCATCGGCTGCGAAGAACATCCCCTTCGCTTTAATAAATTTTAATGCGTTATATTCTGCCGGATTATGCGACGCGCTCACCATGAGCCCCCCGGCAAGCTTTTTTGCCGCGACGTACGCCTTGATCGTCGGCGTTGGCACGAGTCCCAAATCGTGAACGTCGCGTCCCAAGAGCGTCAATACCCCCGCCGCAATACGCGACAAGGCAGGCCCGGTCGCACGTGCGTCGCGCGCCAACGCGATTGGCCCCGGCGGCAACACAGTCGCAAACGCGCGCACATACTCGACCCATTTTTCGGGCGAAATGTCGTCGGGGTAAACGCCGCGCAAGCCCGAAATTGAAAATTTTAAGGTCGGACTCTGTTGTAGACTATTTTGGGTTGGCATCACTTCATATTACCATAAATTTGTTTTTTTTGCGTGTCGATCGTCGAACGAAACTCGGCCATGCGGTACGTCGTATAGAGCGTGCAAAATAGGTTCAATACGAAACCGAACAAAAAGACGACACAGGCGAAAAGAAAAATGCCGCGCGTCAGAACCGGGCTTTCGTTCTTTTCTTCGAGAATTATTTTACGATAGAGATATAATCCGAGTACCGGGATACATCCTAATGCCGCGTAATAGCCCGTGAGCGGTAAAAAAGCGAGTAACAACAAAAGAACGAGATAAATAATGAGAGAAATCTTGAGCGTTTTCTTCACGGTTTTGCCTCGCGCGCATTCTGCACGGGCGGCTCGTCTATTTTAATTTCGACTTTGCTCGCATCGGGTGCGTTGAAATTTTCAGGAACTTTTTTTTCTTCGCTTGGCTTCGTCGAAACCGTCGCGTTATTCTGCGGTTTCTCGATAAGACCATAACTCACAAGCATGCGCCGAATACCCTGCACGACGGCAGGCGAATCTTCAGGCGATTCGTGGGGGATTGTCACCACAACTAAAATGGCGACGCTCAATGCAAATAGAAGACTTTGAATGAGTAATGCAAAACCGGCAATAATCGGCACCTTTTTCGCACGCCGCGCGCGCCGCCAAAAGCCATACGTTATTAAGAGTATAAGAACGCAGAAAGCGATGAGCGGAATGTTGAGAACGACAGGGGTAACAAGCTCGACAATGAGCGCGACAATCACTAAAAGAATAAATAGCAGG
>JAFEGD010000066.1 GCA_018240245.1 Spirochaetota bacterium | reverse complement strand
GAATACAGTTAGCAGAAGATAAACAGGGGGAGAGAGGGTGAGGGGGAGGGGGCGAGCGGCACGAGTGGAAGTATTAAGAAGAAAACGTAAGCTACGCCTGTAATAGTTATTACAAATCGGCGATGTGCGCGTTTTGTTAATGACAATGGCGCAAATACGTGTATTTTCCGATATGGATACCGCGCTCGATTCGCTCCAAATCTACGATCGTCTCAAGGGGCAAAGCTGAGCGATAGACCGGCGCGAGAAATTGCGTCTATTTTACACGAGACGGTGCAAGAGCAACTGGTCACAAATGTGGAGCTTGCAGATCAATCGCCTTGCTATGCCGAACGCGGCCGTCGGTTCATTGAAAATGCAATATTCTTCGATAACCTATACTTCTATCCGTATTTCTACCTATTGCTTCGAGTAATGGTCATGATTGACATTTGCCCGAAAATAGCTTAAACTTCAATCAATTAAGAAAATATAATATTTTCTTATTGATGATTTCATAAATGCGTGCATGTTCTACATCTTTAATTATGATAGGTGCCGAGCCCACAAAACCCATAAAAGAATACCGCATCATACTTGCCGACGACCACGCGATTTTGCGTGCGGGGGTGAAGATGGTGATCGAAAATAAACCGGATCTCAAAGTCGTCGGTGAAGTTGCGAACGGGCGCGAGTTGCTCGATATGGTCGCTAAAGAGCCGTGCGACATGATCGTTTTAGACCTCAATATGCCGCTCATGAATGGCATCGAGGCGCTCGAATACTTACAGATCCATTTTCCCAAAATCGCAGTTTTGGTCTTAACGACGCATAAAGAAAAGGCGTTTTTGAAACGCGCCTTGGCGAAGGGCGCAAAAGGCTATCTACTCAAAGAAGAAACGCACGACAAACTGCTTTCGGCGATCAGCGATATTCGTCAGGGCAAAAAAGCTATTTCATCCGATATGACGACTCTCATCGTCGAAGATTTTTCGAGCGATCTATCGAGCGCTTTGACGGTCGATTTGCTCTCGGTACGTGAAAAAGAAATCTTACACTATTCCGCGAACGGTCTTACGAGCAAAGAAATCGGCGAGCGGCTCGACATCAGCGCGCGCACGGTCGAGGCGCACCGCGCCAATATTCGCGAGAAGCTCGGCATCGAAACACAGAGCGAACTCATCAAGTTCGCGATCGATCACAACCTGCTCTAAAAACGTGTAACGCATGACGACATGTCTCGCTAAGCGAATGCGGCGTTAAACATGGCGCGGCATCGAAATCCCGTTCGCAAAGAAATGCTCCACAATCGGCTCAGCCGAGGCGACCTCGTCAAGAAATTGGCCGCAACCGAGCCTGTCAAACGCCGCACACTGTCGTTTTATCGCTATACAACGATTGAAAATCCGCAGACGCTCCGCGACGAGCTTTACCGCGAGTGGTCGGTCATGGGCGTCTTGGGGCGGATCTATCTCGCACGCGAAGGCATCAACGCACAGTTGGCCGTCCCCGAAACGTACTTGCAAGATTTTCAAAATAAATTTCAAGCACGTCCCGGGTTTGCGGCGCTGCGCTTCAACGCTGGCGTCGAAGATAAGGGCGATTCGTTTCTGAAATTGACGATTAAAGTGAAACGCTATATCGTCAACGACGGGTTAGGCGACTTTGTCGTCGATGCCGCCGTTGCCGCGCCGCACTTGCAGCCGCACGAATTTAACGCGGCGCTTGCCGAGCCCGGCACGGTGGTCGTCGATATGCGCAACCATTACGAATCAGAGGTCGGCCGTTTTGAAAATGCCATTTGCCCCGACGTACCGACGTTTCGCGACGAATTGCCGATTGTCGCCCAAATGCTCGAAGACAAAAAAGACGCGAAAATTCTCATCTATTGTACGGGCGGTATTCGCTGCGAAAAAGCGGGGGCGTATTTGCGCAAGCAGGGCTACGCAAACGTCTACCAACTCGAAGGCGGCGTTATTAATTACGCGCATGCGGTGAAGAACGAAGGCCTCGCGTCGAAATTCAAGGGCAAGAATTTTGTTTTCGACGAAAGGCTTGGTGAACGCATTACATCCGACGTATTGGCAAAGTGCCACACCTGCGGAACACCCTGCGACACGCAGGCCAACTGCGCTAACGAAGGCTGCCACGTACTCATGGTGCAGTGCGCCGCGTGCGCAGAACGCCTCAACGGCTGTTGCAGCGAAGACTGCCGTCAAGTAAGTCTATTACCCGCAGCCGAGCGCCGCGCGCTACGCAAGGCAGACGCGACACTCAAGAATCGCGCGTGGTTCAGCAAAAAAATTCGCGTTAAAGCGACGGTGTAGCGCGTTACATCGTCGCCAAATCGTCGAGGATAGCGCGTGTAAAACGCCCGAAAAAGATACGTAAGTCTTCTTGCACTTTTTCGTTCGGACGAAAGCGTCGTACCCAAATTTTCATACCGATGCGGATAAAGCGGTTGTCGAGAAATTCGGTCGATGCTGAGGCATGCAACGTCGCTTGCCCGCCGCGCTTGCGCCAGGCGATTTCGGCGCGCGAACCTTCGCCGTTATTGGCGTTAAACGCTGTCTGCGAAAATTTATTCATCAGCGTCTGCAAATCCGATGGAATCGACATGTCGATAAGCCATGTCGGTAAGACGCCGAAAAGCGCACCCGAAATCTTGCCTTCGGGCATTTTCGTCAGTTTCGCGAAGAACGACATCTTCTCGTTATTTGCCTGATAGCGTAAGTACGCGCCGATGTTGCCGGTATTAATTTTTAAGCCGTAGACGTTGACGAATAGATTGAACGCCATGTAAAATTTTTGATCGGTCGTGCCGGTCAAAGTAAATGCCTCGTTAAATACCGGCGATCCGTCGCTTTTCCATGGGAGCAATTTGCCGCCGCGCGTTTTGAAACCGAGATAGATTTCTTCGGTCTGCGTGTTGATAATAAACGAAAAAATATTGTGCCCTTTGTTGTTGGCCAAGTAAAGTTGCCAGATAAAAAGGTTTCGGAGATCCTTAAAAAACTTTTTTAACTGCGGATAATCGTCGGCGAGAGCGTCGAGATTGATATGCGCACGCAGCGAAAAATCGGTGTAGTTTTTTCCCTGTGCCGTCCGGGTTTCGGCCAAACTGCGTAGTTGTAGATATTTGGAGATAAAATTTGTCGTGCGGGGAAAATCTGCCGCCGCTTGGTGAATCAACTTGCGCGGCGGGCCGGTAATTTCGGGGAAAAAATTCACCGCAGGCGACTTTAGATTTTGAATATTATCTGCATCCGTCACCTTGAGCGACGTTTCGAGTAACCGTGCCATTGCCTGCGCGTCTAGCCGTTTTAACGCCGCATCGAATTCGAGCTGCGTTGTGTATGTTTTATCCGAGCCGATTTGGTTTTGTCGCATGCGGTATTCGGCGCGCGCGTTGCCGAAATTTTTGTTGTCG
>JAFEGD010000065.1 GCA_018240245.1 Spirochaetota bacterium | reverse complement strand
TATAAAGCAACGCCGATTGTCGCTCCCGTTTCAGGACAAATTATTTTGCGCAACAGCGACCCGGGGCAAACCGTCGCATCGACCGATGTGCTCTTGGTCGTGTCGAACAAGCTGCAGGTCATCGCGAAAGTCGACGAGACCGACATCGCGCGCGTCAAGCCCGGTCTCGCCGCTGAGATTATTCTCGACGCATACCCGCAAGAGGCCATCGCCGCCCAGGTGAGCACGCTTGCGTTCGAATCAAAGACTGTGAACAACGTCACAACATACGACGTCGACACCGTGCCTCTTAAAGAGCCGTCTTTTATGCGCAGCGGCATGACCGCCAACGTCACATTTATACTCAGGCATAAAGAAGATGTACTCGCATTGCCGCTTTCTGCAATCCAGTTCAAAAAAGAATCGCCGTACGTGCTTTCGCGCGACGCAAAAGGCAAAGTAATCGAAGTGCCGATAGAAATCGGCGAAGCCGACGGCAGCAATACCGAAATTTTGTCGGGCCTCGACGAGCATTCTGTCGTCTTGATTCCCAACGTACAAATGAATGCAAAGCAGGGTACGAACCCGTTCATGTTTAACCGCCGCAAAAACCAGAGTGGAAGCAAAAGCGCTCATTAGACGCAACAATGAATACCTATAAAAGAACCGCCAGAAAATTGGAAACGCTATGGTTTGAAGACAAACCACACGCGAACGGCGTAAAACGCCGGTTTCCGATTTTCTGTTCGGCGCAAGAGTCCGAATGCGCGGTTTTTTAGAGGTGTCTCAATGATCGAAATCTCCAATCTGAGTAAAGTCTACACGCTCGGCGGTGAATCTGTCTATGCACTGCGCGATGTTTCGATAACCATCGCCCCCGACGAGTTCGTCGCAATCATGGGCCGCTCGGGCTCGGGCAAATCGACGCTCTTGCACATTTTGGGGCTGCTCGACGTGCCCACCGGCGGTAGCTATAAATTATTCGGCAAAGAAGTTTCGCACCTCAGTGAGGATGAACTCGCGATTTATCGGCGGCAAACGTTGGGGTTTATATTTCAGCAGTTTCATTTGCTGCCTCGTCTCGAAGCGATTGAGAATGTCGCGATGCCGCTCTTATATTCGGGACGCAGCGATTTAGCCGCGACGCCCGCAGCGCTGCTCGCCGATGTCAATCTCAGCGATCGCATGCACCATCGCCCCTCAGAGATGTCGGGCGGGCAACAGCAGCGTGTCGCCATCGCGCGATCTTTGGTCAATGCACCGCGTATTCTCTTGGCCGACGAACCGACGGGCAACCTCGATACTGCGTCGCAAACCGATATTTTAGGTCTACTCAAAGAGATGCACCAGAGCGGCATCGGCGTGATTGTCGTCACGCACGACGAAGAAGTTGCGCAGGCGACGAACCGCGTGATTCGTCTGCAAGACGGTTCGGTGCTGTCGGATAAGAGCACAAAAAAGCATATTTCGAAAAATACCCCCCCCCTCCCCCCCCTTGCAATAGCAAAGGGGGGGCAAATCGCCTACCTGCTGCAACATTTGCGCGAGGGCTATCTCGCCGTGCTCGCGAACAAACTGCGTAGCGCGCTCTCGATGCTCGGCATCATGATCGGCGTCGCCTCGGTAATCGCGATGCTGGCGTTGGGTCGTGGCGCGCAAGAGTCGATCGACGCGCAGCTCAAGAGCTTGGGCGCGAACGTCATGGTTTTTCGCCCGGGCGCTGTGCGCGTCGCGGGTGTCGCGCAAGAAACCGGTAGCCCCGCGCGCATCACGATTGAAGATATAACTTATCTGCGCGATCGCATACCCGGCATTAAAGCGATTGCCGGCAACGTTACCGGGCGCGGGCAAATAACCTACAGCAACAAAAACTGGAACACGCTCGTGCAAGGGGCGAGCGTCGATTACGCGACGATTCGCACGGCAACGCCTTTTATCGGGCGCATGTACACGCGCACCGAAGACCAGCAACGCGCGCGCGTTGCGCTTTTGGGGCTCACCGTCGTGCGCGAACTTTACGGTAATGAAAACCCGATCGGCAGTTTTATCAAGATCAACAAAGTTAGCTTTCAAGTCATCGGCGTCATGCCCGAAAAAGGCGGCACCGGTTGGCGCGACCAAGACGACGTGATTGTGATTCCTTTGAACACCGCGATGTTTCGCCTCTTAGGCAAAGTCTACGTCGACTCGCTCGACATCGAAGGCGAAAATAACACGAATCTCGACGACGTGGGCGAGGCGATTAAGCGCGCGATGTATTCGCGACATCGCGTGCCCGTCTCGATGCAAGAAGAAGGCTACATGGTGCAGAACCTCGCCGACATTCGCGCGGCAGTGTCGGCAACCTCGTCGACAATGTCGGCGCTCTTGGCGTCGATTGCCGCTGTCTCACTACTCGTCGGCGGCATCGGTATTATGAATATCATGCTCGTGTCAGTCACCGAACGCACGAAAGAGATTGGCCTCAGAAAAGCCGTCGGTGCGCGACGCAAAGACATCCTCACGCAGTTCTTGATCGAGACGCTCGCCGTTTCGCTTTCGGGCGGAGCTTTAGGGTTAATGCTCGGCATTGCTATTTCGCTGGCGCTGTCGTCGCTTGCCGGTTGGTCGACGTCGATCAGCGGGTTTTCGGTCGTACTCGCGATGGTTTTTTCAATCGTCGTCGGGCTCGTCTTCGGTATTTACCCCGCGCGTAAAGCCGCGGGACTCAACCCGATCGAGGCGTTACGGCACGAGTAACGCGACACCACAAACAAGCTACTGCTGAATGCACCACAGCCGGCGCGCTACGTCGCATGTTCTTACGGCACCCGAAGAAAACAAATTACCCGGCATGTTTGTATTTTGAATAAGTGTGCGCAGGCTCGTCGCGCTCGTGCCATCGGTAAAATTGTTGCAATTTCCGGTAAAGAGCGGACACGGTGCGCCGCAGCCCATAATATATGCCGTCCACGTATTGCCCGGCAAAAAACCCAACCATGACTCGTTTGCCGTACCATCGACCGAATTATTCATGCTCGAAAAATTTGCTGCGGCGTTGGTCGTCGCGATAATCGTCGTCTGGTCGCTGCGGTAGTATGTCGTATTGGGCAGCATGACCCAATTAATCTGCCCAGGAAAACCTCTACCCAGCGGGCTGTCGTATTGTCGAATCGTGCCGCCAGTGGTTGTAATAAACGCTTTGAACGTTCTGCGACTCGCGAGCGCAAGCGCCGCATCGGGGTGACCCGGGTCGTTCATGCAAAAAGCGTCGGCACCGGCGACTCCACCGAGATTGCCATTATTGGTATTTGTCGTCACAAAGGTCAACCGATTCGGCATCTGGTTACTCGTTATATTGGCGAAAGCCGTCGCCGATAAACCGTTGTACGCGGCATCTGCGCTCGTACCCGTCAGAGTAATATTATAAATCGGCGTGGGAGTTTCATTGCCCATAAAGTCGTTATAGGCGATGATTTTCACCGTTTGATCGATGTTCCAATTTGCCGCCGTAAAAGTCAGCGTACACGAAGCTTGCGAAGTAGCGCTTGCGTTATTACACGCGCCTGCGCTACTCGCGAGCCGTGCCTCGGTCGTATCGCTGCTGGCCATGGTAAGCGTCACCGTCGCCGAAGGCATCGCACTCAGTCGCAGCGTAAACGTCAACGTCGTATCGACGGCACCGCTTTCGTTTGTGTAGGCGAGGCCATTTACACACTTGAGCGATGAAGGAGCCGCGTCAGAGGCATTGCTCTGGCAAGACGAAATCGTCGCGGCGTTGACGCTGATCGTGATATCGGTACTCACCGAACCGATGACATTGCTCGCTGTGACGTGGTACGCGGTCGCACTTTGTGTCGCGATGGGGGTTCCCGTAATTGCGCACGTTACCTGATCGAATACCAAACCCGCAGGCAAAGGCGGAGCGATAACGCAGGCGCTGACGCTGAGCTTTGTCGTGATTGACGGGGTACCGTTTACAACGGCGACATTTTGAGAAAAAGCGAGCGCCGCACTCGAATAGTTAATCGCCATCGGCGCGAGAGTGTTCAGATAGCTTTGTACGTTCTCGCGCCCGTTATCGGCGGCGGTGCAGCGATAACAATATAATCCGATGATAAGTATAAATAGGATTCGTCGTTTTCTCACTTCCTCCACCCCCTATTATTGATACCAAGTCGCAAGCGGTAACATACTCAGAAAGAAGTTATTTTCAAACAAGATAACAAAAATCGACATGGCAGCGCAAGCCAATTTGTTAATATAATCCAAAATCGTGTTCTATGAGTGATGCAAGAGTGTCTGGCGCTATGAATTTTATTCTTTACGGCCAACACCGGCGGCTGTAAATAAATGCCATGCGCGATATTCAAGTGCTACGCATCAAACTTGAAAACGATCGGACAATGGCTGATTTTTATCGCACGCGCAGTAAAGATCAGAAGATGCAAGATTTTCTCGCGCTGCAACAAACACATCTCGCTGCGACTGGGTTAACACAATTTCCGCGTATCGAAAGGGTAATCACATTTCGCAAAATGAAGTAGCATTAATGCCCGATATGCGAGATTTTCTCTCGCTGCTCATTGAGCACGAGGTCGATTTCTTAATTATTGGCGCATTTGCTCTAGCGCGTTACGGTATTCCACGCGGCACTGGCGATCTCGATATTTTTATCAATCCCACGCCTACGAATGTGCGCAGAGTCTTGCAAGCGCTTCACGATTTTGGCATGTCGGCGCTCAAGCTTACGGAGCACGATTTACTTTCAGGAGATATTATTCAACTCGGTTTTCCGCCTGCACGCATCGATCTACTGACAAAATTAAGCGGCGTTACAACAGAAGAAATACTCGCCTCGCGCGAAGACGGTAGCCTTGCCGGTTTCAAAGTTGCATTTCTCGGTAAAAAAATCTTCATCAAGAACAAACGCGCCGTCGGTCGTACTAAAGACCTCGCCGATATCGAAGCGGTAGAGGCATTGGAAGATAAGTAAGTTTGTACGCGCGAGCTGTTAGTTTTCGGCACAGTGCGGCTAGTTGAAATCGTATCAATATAAGAAGAGTCAATTTGTGCCATTTATAGAGATAGCTGTACGAATTTACTTCCTCAAACTTTGAATTGTTTCGATCTTGAATCTGTCAAAATGAAGATATTCTATGGTCTCTCTAAATCTTTCTCCTATGATTTTTAAATCTGGCATTATACCATTTCCCGCTTTCAACAAAGTAATATGGGGCTGGAATTTTCTAGCGCCGAAAGCATTTTGTCTGGAAGAGCTTGGCTTTCTGGCACCAAGTATGATATTTGTTTCAAATTTTAATAAACGCGCTCGATAATTATCTATCAATTTTCTGGATTGTTTTTTTATTCTAATACCGATTTTATGATTACTAGGTAAAATCCCTGGCGTAGGTTTTTCACCTCCCGGTGTCAAAACCATGAATCTTGTATCTTTAGTCGGAATGATTCCGTTGCAGTTCTCTTCCATTACTGTGAGATTTTTTATCAATCTACGTGCATAATATACTGTGAGATGCATATAGTTCTCAATAAATCGCTCTTCGATCAGTTGTTCTTTTAGAAAGTCTCGAATTTTGAAGTTATCCGTTTTTGAAAGAATTAGAAGAGCATAAACTTCAAATTTTATGTTTTTGCCAAGTGGATGATTTCTCAAGTTTTCAAGACCAATTATCATTAAGCTCGGTTTGTATCTGAAAAGTTATTGCCAATCGAATATATGCATGTATACCATGCAAGCTGATGTAACCTCACTTCGCGTTCTTCACCAACTCGGCGAAACTCTCTGCCTTAAGACTTGCTCCGCCGACGAGCGCGCCGTCGATGTCGGCCTTGCCCATCAGCGCGCCGATGTTGTCGGGCTTTACCGAACCGCCGTAAAGAATGCGTAATTGCGGTGCGATGTCTTGATTGAGTTCGCTGACACGGCGGCGAATCGCCGCGTGCATCGCTTGCGCATCGTCGGGGGTCGCGTTCTTGCCGGTGCCAATCGCCCATACGGGTTCGTACGCGATGGCGATGTTCTTCCATAGCTGGGGGGCGAGCTGCCCCAAGGCGGCATTCAATTGCCCCAAGACGACCGCTTCGGCGTGGCCCGACTCGCGTTCGGCAAGCGTCTCGCCGACACAGAGCATACACATAAGGTTCTGTTCGAGCACACGCTCAACCTTTTGCTTCAAGAAGGCGTCGCTTTCTTTTAAAATATGCCGCCGCTCCGAATGGCCGATGAGCACAAATTGCGCCCCCGCTTCTTTCGCTTGGCTCGCCGAAATTTCACCGGTGAACGCGCCGTCTTTTTCGGCAGAGCAATTCTGCACACCGAGCGCAACCCGGCTACCTTGCGCGATTTTCGCCGCTTGCGTAAATTGCAAAAAGGTGGGATAGATTAAGACATCGCGGTCTGTGTACCGTGTTGCAGTTTCCGCCACAGCTTTTGCAAGCGTCTCGGCTTCTTTCAAAGTGAGATTCATTTTCCAGTTACCGGCGATGAGGGGCGTGCGTGTATTCATGGCGCGTTAATTCGTTTACGCTCTACGCACGTAAACGAAAAAATCGGCATGCGTTCTTATAGCGAAGCGCTCGCGGTCGCCGAAAGCTGGGCGAAGCCGCCTTTCGATAACGAGACTCTTGCGGCGGTGAATACGTTGCTCGCATTGCCCGAAGCCGAGAAGCAAAAAGCGATCCTCGACCGCTTTGCCGCCGACCTCGCGTTCGGCACCGCCGGTATGCGCGCGATTATGGATGTTGGTACCGCGCGTATGAACGAATATGCCGTCGCACGCACGACGCGCGCCGTTGCACACGTCCTTCAAAAAATTAAGAAGGGCGCTCGCCCGGTCGTCGTCGTCGGCTACGATGGTCGGCACAATTCTGAAAAATTTGCACGCCTTGCCGAGGGTGTCTTTCTCGCAGCGGGTGTCGATGTCTATGCATTCGAGCGCATCGTGCCAACGCCGCTTGTGCCGTTTGCCGTGCGTCGCTTGCACGCCGATGGCGGCGTGATGATTACGTCGAGCCATAACGCCGCCCAATATAACGGTTACAAAGTCTATGCGGCAAACGGCGCGCAAATTTCTTCACCGTTCGATACCGACGTGATGGCGGCGATGCAGACGCTCGCGTATGAAATTTCCACCGACACAGCGGCGACGACTAATGCGAAGCGCGTCGCGTTGGATGAAAAAATCCTCAAAGACTATGTACAGTGGGCGACGGGCGCAATCGGTGCCCCAGTCGGTTCGTCGCAGAAAATTATTTTTACCGCGCTCCACGGTGCGGCGGGTGCGCTCATGAATGCGGTATTTTACAAAGGGGGATTTCGCAATTTCATGCCGGTGCCGCAGCAATACGAGCCTAACCCGAATTTTCCCACGGTAAAAGCACCGAACCCCGAAAACAAAGACAGCCTCGACATGGCACTCGCATTAGCCGAAGCCGAGGCTGCCGACTTGGTGCTCGCGACCGACGGTGACGGCGACCGCATCGGTGTTGCGTATCGCGACAAAGACGGCAAATTTATTTCACTCACGGGCAACCAAATCGGAACTGTGCTATTGTATTACCTTCTGTATCAGTTACGCGATCAGAAGAAAATCCGCCCGAATCTTTTTGCCTTAACGAGCGTCGTGAGCACGCCCCTCACACGCACGATTTGCGAAAAATTCGGCATCGCTTTCTACGAGACGCTCACCGGTTTCAAGAATATGGGCAACCAGGCCGATGCGGTGCTGCACGCAGACGCATCGGCACGCATGGTGCTCGCGTTTGAAGAGGCGTTCGGCGTCACCATCGGCGATTCGCGCGACAAAGACGGTCTCGTGAGCTGCCTGCTTGCCGCGAAAATTTCGAGCGATCGCGGGTTCGCGCATTGGCTCGATGCAATGTACAGCGAATGCGGATACGCAATTGAAGACGCGCACGAACAAGAGTTTTTGAGTGCAGAAGGCGGTGCAGCGATGCGCGCTCTCATCGACGGCATTCGGCAAAATCCGCCGCGTGAATTTTTAGATTTTCCGGTTACGATAGTACGCGACTTTCTGCGTCGCACGCAAACGCAGAGCGGCAACATAAGCCCGATCATGCACATACCGACACAAGACCTGCTGCATTTCACAAACAGCAACGGCGACTGGCTAGCGCTGAGGCCCTCGGGCACCGAGCCGAAACTCAAGGCGTATTTTGGCGTGCGCGAGCACGGCGATTATTCAACAACGACTGTAGCCAACGCGCACAAACGGCTCGGACGCTTGGCCGAGGTCGCGCGAAGCTCAATCCGTTAAATCGGCGGCGTTACATCTTTCGCGCAACGAAAGCCGAAGTGGTGGTATTCCGGAAAATTGTGGGGGATATGCGCACGGCGTTTCGAACCGCGCGCGTAAGAGGCGGGCCACCACCACGAACCGCCTTTCACAACACGCTTATAGTGCCCAGAACAAAGATCCGCACCTCCGCACGGGCCCTTCGGATTTTTGCCGTGGCACTCGTCACCACACGCAGCATACGACGATGAGTACCAATCCTGTACCCACTCCCACGAATTACCCGCCATATCATAGAGGCCGTAGACACCGGGCGCGCGCGTACCGACATCTGAGGTGGTCATGTGCCAGTCGACGTTCAGACGCTTGGGAAAGCAGCCCTTCACTTTATGCTCGCCCGTACCTTCTTCGATTACGGCGCGCACGCAGGTCGCGGGCTCGTTACCCCACGGATATAGATTGCCGTTCGCGCCACGCGCCGCTTTTTCCCATTCGGCTTCGGTTGGTAGACGCTTGCCGCGAAACTCGCAATATTCTTTCGCCGTGTACCAACTGATGCCGACGACTGGCTGTTCTTCGCCTTGATAGATCTTGCCGTACGCTGCCGTTACCTGACTACATTTATGTTGCTTTAGACATTCTTTACATTTGCCCGCCGCGAGGCATTCGTTGAACTCTTGATTTGTCGTCTCGTAGGTGTCGATGTAAAAAGAATCGAGATAGATTTTTTCTTCAGGTTTTTCGTCCGCGTCGTAATTATTCGCGCCTCTGATAAAATCGCCAGCGGGAATGCACTTCATTCCGGAGACAAAAGCGCTGCACTCTTCACCCGCTTCGTGGCACGCGCAAAACAGCACAAACAAGGGCAAAGCGGCGGTAATTAAAGCTGCGCGGCTCGATGCCATATCGACAGAGAGCCGCGCGGCAAGCGCGGTGTAAATCTTCTTTATCAGTGAAGGCATGTCGGTTTTTAGGGCGGCAACATACTAATGCCGCGCGTTATTTTTACCTTTCTATCGGGATGCTCCATTTGGTTGTCGTGCCGCGCCGAGGTGGCGCGGGGACTAATTACTTCATCTCACGGCATCGCCGTGAGATGAAGTAATTTTCTACTGTGCGGTGCGCACTTTATCGAGAAATTGACGCTCCTTCAGGCAATAAGCCATGCGTCGGTTAACTAAATATCTTTTTATGCTCGCGTTATTTGCCTCAATTATCGCGGCAGGCGGTGTGTGGTGGGTAGAGCGGCAGAGTCGAGGGCAGATTTTCAAGTCGGCGGTGAATCCCCCCGTGCCGCACCCGGCGCAGGTGGCGCTGATACCCGGCGCGAGCGTGTTGCCGAACAAGCAACCTTCGAACACACTCTTAGGGCGCCTGCGCGCGGGCATCGAGCTTTACAATCGGCAGATTGTGCCGAAGCTGTTATTGTCGGGCGACAACTCGAGTAAATTTTACGACGAAGTGCATATTATGCGCGACTATTGTTTGCGGCACGGTGTGAAAGGCGAAGATATTTTTCTCGACCACGCGGGTCTGCGCACGTACGATACGATGGCGCGCGCAAGCGGCATGTTCGGCGTCAAGACGGCAATCGTCGTCAGCCAAGAGCTTTACTTACCACGCGCGTTATTACTCGCCCGCGCGTTTGGTATTAAAGCCGAGGGCTTTGTCGCCGAGGCGTCGGTCTTCGACAACACGTGGCAGGCACGCGCAAGAGAATATCCGGCGCGGCTGAAATCTCTCATCGATCTTTATATCGCAAAGCCTGTCGTACCGCAAGGCGGCGCGATGCCCGTCACGGGCGACGGCCGACAGAGTTGGTCGAAAGAAAAAAACTGATTCAAGCGTGGTGGTTGCCCAACCGCGCATGGCCGGCGATAAAAAGTGCGGCGCCCGCAATCGCTAAATCTTTATAAAACGAAAGCGTCGAGAACATGCGCATCGGCCCGTCACCCTTCATCATGCCGGGCAGGTGAATTGTCAGCGCAAAAATAAAAACGAGTACCGCGAGCCCCAGCGCAGCATAATACGTCATGCGCCCGGCGATAATCGCAACGGCCGCAGCGATGAGCGCCGAGCCGGTCAAGTATACCCAAAAAATTCCACCCGGTAGCCACGACGGCACCATGAACGCCATTACCTTGGCGTTCGAAAGGTGGTTTGCACCGATGAGAATCACGGGGATTACAAAAAGAACACGTCCAATCAATCTAAACGACATAGTCTCTCCAAAAGAGGTGTGCACAATTGGTATTATTGTTTTGCAACACGACCTCTACGCGCAATATAAACATTCTCAGACAAGTACAGTAAAAAATATAATTGCTTATCTTACGAAAAGAAAGTGCTCGGACACATTAAATCCCCGCGCGCTGCGCGCGGGGATTATAAAATTAGCTCCGCGCTTTGCCTGCGATATAGAACGCAGCGCCCGAAAGCGCAATGTCTTTCATCAGCGAACCCATCGCAGCTTGGTTGCCCGCCAAAAGCATGGGTAGATGAATCGTCAAAGCGAAGATGAGTAGCATAACGCCCAAACCCAAACCCGCCTCGAATACTTTTTTATGCGCAAGAATCGCCACCGCCGCCGCGACGAGCGCAACTCCCGTCAGATAAACCCAGAACACCTTGCCGGGTAACCAATGCGGTACCATACCCGCCATTGTATTGGCTTGCGTGAAATGGCCGAGCGCGAACACAACGAGCGGCGCGGCAAACAAAATTCGTCCGATTAATGTAAAAGGCATAAGCCCTCCTTAGAGAAAATTCAAAACGTACAGCGCGTTGCGCATGTGCGTTTTGCGGACGATTTTTTCACCGCACTGGAAAAGCAATAATTTAATCACCAAAGAAGGACAAAAAGCTCTCTTTATGATAATCGCATGACAGCGCTCACACGCCTGGGTGCGGGCGCGTTTTGCGGGTACGCGGCGAACGGGATCGCCGTGCCTTCGAATGGATTGCGCGAAAATCGCAGGCAGCGAAGCGCTTTAGCAGCCATTCATCTTTTGAACGCAAAAGGTGAATGGCGAGGCCTGCGATTTTCTCGGTGACAGCAGGCGATTTCGGTTCGCAAGTCAAAAGAAACCCGCAAAACGCGCCCGCACCCAACACGCCTCACCGATAATACATTGACAGAGCAAAAAGCATAACACTACAGGAAACAAATGCTCACAGACCAAATCAAGAGTCTTGATCTGCCGCCGATGCCGCAAGTCGCAGCGCGCGTCATGAAAATCGACGAAAGCCAAGTGAGTGTTTCGGCCGAGCAAATTAAAAATATTATACAGGCCGATTTAGCGCTCTCGACAAAAATATTAAAGCTCGCCAATTCTGCGTTCTATTCGCGCGGTAACAAAATCACTAATCTATCGCAAGCGATCGCCTTATTAGGATTCAAAACGGTAAAAGGTCTTTCGCTTTTAGTATCGTCGGCGTCGTTAGTGCCAAAAAAAGGCAATTTTAAGATCATGAAAGAGCTGTGGATGCGCTCGGTACTGACGGCGCTCATCGCAAAAATTCTAGCCGAACGCATCGACAAAGAAAAGATGAACGACGAAATTTTTATGGTTGGTCTTTTGCGGCAAATCGGCAAGTCGATTATGGCAAATCAGTTCACCGAAGAGTACGCGATTTGCTATAATATGTCCGCAGAAGCGACAGACGAAGAAAAGCTAAACCAACTCGAAACGATGAAGTGGCAATTTACTTCTCTCGATGCCTCGGTCTTTGCGATGCGCTCGTGGAACTTTCCGTCCGAATTGATCGAAGCCGCCAAAGTATATCGCTATAAAATCGACGACGCTGTGGCGATAGAGCGCGCGCAGCCGATGCTGTTGCCGGTAATCTTGGCGGAGTATATCGTGCTTCTCGGCGGCTATACCGATACCGCAAAAGTTACGGGTAAATTAGCCGAAAAGCTCTATGCCGAATTTAGTCGGCTCTGCCTTGTTTACAAAATCGACGACGCCCGCAAAAAATATTATATCGAAGAGTTGCGGCAGGTAATCCGCCAAGACTCTTTCTACACTTTCTGCGGCGAACTGTTCACTAATTAGACGGCGCCATCGCGCTCGGCACTGTTGCCGCGCCTGCGCTCTGCTCTTGGTTCGATGCTCCGGACCGTATTGTCGATTCTCCCGCTTTTTGTAACAAGTTGATCGCTTCGATACGCAGCCGAGCCTTGGCTGCTGCATCCGATGCGGGGTCGAGCCGATTGATCTCTTTATAGATGGCTACCGCACTCTGTTCGTCGCCCGTCACTTCATAAAGGCGCGCCGATTCGAGGTGGTAGAGCAACGCCAAAGGAGACACTCCCAGCTCGCGGTATTGCGCTTCGTATTGGCGAATCGCCAAATCGTAGCGCTGCCGCTTTTCGTAGATGCGGGCCAAATTCTCGCGTGCCTCGCGGCGGCGTAGGTTCTGTGGAAAAATGCGCAAAAATTCTTTGTACGCTTGGGTCGCCTCGACGTAGCGCTTTTCTTTCGCAAGCGAGTTTGCAAGGTTGATTGCGAGCTCGCCCTGCTCTTGCTCTAACGGCGTCACCGCATCGACCATCTCGACCGACTGTGCCGAAAGCGCCGACACGGCGCAAAAAATGAAGAATAATCCGAGAACGGCACGATTCATATTATGTCACATCGGCAAAATACAATAAAACTTGAACAAAATGCGTGGTCTAAGCAACCCAGGGGCCCAGACCAGCCAGCAATAAACGCTTTCCGCAATAACAGATTCTCCGTCCCGGTCTTTCGAGGCCTTATGTCGCTCACGACCTTTTTCAAATTCTTATCTCCCAAAGACTCTACGTTTTTTCCGCTCTTTAAGAAAGACACCGATAACCTAATTGTCATGGGCGATGTGCTTTTGAAGCTGATTACGACCAAAAAGCGCGACGAGCGCGAAAAGCTCACGAACGATATCGACCGCTTAGAAAACATTGGCGACGACATTACGCACCAAATCTATGTCGAGCTCGAAAAGACGTTTATTACCCCTTTCGATCGCGAAGACGTGCATGCGCTCGCCGCGGCGCTCGACGACATCGCCGACTACATTCAAGGCACCGCCGCGCGCGTGCGACTATACCACATTTCGACGGTACCGAAGCCTGTCGCAGACATGACGCTTATCTTGCAAGAGGGCATTCAAGAAATTTCTAAATCCGTCGCGCTGCTGATGGATTTACGCAAGCACAAAGAGATTAACGAATCGTTGGTAAAAATTCACAGCCTCGAAAATGCCGCCGACCGCATCTTTAATACTGCGATCGAACTGCTCTTTTTGAAAGAAAAGAATGCGATTCAACTCATCAAACTGAAAGAACTTTTGGCGCAGGTCGAAACGGCAACCGACCGCTGCGAAGATGTCGCGAACGTCATCGAGAGCATCGTCATCAAGTACTCTTGATATGGATCTGTTTCTAGTCGTCGTTGTCTTAGCGCTACTTTTCGATTTTATCAATGGCTTTCACGACGCTGCGAATTCGATCGCGACGATTGTTTCGACGCGAGTTTTGTCTCCGGTGCAAGCGGTTTTATGGGCTGGTTTTTTCAACTTTCTCGCATTCTATATTTTTCACCTGCACGTCGCCGACACCGTTTCAAAAACCGTCGATACGAGTGCGATTACGATGATCGTAATCGTCACAGGTCTCTTAGCCGCCATCACTTGGAACCTCATCACTTGGTACTACGGTATCCCCTCGAGTTCTTCGCATACGCTCATCGGCGGTTTCGCCGGCGCCGCGTGGGCGCACGGCGGATTTTCTTTGGTAAAAATGCAGACAATCTGGCCGATTCTGCTTTTTATTGTACTAGCGCCTTTTATCGGCATGTTGATTTCGTATATTAACTCGATTATTCTTTTACATTTATGTAGGAAATCGCACCCGATGACCGCCGAGAAATGGTTTCGCCGGTTGCAATTGCTTTCATCGGCGGCGTTTTCTTTGGGCCACGGCGGTAACGACGCGCAAAAAGTGATGGGCATTATCGGTGCGGCAATGATCGTCAGCGGAAAAATTACGACGATGAACGATCTGCCGCAGTGGGTCGTTGTTTCATGCTATGTGGCAATCGGTTCGGGCACACTTTTTGGCGGCTGGCGTATCGTAAAAACAATGGGTTCGCGCATAACCAAACTCTCGGCGTTCGAGGGCGTGGCGTCAGAGGCTGCGGGTGCGATTACGCTTTTCGCCACGGGTACGATGGGTATTCCCGTCAGTACGACGCACACGATTACCGGCGCAATCGTCGGCGTGGGACTTGCAAAGCGCATCAGCGCCGTACGTTGGGGACTCACGGTGCGCCTTTTCTGGGCATGGATTATTACAATCCCGGTAAGTGCATTCTTTGCATTTGCATATTACTACTTCATTGGGCTTTTCCGTTAATGCTCAAAGCTCTCGAACAGATGTACGGGCAGCGCCGTAGCACTTCGCGCTACGACGGCTTCGTGTGCACGTTCGATCTCGACAAAACGTATCTCGACACGCGCTTTGAATCGTTGCGAAAACTTGTGCGCATTCCGTTTGAAAAAGCCGAGCAGAAAAAAAATATTCCCGGCGTCGCGTCGGTGGTGCGCGAAATTCGGCGCGGTAAAGGCGGCTCTCATCCGCCCGTGCCGCTCTATTTTATTTCGGGTTCGCCCGAAGGCATGCACAAGGTCGTCGCCGAAAAGTTACGCTTAGACGGTGTCGGCTTCGACGGCATTCTCTTCAAGAATTGGCGCGCAGCGGTTAAGAAGTTTCAGTTCAAAAAAATCATCGATAAAATTGGTTTCAAACTGGCTGCGCTCCTCTATGCGCGCAGCGTTTTTCCGCTTAAGACAGAAGAACTATTATTCGGCGACGACTCCGAATACGACGCAACGATCTATTCGCTCTACGCCGATATCGTCGCGGGTGAACTCGAAGCGTACGAAGTGCTGACGATTCTCAAGAAATGGCAAGTCGCGCGCGACGAGATGGATCTCATTGCGCACAACATGCAGCGTCTAAAAGAGAGCGGCTATAAACCGCGCGACGCGGTGCAACGAATTTTTATTTACCTCGATCAAAAGACGCCAGCCCAGTGGCATACGACACTCTCCGATAAAGTCGTACCGACGCAGAATTATTTTCAAACGGCGGTAATTCTCTATAAGATGGATGCCATCACGCGCGCGGGGCTTTTCCGTGTCATCTCTGATATGATTCGCAACTACCGCTTCGGCGTAACCGAATTTACGACATCGACCGAAGACCTTTTACGTCGCGGCCTTATCGACAAGAGCGAGGCGCGCAAACTCTTAAAAATTGTCTATCGGGGTAATCCGTTAGCCTTACCGCGACGCATTATCTCCGATCTCAAAAGCGATTTTGTCCGTACCATCGACAGCTTTAGTCGCGTCCCCGAAACTATCATACCGCCGAGTCGCCGCGATAGCGATAGACGCATCAGTCTCGTTGAACGTTATTTACGTTTTGAACCAAAGCGACACGTTGGCTGAAGGCATATTATGGATAACGACAACGATTCTTTTAGCTCGTCGAGCAGCGAGTCTTGGGGCGAACGCCTCATGAATTCGATCAAGGGCGTCGGCATCGGCTTTTTGCTTTTTATAATTTCGTTCGTTGTATTATGGTGGAACGAAGGCCGATCGGTGCATACATATAAGAGCCTTAAAGAAGGTAAAGGCGCAACGATCGAAGCAAAGGCCGACACAATCGATGCAACGCTCGATAATCGCTTGATTCATGTTTCAGGTCCCGTCACAAACGAAGAGACTCTTATCGACTCTATTTTTGCCGTCGAAGCTCCTCACGCAATTGTACTTAAACGCACCGTGCAAATGTACCAGTGGCAAGAAAATTGCGAATCAAAAACCGAAAAAAATCTGGGCGGCAGCGAGAAGACAACGACACATTGCAATTATAAGAAAGTTTGGGCAGACCAAATCGACTCCAGCAGTTTCAAGAAGCCGCAAGGGCACGAAAACCCGCAGATGCGCTTCGAATCAGGAACAATCGTCGCCAGCGAAGCCCGACTTGGTGTCTATAAACTTCCCAAAAACCTTGCGTCTCGGCTCAGTACATTTTCAAAGATTGAACTCAATCAATCAATACTGCAACAAGTGAGCGACATCGTTGGCAAACCTGGTTTTATTACGAGTATGGGCATCGTATTGGGCGAAAATGCCGAAACACCGCAAGTTGGCGACTACCGAGTAAGTTTCGAGACCGTTGAGCCGACCGACGCGAGTGTTATTGCCGTACAGCAAAATAGTTCTTTCGCAACCTACCGCGCAAAAGCAGGCGATGAGATTTATATGATTCACGAAGGTGTTGCGTCCACCGAACAAATGTATAAAGAAGCGGAATCGTCCAATGCAATACTAACGTGGATATTGCGTTTTGCCGGTTGGCTCGCAATGACAATCGGCCTCGCCATGCTCTTTGGTCCCTTCATCACATTCCTCGACGTTTTGCCGTTATTGGGCAGCATTTTCGGCTTCGGCGTTGGTCTCGCTGCGGCAATAATCTCGTTCGCACTTTCGCTTACAATAATTGCCGTAGCATGGCTTTTCTATCGTCCGGTATTATCATTGATCTTAATCGCCGTTGTAATAGGCGTTGTACTTTTTTATCGCTATTGGGCAGCCCAAAAAAGAGACCCCGCAGCGCAGTCGCGATAGACGATATTATATCGACATCACGAACGACTAAACCCATGAAAGCGCTTGCGGCGCGGTTTGCCGTCGCCCTTAGGGCGCGTATTTTCGGACATCTGTCTCTTCTGCGTTTGTTGCCCAGGCGCCGCTGCCGGCGAGAGTACGACGGATTTACCCTTGTAATCGAACGTATCGAGTAAGCGTTTCTCGATTGATTTTCCCAAAGCTTTTTCGATGTCGCGCACGATGCCCTTATCTTCGCCTGTCACAAACGTGTACGCATCGCCGCTTTTAGTCGCGCGTGCGGTGCGGCCGATGCGGTGAATATACGTTTCGCTCGTCGCAGGAATATCGTAGTTGATGATGTGCGATATATTGTCGACATCGATGCCGCGAGCGGCGATGTCGGTCGCAAACAAGATTTGAAATTTACCCGAACGAAAACCGTCGAGTGCGCGTTGGCGCTGGTTCTGCGATAGATTTCCCTGTAATGCAGCGGTCGCATAGCCCGCGCGCGCGACCTGATCGGCGAGTCGCGACGCCTTGTGTTTTGTCTTCGTAAAAACAAGAATCGGACCAGTGCCCGCGTCTCTTAAGATATGTAATAACAATTCGGTTTTTGATTCTTGCGCTATCGGATAAAGCGCATGGCTAATCGTCGCCACCGGCCCGCGTTCTAACTCTACCTTGACGGGCGATTTCAAAACTTGCGCGCTGAGCTTGCGAATATCTTCGGGCATAGTCGCCGAAAAGAGCATTGTCTGTCTTGCGGTCGGCAGCGCCGCGACGATGCGGCGAATCGCCGGCAGAAATCCCATATCAAACATTTGGTCGGCCTCGTCGAGAACGAGTGTCTCGACGTGCGCGAGGCTCACCGTCTTCTGTTGCATGTGGTCGAGAAGGCGACCGGGGCAAGCAATGATAATATCAACACCGTGCCTGAGCGCACTAACCTGCCTATTCATGCTCGCGCCGCCATAAATGGTCGCAGATTTGAGGCGCAGCTCTTTCGCAAAAGTCGTCGTCACTTGGTGAATCTGCTCGGCGAGTTCGCGCGTCGGCGCAATCACGAGTGCGCGCACAACGTGAGGCTTGCCCCCGTCTCTTGAAGCGAGGCGCTGTAGAAGTGGCAGCACGAATGCAGCAGTTTTACCGGTACCGGTTTGTGCGAGGCCGAGAATGTCGGTGCCGGCTAACGCATGCGGTATCGCTTGTTTTTGAATCGGCGTGGGGGTCACATAACCGGCGTGTGCGATATTACGCGCGAGTCGCGCGTCGAATGAAAATTCAGCAAAGCCAGACATCTGCCAGAGGTGACGATTGAGACAGGGCGTAAAGCCTACTGGTTGGTGTCCTGAGCCTGGGAACCGTCGCAGGTGTGCAAAGGCCGAGCCCAACATATAATAATTGCCGCGATAGCACGCGGGTCAAGAATAGTAAACATGGAGTTCATTTCGACAGCAATCGATATCGCTTTGCATTTAGAGCGCTACCTCGATACATGGGCGATTACTTATGGTGTATGGATGTATGCTATCTTGTTCGGCGTTATCTTTGCCGAGACTGGGCTCGTCGTTACGCCCTTTTTACCCGGCGACTCCCTGCTTTTCGCAATCGGCGCAATCGCCGCCCGCGGAGTGCTCTCGTTGCCGGTGATTCTTATCGGACTCTCTTTGGCCGCCGTACTCGGCGATGCGGTAAATTACTCCGTCGGTAGATTTTTTGGCGACTTTGTGACACGCAAGTTTTCGCGCATCGTCAAACCGCAATATATCGAAAAGACGCACGAATTCTACGAAAAGTACGGTACGAAGACAATCGTCATCGCGCGCTTTGTGCCGATCGTGCGCACCATCGCGCCGTTCGTTGCGGGCATCGCAAAAATGCGCTACCGCGACTTTGCGCTCTACAATATTCTTGGCGGTCTATTTTGGATTTTCTCGATGACGCTCGCGGGCTACGCATTCGGTAATTTAGCGGTCATTCGCCAGAATTTTAGTATCGTCGTCTTGGGGATTGTCTTCGTTTCAGTATTACCCATGGTGATTGAATACATCCGCCTGCGTACAAAAAAATCATTACCGAAAAAATAGGCAGCACAATGAAAAAATCGCAACAACGACTCAAAACCCATCGAGCTCTCATGGTCGCGTCGATTAAACTCATGAGCGACGACCGCAGCTTTTCGTCGATCAGCCTGCGCGAAGTGACACGCGAGGCTGGCGTCGTACCCGCGACCTTTTATCGCCATTTTAACGAAATGGAAGATCTCGCCGTCGAGTTGGTCGACTATTGTTTTCGCCCGATGGAGAACTTGGTCATCGGCGTGCGCAGTCGCCGCCTCACCGCGCGCCAACTTGTCTACGAGTCGGTCGGTGCGTTTATTCGCTATGCGCGCCGCCACCGTCGCTATTTTCTTTTTCTAACCAAAGAACGTCTCGGCGGTCGTGCGCGCGTACGCCAACGCATTCGCGCACGCATCAACGACATGGCGGTCATTATGGGGCACGATTTGATCGGGCTTCCCGAATGGCAGGGTGTACCCAACGCTATCGGGCAAGAGGTCGCGCATATGATTATGGATCAAATGATGATTAGTCTCGAAGAAATTCTCGATCTACCGGCGGGGCATTCGAAAGAAGAAATTCAACTCATTGCGCGCGCGCGCAAGCGCGTCTGGATATTGCTGCGCGGCGGTATTTCATACCAAGAACGCCGAACGCGAAAAATGGGGGGCGGTGGCTAACCGCAGGTTTGCAGTGGTTAATTGTAAAATTTGCAGTGGCTAATCGCAGGTTTGTAGTGGCTAATTTTGATGCGACCAGCCCGGTCGCTGAGTAGCCAACGGTGCTTCGATACGTTGCCTACAGCAACACTCAACAACCGCGCGTATCGAAACGCCGGGGCTAAAAATAAATAATTAAACTTTCAGAGATTCTGCAACACGCGCACGCACGCGCCGCAATGCAACGTCGCGCTGTTTCTTTGCATATTGAACCGCATTTTCTGTCGGGCGGTTTAATGCCTCGTCTAACGCGGCGCGTTCGATAGCCGCGTCTAACGCCGCAGGGTTTGTCGCCCCTTCGACGAGTACGATCACTTGGTTGTTCTTAATCTCAGCAAAACCCGAATCGACGACGTACGTCTCTGTGCTTGTACTTGTTTGTACTTTCACAATGCCCGCTTCGAGTTCGGCAACCAAATTGGCATGCCCCTTGAGAACGGTAAAAGAACCTTTTTTACCGGGAAGACCGACAGACACAGCCGGTTCTTCGAGAAGCTTCTTCTCGGGAGAGTAGATGCTGACAGTAAGTTCTGCTCCGGCTGCGTGCATTATTTCATCGCCTTGGTCGCGACCACCCGTGCTTACCGCGACCCTTCCATGGCCTTGGCCTTCTCGATCACATCGTCGATGCTGCCGCACATATAGAATGCACCTTCTGGGTACTTATCGTATTTCCCCGAAAGCAACTCTTCAAACGAACGAATCGTATCTTCGAGTTTAACGTACTTACCCGGCGCGCCGGTGAATTGTTCGGCCACGTGAAAAGGCTGCGACAAGAAGCGCTCGATGCGACGCGCGCGACCCACGAGTACTTTATCGTCTTCGGAAAGTTCGTCCATACCTAAAATAGCGATGATATCTTGCAGGTCTTTGTAACGCTGCAGAATACGCTGAACCTCGCGCGCTATTTTATAATGGCGCTCGCCGACGATTCCCGGCGAGAGCGCGCGGCTCGTCGAACCCAATGGGTCGACCGCCGGATAGATGCCTTTTTCAGAAATTTTACGCGAGAGAACGGTCGATGCGTCGATATGCGTAAACGCCGTCGCCGGTGCCGGGTCGGTAATGTCGTCGGCAGGCACGTAAACCGCCTGCACCGAAGTGATCGCTCCCTTCTTGGTTGAAGTAATACGCTCTTGTAACTGGCCCATTTCGGTCGCGAGAGTCGGCTGATAACCCACCGCTGAAGGCATGCGCCCTAAAAGCGCCGATACCTCAGAACCCGCTTGCGTAAAACGGAAAATATTATCGACGAATAATAGAACGTCGGTTCCCGCATAATCGCGTAACCACTCGGCTTGGGTCAGCGCCGTCAACGCCACGCGCAAACGCGCTCCGGGTGGTTCGTTCATCTGCCCGAATACGAGACAGGTCTTATCGATAACACCCGATTCTTGCATCTCGAGAAAGAGGTCTGTACCTTCGCGCGTACGCTCGCCCACGCCGGCAAATACGGAGTAACCGCCGTGCTGCTTCGCAATATTATTGATGAGCTCTTGGATAATAACCGTTTTACCCACACCCGCACCGCCGAAAAGACCGGTCTTACCGCCGCGAATGTACGGCTCAAGCAGGTCGATAACCTTGATACCGGTTTCGAAAATCTGTGTTTTGGGTTCGATGTCTTCAAACCCGGGAGCGGGACGGTGAATCGGCCGACGCTCCTCGACTTGCACCGGGCCCGCTTCGTCGACGGGTTCGCCGAGCACGTTAAAAATACGCCCGAGCGACTTTAAGCCAACGGGAATCGAAATCGGCGCGCCGGTATCTTTGATTTCTTGACCGCGTGCGATGCCGTCGGTTGAACCGAGTGCAACGGCGCGAACCGCACCGCCGCCGAGATGTTGCTGCACTTCGCAAACGAGTTTTTGCCCTTGAACCGTAAGTTCGAGCGCATTATAAATTTCAGGGAGTTTATCCTCGGGGAACTTTGCGTCGAGTACCGACCCGATGACCTGACTGATCTTTCCTGATGCCATATTTTTTCTCCTTATTGTATCGCCGCCGCACCGCCGACGATCTCCGCGATTTCTTGCGTGATTTTTGCCTGACGGATACGGTTATATTGCAGCGTGAGCGACTTAATCATATCCGACGCCGCATCGGTCGCACTTTTCATCGCGATTCGACGCGCAATTTGCTCTGAAGCAACGGCATCGAGAAGCGATTGGTAAATATTCATGGTGATTGCCTTCGGCAATAGCGACTGTAGAATCGTTTGCGGGTCTGGTTCGAAAAGAAAGGGACGCCGACCCAATGGCTCGCCAGCCGCATGTTGACGCTTTTCACCTTCAGGAATTTCGACCGGTAGAACAGTCTCAACTATCGGTTTTTGCGTCGCTGCGCTGAAATATTTCGTGTAGATAATGTCGATCTTGTCGACTGTTTCGAGAGCGAAACTTTCCATATAGTTTTCGGCAAATTTTTGCGCATCGGCAAACGTCATCTTGTCGTCGACATTCGTGAACGACGCCGCGAATGAAATCTTTTGAAAATTAAAATATGAAATCGCCTTCTTACCAATCGCATGCGTCACGACTTCAACGCCTTCTTTTTTATACGCTTCAATGCGTGCTACCGCAGCGCGTAAAATATTCGTATTATAACCGCCGCAGAGACCGCGATTCGCCGTAACGACGACCACCAATACTTTTCGAATATGCGCATGCCGACGCAAAAGAGGATGGTCTGACACTTCACCTTGCGCCGCGAGCGAAAGAATGAGTTCTTTAATCTTATCGGCATAGGGACGCGAAGCGACAACTTTATCGACAGCCTTTTTCGCTTTTGCCGTGGAGACGAGCTCCATTGTGCGTGTAATCTTCTTGGTATTTTGTACCGAGCCGATGCGATTGCGAATTTCTTTCGAGGTTGCCATGAGTTATCCCTTTAAGCTTGGGCTTCGCCCAAGCTTAAAGACTATCGGGGATCCCCCGAAGCGTTGCGCAAAAACGAATCGGCAAAGTCGGCAAGCACTGTGTTTAGTTTTGCCTCATCGGGTAGTGCCTTCGTATCGCGCAGCGTTACATAGAACTCGTTGTGCGTCTTTTCGACGAAATCGAGCAGCTTCTCTTCGAATTCGCGAATTCGCACCACAGGAATTTTATCCATGTGGCCTTTGGTCGCAGCATAAATCGAGATAACCTGCTTTTCAACCGGCATCGGCTTATATTGTACTTGCTTCAAGAGTTCGACGAGGCGTTGCCCGCGATCGATCTGTCGCTGCGTCGCCGGGTCGAGCTCGGTACCTAAGGCTGCAAACGCTTCGAGTTCGCGAAACTGTGCAAGATCGAGACGCATCGTACCGGCAACTTTTTTCATGCCCTTGATTTGCGCGGCGCTACCCACACGCGACACCGAGATACCGACGTCGACCGCAGGACGAATGCCCGCTGCGAACATATTCGGTTGCAGATAGATTTGGCCGTCGGTAATCGAAATCACGTTGGTGGGGATATATGCCGAAACTTCGCCTTCTTGCGTTTCAATGACCGGTAGCGCCGTCAAAGAACCACCGCCATACTTATCGCTGAGCTTTGCCGCACGTTCGAGCAGGCGCGAGTGCAGATAAAAAACGTCGCCGGGATATGCTTCGCGTCCCGGCGGGCGGCGCAACAAGAGCGACATCTGGCGATACGCGCTTGCCTGCTTCGATAAGTCGTCGTAAACGCAAAGCGTCGCCTTACCTTGATTGTACATAAATTCTTCAGCCATCGCTGTGCCCGAATAAGGCGCTAAATATTGTAGCGCTGCGGGGTCTGAGGCATTGGCTGCAACGACGATCGTGTAATCCATTGCGCCATGTTCTTTAAGTTTATCGATCACGCCAGCAACGGTCGAGGCTTTTTGGCCGATGGCGACATAGACGCAAATGACGCCTGTGCCTTTTTGGTTAATGATCGTATCGATTGCGATCGCAGTCTTACCTGTCGAGCGGTCGCCGATAATAAGTTCGCGCTGACCGCGTCCGATGGGAATCATCGCGTCGATAGCCTTGACGCCGGTTTGCATCGGCTCGGTGACAGGTTGGCGGCGCGCAATGCCCGGTGCAATAATTTCGACTGGGCGCGTAGTTTTCGTATTGATAGGCCCTTTACCATCGAGCGGTAATCCCAACGGGTCGACAACACGACCAATCAGTGCGTCGCCGGCGGGAACTTGCAGAATCTTACCGGTGCGCTTGATAGAGAACCCTTCTTTGATATGCAGATAATTGCCGAGAATAACCACGCCCACCGAATTTTCTTCGAGGTTCAGCGCGAGCCCCATAATACCGTTTTCAAACTCGAGCATCTCACCCGCGAGGCAGTTCGAGAGACCGTAAACGCGAGCGATACCGTCGCCAACTTCAAGAACCTGGCCGACCTCGTCGATAGTGAGCGTTTGCCCGTAGTTTTGAATTTCGCTTTTGAGTATCGAGACGATTTCCGCTGTATTAATTTTCATGCTTCCTCACGTTTCCTTTCATTCTGCAATAGCTTTGGCGACGTCGATCGGATGAGCGATCGCTACATCGTGCCAATGGATCAAGTTGCGCATTACCGTACCGTCGAAAATATAATCGGCGACGCGCACACGTACACCGGCAAGTAATTCGGGATTCAATTTCACGCTAACATCGTATTGTAATGCTTTGCCCGCCACGAGGCCGAAAGCGGGACGATTCGAATCGACTTTTTTGACGATTGCCTGTTTCAACTCTTCGTCAATCCCACCGGGAGCGATTTCTTTAGCGACAGTTACGTCGATATAAGTGCGGCCCAAAATGCCGTCGAGAACTTTGCGGTAAGCGATAAAAATCGCCGATAGCAAAACAGTTTTGCGCTTCTCGGTTAAGATAAGGCAAAGGTTAAGCACAGCTTTCTGCACTTTACCCGAAAGCATCGCGGTCAGCGCTTTTTTCTTGGCCGCAGTGCTGATACGCGGCGATGCCAGAAAAATTGCAAATCGATCGTCTTCGCGCAGTGCGTTACGGACGAGATGCAGTTCTTCTTCGACGGTCTTAAGATCGAGCCCCGGAATCTGCGAAAGCGCAAGCGCGTAGTTATGTGCCGCCGAACCTATCATTATTTTCCGGTTTTTAACTGGTCGAGTTCTTTGAGAATAATATTGCGATGGTCTTCTTTCGAGACATCGCGACCGAGAACTTTCGAGATAATCGCCACGCTGAGATCGATCACTTCTTTTTCAAGCTCTTTGACTGCTTTCGCTTTGGCTTGAGAGATTTCGGCGATTGCGCGTTCGTGAATCTCGTCGGCCTCGCGTTTAGCGTCGGACAAAATACGCTGGCGAATCGACTCAGCGTCTTTTTTGCCTTCTTCGATAATGTGGAGCGATTGATCTTTCGCGGCATCTAGATTTTTCTTATAGTCTGCCATGAGCGACTCGGCCTGCTCGCGCAATTTACGCGAACTGTCGAGATCGTCTTGTATCTTGTCGTTACGCGCATCGAGGCCTTTGATGATAGGCTTCCATGCGAATAGCCAGAGCACGATTAATACCAGAATAAAGGTCACCGCGGTCCAGAAAACTAGACCGGGGGAAACTTTAAGCAGGTCGATGCTTGTACTGGTTAAGAGTACCATGCTTTGCGCCGCCG
>JAFEGD010000064.1 GCA_018240245.1 Spirochaetota bacterium | reverse complement strand
AATAAATCATTTTTTACATTTATGCGGCGCTTGATCGCCGAAATCGGTCACTGAGCTTGTCGAAGTATGCCGAGGCGCGTCGAGCAAATAGCCGAAGTTATTAAAACCACGGCGGACACGGAGACCACGGCGACAAGACTTTCACCCGCCGTGTTCGCCGTGTCGCCGTGGTTAATCCCCTGTTTTTAAGACCGACAAGAACGCTTCTTGCGGTATCTCGACCGAGCCGATCATCTTCATGCGCTTCTTGCCCTCTTTCTGTTTATCCAAGAGTTTGCGCTTACGCGAAATGTCGCCGCCATAGCATTTTGCCGTGACGTTTTTTCTGAGCGCGCTGATCGTCTCGCGCGCGATGACCTTGCCGCCGATCGCCGCCTGAATCGCAATCTGAAATTGGTGTTTCGAGATATGCTCTTTCAATTGCTCGATCACCTGCCGCCCGCGCGTCTCGGCGGCGTTCTTGTGTACGATCATCGAAAGCGCATCGACACGGTTGCCATGCACTAGAATATCCATCTTCACCAGCGTACTTTTTCGATACTCGGCGAATTCATAATCTAAGCTCGCATAGCCCCGCGAGACGCTTTTTAAGCGATCGTAAAATTCGAAAATCATTTCGGCCAAGGGGACGAGATAAATAATCTGCACCGTCGTCGTGTCGAGATAGTTCATCGAAACATTCTCGCCGCGTTTGTCGGCCAATAGTTGTAAAATCGCTCCCATGTATTCTGAAGGAGAAATAATCGCGACTTTGACGTAAGGCTCTTCGATGCGGTCGATTTCACCCGGGTCGGGAAACTCCGCCGGATTGTTCAAGGTCATCATCGGCTTATGTTGAAAGTAGATATGGTATGTGACCGACGGCGCGGTCGTTAAGAGATTGATATTGAATTCGCGCTCTAAGCGTTCTTGCACAATTTCCATGTGTAAGAGGCCAAGATAGCCGACGCGAAAGCCGAAGCCGAGCGCCTCTGAACTTTCGGGTTCGTAGATGAGCGCCGGGTCGTTCAAGGCAAGCTTATCCATCGACTCTTTGAGTAGCGGGTAGTCGTCGCCGTTCACGGGAAAAAGTCCCGAAAAAACCATCGGCTTCACTTCTTTATATTTGAACAGCGGTTCAGAAGCCGGGTTTGCCGCAAGGGTGATGGTGTCGCCCAGCATGACATCCGCCACATTCTTAATGCCGGTCACAACGTAGCCGACCTCGCCCGCTTTGAGGCTTTGCTGCGGCACAAGCTTCAACTGTGAGATGCCGATTTCATTGACGTTGTGTACCCCGCCCTTGCGCATAAAAGAAATTTGGTCGTTCTTCTTGATCTCGCCGTCGAACACGCGAATTTTTTCGACGACGCCGCGGTACGTGTCGAAGTATGCATCGAAGACGAGCGCGCGCGCATGCGGATAGCCCTCGGCTGCCTTAGGCGTCGGGCCAGGTATCTTGTCGATGATCGCCTGCATCAGCGCTTCGACATTCAGCCCCGATTTGCCCGAAACGGCGACCGCATCGTCGGGATTCAAGCCCAACGAATCGGCGATCATTTTTTTCGTCTTTTCGATATCCGCCGAAGGTAGATCGATTTTATTGATGACAGGTAAAATGTAAAGGTCGGCGTCGAGCGCGAGATAAAAATTGGCGAGCGTCTGCGCCTGCACCCCCTGCGTCGCGTCGATCAGCAGCAGCACGCCCTCGCATGCGGCAAGTGAACGCGACACTTCATAAGTAAAATCGACGTGGCCCGGCGTATCGATGAGGTTGAAGAGATAGGTCTCGCCGTTCTCGCCTTTCCAGTAGAACGACGCCGAGTTGCTCTTGATCGTGATACCGCGCTCGCGCTCGATATCCATCGAATCTAAAATCTGGTCTTTGCCGGTGCGCTCGTCGGTGAGTTTGCCCAAGGCTAAAAGCCGATCGGCGAGCGTCGACTTGCCGTGGTCGATATGCGCAATAATCGAAAAATTGCGGATGTGCGAGCGGGGGATTTCAGGCATATTAACGCGCCGCTTTGCGGCGCGTTAATCAAATTAGGAGATTTTGACAGGCGGTAAAGGGAAATGTAGGTGCACGGGCGTCTAAACCTTTAGCCTTGCACCGTGGGCCACAACCATTCGCACCACGATCACGCACACGATGCGGCCGCAAAGAATATCTTCCTTGCGCTCGTTCTCAATCTGGGCTTCGCCGTTATCGAGCTCTTCGGCGGCATCTACACCAATAGCGTTGCCATTCTTTCCGATGCGCTGCACGACTTCGGCGATGCGTTTTCGCTCGGCGCGGCGTGGTATCTACAAAAAATATCGAAAAGGCCGCGCGACCATTTTTACTCTTACGGCTATCGGCGCTTTTCGCTTTTGGGCGCGCTTGTGGTTTCGGCGGTTCTCCTCGTCGGCGTTGCGCTGGTCATTCGCGAATCGCTCGAACGCCTCATGCACCCCGAAGCGGCGAACGCGAAAGGTATGTTCGTGCTTGCCATTCTCGGCATTGCCGTAAATGGCTTCGCTGCGATTAGAGTAAAGCGCGGGCATTCGCACAACGAACGCGCGGTGTATTTGCACCTGCTCGAAGATGTCTTGGGGTGGATTGCCGTCTTTATCAGTAGTATTTTTATGATTTATTTTAATTTGCCGTTTTTAGACCCGTTGATTTCACTCGCGATTGCGGTTTATATTCTCGTGAATGTTTTTCGCAATGTGCGCGGCGTCGTCAAGATTCTGCTTATGGAAGTCCCGAATCACATTCATCTCGCAGAACTCGAAAAATCGATTCATGCCTTGAAACACGTCAAGGCAGTCGACGATCTGCACTTATGGACGCTCGACGGCGCAAACCATGTGCTGACGCTGCAAGTAATCGTTTCAGAAAGCATCACGTTCCAAGGGCTCAAGAAAATCAAACGACAGATTCGCAGTCTTGCCGAAGCGCAATCTATCCACCATAGCACGATCGAATTCTGCACCGCCAAAGAAGAGCGTGCGCAGGAACATTAAAGTGACTGGGCGGGAACTGCGAAGCAAAATAAACGCAGCAACTTTTTTTGGCGCATGTTGTGCGTTTCGCCAGAAAATTTGCCAAAATCAAGCCGTCTTCGGCGTTTCGCATAGCAAATCGTCGGCGATTTGCGGGCTGGTTTTGGCAAATTAGTACGACGTGCGCCGAAAAAAGTTGCGCTCAGAAGTTCCCGCCTAGTCACTAAAGCGTGACTGCATGGGAATCGGCTTTACATCGACGCTAACGCTACAAAACAAAAAATGGCTTCTCGATGCGATCGAGACGAACGACAGATGGCGGCACAAAGCATGAAGCTCTTTTCTCTTTTTGAAAGAATCGGCGGCGGCGTTATTTCTCTTCTCGAAGCGGTCGGTGCATTCGCCATTTTCGCGGGGCAAACGTTTCGCTACGTTTTTACTCCCCCTTACGATTTTCGCAATCTCATCTACCAAATGAGCGAGATCGGCGTCAAATCGATACCCGTCGGTGTCGTGAGTTCGTTCTTCGTCGGCATGGTAATGGCGTTGCAGCTCGGCGGCCCGATGGAGCAGCAAATTCAAGGTATCTCAACTTTTATGGGCGGCGGCATTTCGCTCGCGATGGTGCGCGAACTTGCGCCGGTATTGACCGCCGTGCTTTTGGCTGGGCGCGTCGGCTCGTCGATCGCCGCCGAGGTCGGCACGATGAAAGTCACCGAGCAGATCGACGCCTTGTCGACGCTCGCAACGAACCCGGTGCACTATCTCGCCGTGCCGCGCTTTGTCGCGGCGCTCGTGTGCATTCCGATGATTACGGTGATGGCGATTGTTGTCGGCGTTTTCGGCGGCGCGCTCATCTCGAACATCAGCCTCGATATACCGTACAACCTCTATTTCGATTCGGCGCGCACGCTTGTGCGCAGCCGCGATCTTATCTCGGGCGTGGGCAAGACGTTTTTCTTCGGCGCCGAGATTGCGCTCATTTCGTGCTTCTCCGGTTTTCGTGCGCGCGGGGGCGCCGAGGGTGTCGGGCAAGCGACGATTCAGGCGGTCGTCTTTTCGTTCATGCTGATTATCGTCTCCGATTATTTTATCACGTATATTTTTCAATTATTCGGTTTATAGTCTTGCGAAAATTGAACCACAGAGAGCACGGCGGACACGGCGAAATAAAAAGATGAGCGAGGTTCACGTACGTTTAGATAATCTCGTGAAAAGTTTCGGGTCGAAGCACATTCTGCGCGGCGTTAATCTTGAAATTCAGCGCGGCGAAATCATCTACATTATAGGTAAGAGCGGTTCGGGAAAATCGGTCACGCTGAAAAATATTACCGGCCTCATGAAACCCGACTCCGGTCGTGTCGTCATCGACGGCAGCGACGTGCATACGATTTCAGACAATGAACTGAACGCGCTCCGCAAAAAAATGGGAGTGCTTTTTCAAATGGCGGCGCTCTTCGATTCGATGTCGGTCTACGAAAATGTCGCGTTTGCGCCGCGCCGCTTTACAGAAATGACAGAAAAAGAAATCGCCGAACTTGTCCGCGAAAAACTCGCGATGGTCGGCTTACGCGGCGTCGAGCAGATTAACCCCTCGGCGCTTTCGGGCGGCATGCAAAAGCGCGTCGGCCTTGCGCGCGCGATTGCCTTGAACCCCGAAATTGTTCTCTACGACGAGCCGACAACGGGCGTTGACCCGATTCTCGGGGCAGCGGTAGACGATCTTATTCAATCCCTTAACGCTAAAACAGGCGTCACCTCGATCGTCATCTCGCACGACATGCAGTCGGTATTTCGCACGGCGCACCGCGTCGCGATGCTCTACGACGGCGTTTTCCGTTTTGTCGGCACCCCCGACGATTTCAGAAAATCCGACGACCCGGTGATTAGGCAATTCGTTGACGGTTCGTCTGTGGGGCCAATCCCTATCTTATAAGAACATGGATAAAGAACGCCGCAGCCGCATCACCGTCGGTATCATGACCTGTGTCTCGCTCGCAACTTTTGTCGCACTCCTTGCGGTATTGGGGCGCTGGCAGGTTTCGGGCGAAGGTGTGCGCCTCAACTTGCGTTTTCGTTTTCTGAATAATTTATCGCAAGGCGCGCCGGTGCGTATTTCGGGTGGCCTCCCCGTCGGGTTTGTCGAAAAAATCTACCAGCAGGATCTCAAAACGTACGTGCAGATTTATATGAATAAAGATCTGCGCGGAAAACTTCCCAAACGCGCCGAGACCGTATTTGCGATTTATACGACCGGCCTCATGGGGCAAAAATATGTGAACATTACGATTCCCGAAGCAAAACCGTCCGAAGTATATTTTCAAGACGGCGACGAATGGGTGGGCGTCGACCCGCCTTCGGTCGACCAGATGATGATGGCTTTTTCGAGTTGGTTCGACGGTAAAAACGGCGGCCAAGTGCTCGCCGAAATCATGAAAGAAACCGAAACGTTTCTTGCCAACCTCAACGGTATCGTCAACGAGAACCGGGGAGATATTCGCCACACAATCAAGCAGGCGCGCGAATCGTTCACGTCGCTCTCGGCGCAGCTCGACACGCTCATGCAAAAACTCAATATACTCTCGAAAAATTTTACCGACATCTCGAACCAAAACAAACAAGATATTCAGATCATGCTCGAAAACATGTCGAAAATTTCGCGCGACTTAAATCTTATCACGCAGCGCGTCAACTCGGGGCGCGGTTCGGTCGGTAAACTGATTCAAGACGAAGAGCTCTATAAAAACGCCAACGAAGCGGCGTACCACGCGCGCGAGCTCTTTCGCAAACTCGAAGAAAATCCGTCGCTCTTTTTGAACAAAGGAAATTAGCGAAATGCCGGTTATGCCTCGGCTTTCGCTTTTGCAATCGATGGACGCGACGCGGCGGCGTGCGGTCAAGGCGGGTGCGTTTGTGCTCGTCGTTTTTCTGACGATTATTATCGGCTCGATCGTCGGCGCGCGCATCCACACCGCACGTTCTGGCTTCACCATCGACGTGGCGTTTTCGTTCTTGAGTAATTTGACGCGCAGCGCGCGCGTGCTTTTGGCGGGCGGCAAGCAAGTCGGCTACGTACAAGATATTTTTCAGCGCGACCGACAGACGTATGTGCGTCTCTATCTCGACAACTCTCTATTGAATGCGATGCCTGATACCAAAGAAACGCAAATCGCGATTTTCAGCAATAACCTGATGGGACAGAAATATATCAACGTGCAATTCAATAGCCCTAAACCCAACGAACAACTTATTCAACCCGGGCAGATTGTGCGCGGTATTTCACCGCCCTCATTCGAACAAATGATGCTCTCGTTCTCGAGTTGGTTCGAGGGCAAGAGCGCGGGCGAGGTCGCCGAGCAGATTTTCTCCAAGGCCGCCGTGTTGCGTTCGAATCTCGACGCGATTCGCGAAGAAAATCGCGCCGATCTCGATGCGACTCTTTCGGGAGCAAAAAATTATTTTAATACGATATCCGGCCAATTCGACGTGCTCAAAACGAACATCTCGACAATTGCGCACAACAGCGAAGAAATTCTTTCGGCGCAGCAGCAGAGCCTAACGCAACTCGTTGCGAACTCATCGACGATGGCGCAGCAGCTTGAGCTTTTAGAAAAAGCACTGGTAAATAGGCGCGGCAGTCTTGGCCGCTTCAATAAAGACAGCAAACAGCTGCGCGAGAATATTCGCTTAACCAGCGAATATAGCCGCTCGTTCTTGAAATGCATTCAAGAGCGGCCCTGGGTAATTATCTATAAAGAATCGTGCCGGTAACGGCTAACGCTCGTCGAGTTTAATCGAGCCTCAATCCGAATGCGAGATGCGCTGCAACAGTGCTTGCCGTTTACTTTCGTCGAGCACAACTGTTTCAGGTATTGCTTTGCGCTTACGCCGCGCGCGGATAAATAACGCGACAACACCCGCGCAGAGTATGAAGCCTAATACCGTAAAGACTGCAAGATAATTACTCTCGGGTGCGCTAAATATTTTTGAACCGAAGCCGTCGCGAAACTGCGGCAACATATACGCATAGTCTTCGCGTTTCGCCATCGAAAAAAAATCGCTCTTATCGGCGATATTACCGAAGCCGTTCTTGAAGCCGTCTAAAATTTGCGTATCGCTGAAACCCGCCAAGAGCAGTTTATCGAGCGCGTCGCGCGCCGGCCACGCATTGCAATGTCCGGTATGGTTACAATTTCTGAGCGGCATATTGCACCCGCACGTACACATGAGTTTGTGCGAAAGCGCATCGAAACGCTTCACGAGTTTCGAGTCGGTCAAACGACTATGCGCACTTTGCGAGTTTATTTTACTCGTGCTGGCAAGAGCCAGCACGAGTAAAATAGGAAAAATGACCTTCATGGTATCAATACCGGTAGTGCTCCGGCTTGTACGGGCCTGCAACATCGACCCCGATATAATCGGCCTGCTCTTTTGATAGTTTGGTGAGTTTTACGCCGATGCGTTCGAGATGCAACCGCGCGACCTCTTCATCGAGATGTTTGGGCAAACGATAAACGCCCACGTTGTAGCTCTCACGGTTTTTCCAGAGATCTAACTGCGCGAGCGTTTGGTTCGTGAACGAGTTACTCATCACAAACGACGGATGCCCCGTGCCACAACCCAAATTCACGAGGCGGCCTTCGGCCAAGAGATAAATCGAATTACCGCTCGGCAACGTATACTTATCGACCTGCGGCTTAATATTGAGCTTCTTGACGCCCGCGAGATTCTCTAATGCATCCACCTGAATTTCGTTGTCGAAGTGGCCGATGTTACAGACGATCGCTTGGTCTTTCATTTTCTTAATATGCTCGATCGTGATAATATCTTTGTTGCCTGTCGTCGTGACAAAAATGTCGGCGATCGGCAGCGCGTCTTCAATCGTCGTCACGGTATAGCCTTCCATCGCCGCTTGCAGCGCGCAAATCGGATCGATCTCGGTGATGATGACACGGCAACCGAATTGTCTGAGCGATTGCGCCGAACCTTTACCGACGTCTCCATAACCCGCGACGAGCGCAATTTTGCCCGCGAGCATGACATCGGTCGCGCGCTTGATACCGTCGGCGAGCGACTCGCGGCAACCGTAAAGGTTATCGAACTTCGATTTTGTCACCGAGTCGTTGACGTTGATCGCCGGAAAAAGCAACTCGCCTTTTTCGAGCATTTGGTAAAGCCGTTTCACGCCGGTCGTTGTCTCTTCAGAAACGCCGCGAATCGCCTTACCGACTTTTGTCCACTTGCCATGGTTATTCTTCAGAGAATTTTTGAGCAAGTTCAAAATAATTTGAAATTCTTTATTGTCGGTTTTCTGATCGAGCACCGTCGCGTCTTTCTCGGCTTGCGTACCTAAATGCACGAGTAGCGTCGCATCGCCGCCGTCGTCGACGATGAGGTCGGGGCCAGAACCGTCGGGCCATGTCAGCGCCTCTTCGGTACACCACCAATATTCTTCGAGCGTCTCGCCTTTCCATGCAAAGACCGGCGTGCCGGTTTTCGCAATCGCGGCGGCGGCGTGGTCTTGTGTCGAGAAAATATTGCACGAGCACCAACGCACATCGGCGCCGAGCGCTTTGAGGGTTTCGATTAAGACACCGGTTTGGATTGTCATGTGCAAAGAGCCCATGATCTTCGCGCCTTTGAGCGGCTTTTCTGAACCATATTTTTTGCGGAGCGACATTAGCCCCGGCATTTCATGCTCGGCGATGTCGAGTTCTTTGCGGCCAAAATCCGCGAGATTAATGTCTGCAACTTTATAGGGGAGTTGCCCGATGGCTGAACCAGCGGCGGTGTCGGATGTTTTCATGTATCGATATATATTAATATATCGATGTATTGTCAAGGAGAATCGTCGGGGGTGAGATCGATGCGCAGCATTGCCGTAAAACCGAACACCCACGCGCGCTGCGATGCGACGTTACTAATGCTGTTGCACTGCGTCGTTTCGGCACCGCCGACGACAGTCGAGCATTGCTCCGCAGGGCGAATACTTTGTATCGAGTTCGAGGTGCTCCACCACCACTCAGCGCGCGCGATATTCAGCCCCAGCGCGACCTGTTCGGTAATATTGTAGAGAAAGCCGAGATACCCCCAGCTTTCGACGAGTGTGCGGGTACCGAAGTCTAACGCGAAGTGCGCCTCGTATTGTAAAAAAAACGTCATGAACGGGCGGTCGCCGTCGAGCCAAAAGTATTGAATTCCCGGGCGCACGACATATTGCGTTTCGGCAATGTTCGCGGTACTCGCGCCCCAGTTATCGCGATTCGAGTAGCGCGCGTCGGTATACCAAGTATAAATGGCACGGTTCTTCAGTTCAAACACCCAGCCGTCGCCGGGCAAGAACGGTATTTTTTTGCGTAGCGTGATATCGGCAATTGCCGACTGCTCGGCACGATTATTCGTGTTCAGCCAAAACCAATCCCACGTCGATGCCGAGTTCCAACCGCTGCTAATCCAATCGTTGCGATGGCGCCCACCCTCGCCATAACTGTAGAAGCCACCGATCATAAGAAAATCAAAGATGTTGTAATAGCTCCCAATCATCGCATACCACGGCTGCTGCACAAACGCTGCGGTACCGGCATTCGTTGTGTTCGGTGCGACTCCGTCGGGGCGCGGGTTACCCTGCGCAGCCCCTTCGAGGCGATAGTTCGATTCGAACATCGGCAGCCAATCTTTATAGCGCACCATTGCGCGCACATTGCCGCTATAGAAGACGGTATCTTTGGGTGTTTGCGGAGCCGGGGTATCCCAAGCGTGTACGAGCGTTATCGGCGCGAGTAATAAAAGCAATACGCAGAGGCGGATTGAGTTTTGGGAGAGAATATTGCGACCGAACATTCGGGGAGTATATCCGACTATATATATTGACAAGCTAAAAAATAATTATGGTTGACCGTCGCATATCAGCCTATCAAAAGAGGCCAAAGCAGGTTACGTAAAATTTCTGTACCGGCAAAAAGGAGCTTCCTATGAACCGCAAATTGTTGTTGTCGATCGCAGCGGCTCTCGTTGCGATATCCGCACTCTCTGCCGAAGGCGGCAAACTGACGTTTGTTATCGGCCGAGTCGATATCGACAAAGGCAGCGGTTGGAAAAAAGCCGCTGCCAAAACCGCGCTCGACGAAGCCGATAAAATCCGCACCGGTGCGAACAGCACCGCGATCATACACTTAAAATCCGGAGCGACTTTAAAGCTCAAGGCGCATTCGCAAGTGACGCTGCAATCGATCGGCAACGCCACTGTCGTCGACGTGAGCGAAGGCGCGGTCTTCTCGAAAATCAACCGCCGCGAGGCGAACCAAACGTTTCAAATTCGCGCGCAGACGATCGTCGCGGCGGTGCGCGGCACGCAATTTTATTTTACCTACGGCAAGCGCGAGCGCGATAACGCCAAAGCCGATCTCTGGCTATGCGTCAACGAAGGCAAGGTCAACGTCACCGACTCTGCTACTGCGAGCAACGTCAACGTCAACGCCGGCGAGGGCATTATCATCCCGACCGATAAAAAAATTCCGAAACCAAAGCCGTTCGAATGGACAAAAAAACTCAATTGGAACATGGACGCCGCACAAGGCGACGTCGTCGATAAAACAACTCTTAAAGGCGCGTACCGCAATTTAGAGAGAAACAATTACGATTGACGCCGGGCTTGACTTATGTTCGATTAACGTTGTGGAGTTGCATTTTCTCGTACACGAAGATGAGAATTCAAGTGGTTTTACAGCATCCGCTATAGGGCACTGCATTGTCACTCAAGCTGAAACTGAGGCCGAATTGAAAGGGGCCATTCGCGATGCAGTTCAATGTCATTTTGATAAAGGCACTGAACCTACCATTGTTCGACTACATTATTCAAAAGAAGAAACTTTAGCCATTATATAGATGGCACTGTTCCGCTATATCGATGGAGTCGAACTCGCGCAAAAGTTACGTTGTTTAGGCTATAACATCACAAGACAAACGGGTTCACATATTCGCCTAACGACAAACGAGAATGGTGAGCATCATGAAACGATTCCCGCGCATAAACCGCGAAAAATTGGTACACTCAACGCAATCCTACGCAACATCGCTAACCACCATAAATTGTCGCGAGAAGAACTATTAATAAAATTAAATTTATAAGGTGTCGTTGTCTCGATACGTTACCTAATTCTGCCCATTGCCGGTACGGTAAATCTTCATCGAATTAGAGCCGTCGCGCGTTACAAGAATTAGCCAGTCGGTACCACCATCCGATACGGCAACGTGACTGAAGATGCGTTGGTTTACCGAACTGCCGTCGAGCCCCAAGACGTTGTTCACGATTGCGAAACTTGTCTCAGCGGGTATTTTACCCGGTGTCATACAGTCAGACGACCCCGTACAACTTGAATTAGTGAAATCAACCCGCCAAACATTCGCGCCGTAATCTTGGTTATCGAAGCCCAGATACAAGGTATTGCCGACAAATTCCATGAGCGTCAAATGTGCGTTACGTTCGCATTTATTGGGCGATGAACCGCACGTCCCTGTATTAGCTCGCAGCGTCGTTGACTTGCGTTGCGGCAGCACATCGGTGCGCGGCGTTACTGTGTTCGTACCTTGCGCAAACGCAGGTGGAGTGAATAACGAACCGGCGACAAGCTTCCAATCGGCGGCATTGTTATTACCGCCTTCACCGCCCCCACCCGTGCCCGAAGCGCCTTTTGCCGGTAAAACCCAGAGCTGCGGCACTTCATAACCCGGGGGGCATGTCTGGTGGCGACCGGTAGCTGCCGTTGCAAAATTGTCGTTAAAGCGATCATTCAAGCGTGCTGCCACAGGCCCCGCACCTAAACAAGGCGCACCGCCGCCGACCATGCATTTTGTTTGCATGATTGCGGTCGCGCATGCATTGCGAACCATATAAAGATCGCCGTTGGGCGCCGTGCGCATATAGGGCACTGCTTTCATCGCGGGAATAATGCGGTTCGACGGGAGCATATCGTACCAATCGGTTGTGCCGTCCGAACGGTACGGCAAGGCAATCGACATGTAATCCAGCCAATCTTGGTTCGTCGGTGTAATATTCTCGAACCCATTGGTTAAACAGGTCGCTGCGTCATTGGCTATCGGCGCAGAACCGTATGCTGTACCACAACCCGGTGGACGAGTAGCGGTCGAGCGCGCCAACCGCGAACGAATCACGCCGCCATCGGTACCCAATGTCGAAGCCCCGTTTGCGAGGTTTATTCGGCTAGTACCCACGCCGTAACCGACCGTGCCCCCAAACCTGCCACCGTTCGCCATGTAGAGTTGCGATACGTTCGCGCCCGCACCATCGTTATCGTATTCAAAAATTGTATCAATGGATAAGGTGTTATTCGTATTCGAATTCCCATTAGAACTATTCGGTGACGACCCCGTGTTAGCACTACTTTGCGTCCCAAACTTTGATAGCATTGGTAGCAAACCATTGGTGCCAGGCGAACCGACATTGCCCGCATTGCCCGCATGGACTGCATCCCAAAACGCCCGCGCTGTGCCGTCGTTACAACCGTCTTTGTTAATACAAATTCGCGCCAACATCGGTGCATAAAAACCGACGTGCGGCGAAGCGACATAGAGCCAATCGCTGAACACCACCATCGTCATCGAGCGAAAAGTGTTCGATGAATCGGTCTGATGCACGCGGTGATTAAATGTAAAGTGCGTCGTCGTGTTACTGGTATCGGTCGTTGTAAAATAGCTCTTGTAATACCCTGTACTATTAAAGCCGCCCATCAGCAGGTACTCGACGCCATTTTGCGCGGTACACGCCGCGCCTGTGAGCGAAGCTTTCCAACTGCCTGTCGCGGTCGCGGTACGCGCGCACGCCGATGCAATCGCATCGATGCCGGTAATCGTACCACTGCCGCCATCGGTCTCACTCGCTCCGCCACCGCTTGCCCAACTAGATAACGCCGTATACGGCATGGTCGGGTTACCGTCGACATCTAAGATAATCGTCTGCGCAGTCGTCAGACCATTGTTCATCTCGAAAAGTTGCGACGAACCGTTATTCCATCCGAGCAGTAGTTTGTTGTTATAGCGCACAATTTGTCCCGCTGGGGTGCCGTCGGCAAACGGGTCTTCAAATATCGGGCCACCAGTGAACCCCGTCGGTGCGTTCACAATAAACGGTTGCACGTTATTGACGCCGTCATCGGTAATCGTGTTCGCCGATTGGTCTTTGACGTTAATCACGCGCATCTGATGACCGCCGTTAGAAAGTGCGGTACCCGGGGTAAACGTCACCAGCACTTGTGCTTGGTTCGACTGCCGCGCTGCGGTTGTCACATTCGTCCCATACGCCGTCGTGTCGTAGCGGTAGTTGGTTACGGTGTTTGCTGTCACGTTATCGACAGCTTCGCTGAAGGTCAAAAGAACAACTACCGCCGCGTTGCTTGCCGAAACGACAGTTACCGACGAGAGCATCGGCGGCGTATTATCGTTACCGCATTGAAACTGCGCAGTCGTCGGCGTCGCGACTGTGTTGCCGTTCATATCTTTAACGTTCGCTACATTGAGTAGGTAAATATTGCCGTTCGGTGGCGTGCCTGCTGTGTCGAAAGCCGTCGGCCAATCAACAGCATACTTGTTCCCACCCATAGATGTTACTGTGCTCGCGGTTTGGTTGAGTCCTGAAGAACACGCAGGCTGCACGCAGCCACCTGCTGCCGCAGCGGGTATCGTATAGTTTGCCGCCGTCGTTGCAGAAGAATCAACCGCTTGATCGTATTGCACGATAAGACGCTGTCTGGCTGGCGCAGACGGCGGTAAATTTGTCGGCGTCGGGCACTGCGACGCGGTATCTGAGCTGATCGTTGCCGCTGGCTTGCCATCGCCGTTAAATGTCGCCGCATTATTTGCATTACCCATCTTCTGCCCCGTCGCGACCGAGGTCATTGTGTTCTGCGTCACCGTTGTCGTGTACGCTTGGCCTTCGATCATCGCGTTTACCGTGAGCAAGAAATATTTCGAGTTGCCCGGTGTCGCCGTACCCGACGCATTGGCGGCGACCGCAGACAAGACCGGCAGCGCCAAGTTCGTGTAGATACTCGAACACGCGGTTTGGTTCGCACAAATCGCCGATGCTTCGACGATCGACTCGTTAATTTCAATTAAGAGCGTCGTCGCCGATTTGGTCGTAATACCGACGACTACCGGTTTATCGACGCCGTTAAACTGCGCTTGGTTCGCAGGTAAACCCGTTGTCGGATTTGTGTTGGTGATGAGGTTGATATTGACCGCGTCGCGTAGCGTCGTGTTGACAGTGAGCGTATAGCTCGTACCGCCTGTCTGCGCACTCGTCGTCAAATGCAGGATACGAAAATTTACACCGTCGCGCGCGGCCGCGCTCACGGAAAGCCCGCCCGTCAGCGCATAGTTTGCCGCGACGTTTGCCTGTGTCGCGTTAATGGGTTCGCTGAATGTCACGTCGAGCGCTGTCGGTCCGAGCGAAAGCGCGCGCACAGTGACAGGCGCCGCACCGTCGGCTTCGGTCACAGTCGCCACACCCACTTGTGCGAGCGTCTGCACACCGTCTGAAACTCCCGGTGTTGCACTCGTTGTTAAGTCGGGTTTCGCGTCGGTATCGCAACCCGTTTGCGTCGCGGCGTCGCACGCGAGCACATTTTCGTTAAAACGAATATAGATTACCGAGTCGTTCGCTGTGTCGGTCGCGAACGTAACTGCAGTGCCGTTTAGCAAGCGCACGTTCGTGTAACCGGCTACGAGCCAGTCTGTTTGCGCGTTCCCCAAAGAATTCGCAACATACCCCGGAAAACTATTGTCTTGGATATTTTTGTTGAATGTCACTTGGTACGTATCAATTTTACCGTTGTAATTGGTATCTAATGCCAATGCACTCGTAATCACCGGCGGCCCGTCGCTATACGTGACGCCCGTTGCAGTCACCGTCGTCGCGGCATTACCCGCAGCATCGCTGCAATCCCACGCAATGGTATAGATTGCGGCACCGACCAACGGGTTGCTACCAAACGTAATACTCGTATGTACGCCTGCATTGAGTTCTGCGCCCACAAGCGTGCGCGTGTGCGGCGATGTCCCGTCGGCGGTGCCACCCGTGCGCGTCCACGTCACCTGCGCGGTGCTACAGTCTTCAGAGAGCGTGTAATTCACCGCGCTCGATGTGACACCGGCAGAGTTTGCGGGCGATGTCGCGGTAATCGTCGGAGCGACCACGTCTT
>JAFEGD010000063.1 GCA_018240245.1 Spirochaetota bacterium | reverse complement strand
CTATGGGATACCGTAGCTACCGCCCAATCACGAATACGCAACTGACGTGGGAAGGCATACGCTTTATCGAACAAATCCAAATCTTCGCGACCAACGGCGGCCCGTGGCCGTTCGCGCGCGACGTGGCCTGCCATCGCTTTGCGATCGAGAGTTATTGGTGACGGTCCAGCAAAAGATAGTCATGGGCGTATCAATAGACCACCTTGATGCGACATAATTCTTGACGGCGTGCTGCGCTCTGGCATGCGCATCCATGGAAATCGGCCTCGCGATTTTGCTCTTCGTCTGCATGACGGCGCTCTTATACGTGCTCTTGTCGCTGAAGATTTCTCGACAAGTCGACTTACAGATCAAAGAGTTTTACAAGACACGCATCCACGCCGACATGCAAGAATTTTACCGCGAGATGGAAGGCTACGCCGCGCTCTTCGAGAATCGTATCCAACGCTTTCGCGTGCTCGTCGAGCGCAACGAAGCGGCGACAAAATCGTACGACGCAGCGAGCGAGCGCGAATTGCTCGAAAGCTTGAAAGCGACCGACCCTGCGATTTTAGAAAGCAAGAGCAAATCGACTTCGAGCAGCACTCAAAAGCAAAAAGGTGGATTAAAAAATAACTCCAAGGCTATTCCCGTGGTCGACCAGAATAGAAAACGCACGAGTACTGCGTCGAGTTCAAAAAAAATAGTGCTCCCCTCTGGCGCAAAAACACAAGTGAATCGAAAAAATATTACACTGCAGCAAAGGCCGATTCAGCACGCAGTCAATCCTACCCCGGCTACGCCGATTAAAATTATCGCCGAGAGCAATACGCAAGTTGTCACCGACGCTGTAATTGAAATCGATAACGACGTTGCCATCGCCGAAGAATTGATGAAAGATATTTTTCTGCAAGATCAAGTCAATCTTTCACGCACCACAACTGCGGCGAGCGTTACCCCGAAATCGGTCGAGCAAGGAGGGCTAAAAAATGCTGAAACCGAATCTGCGGTGAGTAAGCTTCTCGCGAACTTGGGTAAGTCTGCGAGTCGTGTACTTTTCGGAGGCGAAACGGCCGCACAAAAACCGCCAGAGGCTCCGGTACAAAAAATACAAACCGTGCCGCCTGCAACCCCGCCCAAGGGCGTTGCCGATTTTGCCGAAGTATTGCGCCGCGCCGAACAAATCAAGGCCGAAAAAAAGGCCGAGCGCGAAAGGGCCGAAGTCGAGGCGCGCGCCGAATTTTATCGCACCGGCGACGCTGTGTCGATCGGCGCTGCAACAGTGACGCGCAACACGCTCGCTGTGAAAGAATTGGATAAACAAATGGTGAATTTCTTGATCGACTCGCTCACAACCGACGTCAATTTTCGCAAACAAGCGTTGCGTACTCTCACAGAAAATAATATTCCGCTCGACGAAATCGCGCGCCGCAGCAAAATCGATATCGGTGAACTCGAATTGATGCGGCAATTGGGTCGCTTCTAACGCATGGCGAGTGTCATTAGAATTAGCCCTGCAGAAAAAGGCGCGCGGTTAAAAAGTTCGCTCTTACTTTTTTCTGCCTTTATTATTGCGGCGTGCGGTCTCGTTTACGAACTGATTGCCGGCACTGTTTCGAGCTATCTATTAGGCGATAGCGTGACGCAGTTTTCGCGTACGATTGGCGTGTATCTGTTCGCGATGGGTATCGGTTCGTACCTCAGTAAATTTATCGTCGCCGATGCGCCGACAGGAAAAGCGCGCATGCTCGACGCCGCAGCTACGGGCGGCACACACAGCAAGTTGATCGAAAAATTTATCGAACTCGAAGTTGCGCTGGCATTTTTCGGCGGCATGTCTGCGCCTTTGCTTTTCTTTTTGTTCACGTTTACCGAGCATTACGAATACCTGCTCTATACGCTTCTCATTGCGATCGGTACGTTGGTGGGTTTAGAAATTCCGCTACTGCTCAGAATTTTGAAAGACCGCATGCACTTTCGCGACTTAGTCGCGCGCGTGCTTTCTTTAGACTATATCGGCGGCCTTGTCGCGGCGGTGAGTTTTCCGATTTTATTGTTGCGACCCGAAGTGGGACTCGTGCGCGCGTCGCTTATCGCCGGTTTTTTCAACGTCGTCGTCGCGTTCGTTGCAATCTATATTTTCCAGAAGCAAATTCGGGTACGAGCGAGTTTGCTCAAGGCTTGCGCGGTTCTCTGCGCTCTTACGTTAGCGCTTGTTTATTCGAAGCCCCTACAATCGTATCTCGACCACGAACTGCATACCGACCCCGTCGTTTATTCGGAGCAATCGCATTACCAGAAAATAGTTATTACATCGTGGCACGAATATTTTTCGTTATTCTTAAACAATAACCTACAATTTAACAGCTTCGACGAATATCGATACCACGAGGCGCTCGTGCATGTGCCGACACAATTGCACTTCGATAAAAATCATACTGCCGAGCACGCACTCAAAATTCTTATTATGGGCGGCGGGGATGGCTTGGCGGTACGCGAGTTCTTGCGCTATGAAAATATCGAACGCATCGATTTGGTCGACATCGACCCGGCAGTGACGGCGCTCGCAAAAAATCACGTTTGGCTCAGAACATTGAACGCCAATGCTCTGCACGACCCGCGCGTGTACGTGTACCATGAAGACGCTTTTCTTTACATTCAAAAACCAAAGCTCCAATACGATGTCGTCGTCTTAGATTTTCCCGATCCGGGAAATTTTGCGATCGGCAAGTTATACTCTGATATTTTTTTCAGCCGCCTGCGCCGCGCGATGGCACCCGGCGCGGTGGCGGTGACGCAATCGACGTCGCCCTTCGTCGCGCGTTCGGCATTCTGGTGCATTCACAACACGATTGCCGCGCAGGGCTTCAAGACGCTGCCGTACCACACATACGTGCCGAGCTTTGGCGAATGGGGGTTTGTTGCATTTGCGGATTATCCGCTTAGCATGCCGAGTCAACTCCGTATCGGTAATCGGCTACGATTTTTGAACCGCGATATTTTGCAGAGTATGGCGTATTTCCCAAGCGATATGGCGCCGATTAAAACCGAGATACAAACCTTGATGACGCAAAATCTCGTGCACTACTACGAAAAAGAATGGCACCGCGCCACGCGGTGAGCCTCAGTTTTTTGAAATTTGCGAACGCGCTTCCACTTCTACTAATGAGAAAAATCGATTATCTTCTGTTCGGCGTAAAAGTGCGCGACTGCGTCTTCGGGGCACTCCTTTGTAATTTGACGAAAGACGCTGTCGGTCGCGTCTTCATAGCCGAGCTTGTACATTCGTAGCGCATTTTCAAACCGGTAGAGATTTTTTAACTTTTGTGCTGCTAAACTCGGCGTGTCGGCGTTAAATACTTCAATAACTGCCTCTTCTGTAAAACGCCCGCGCACCGCAAGATAGGCAACTATGCGGGTTAGCATTCCCGGTTTTTCGCGAACCTGCACCCACGTGCTTTCGGAGATTAGAATGTTCGTTGGAATCGTGCGCGTCATTCGCTCAAGTCGTGCCGCCAAGTTGACGGGGTCGCCGAGCACCGTCCACTCGAAACGCTCGGAAGAACCGACTAACCCGACCATTACTCTCCCCGTAGCGATGCCGATACCGGCAGAGAGAGTAATCCCCCCCGGCAAATCGTTTTTTTGCGCGAGCTGTTGATACTGTCGCATCTTAACGGCGCAACGAATCGCCGCTTCGGGCGCAATATCGCTCTGACCGTTCAGACCGAAGACGACCATAATGCCATCGCCGAGAAATTTGTCGATAACACCGCCGCATTCGGCAACGATGTCCACGATTCCGGCATAATATTCGTTGAGAAGTGAATAAACTTTATCGGCGGGCAACACTTCGGATAGAGAAGTGAAATTACGAATATCGGAGAATAGGATTGTCAATTCTTCATAGTATGCAGGCCGTTTGATTTCCAACATCTTCTTTACTTGATTTAATTTTTCACCTTCGAGATTTTTTAGTAACGTATCGGTGATTTTTAACTCGTTTCTGATGTCAGCGCGTTCGGTGCGTATTGAAGTTATGTAGACGCTGCAGAGAAAAATCAAGAATTCGGTGCCGCCGTGTAGCCATAGATCGAGCGTTAAGAATTTTATTTGATAAGCGTACAGCAACAATACGACACCGCTACCGAGTGCCTGCAGAAAAAAAGTTATGATGAATGTAGTATATGCCGCAGTTATGCACGTAGCAAAGCCCAATAAAACAAATAGTCCTATAGGTCGTTGGCCAAAAAGCTGCTCGGAATATAAAATAATTGGTACAATTTGCAATAGCGCAAAAAAAATTATTTTTATAGTTACGCGCATCGCTATGTCACGGCAGTTTGAATTCGTTGAGCAAATCTTTTAAGAGTACGGCTAAGCGCGAAGCTTCGTGCGAAACCTGAGCAAGCTCTGCCGCCGATGCCGATACGCTTGTCGCCTCGCCAGCTAATTTGCTGAGCGCATCGCTAATTTCCCCGCTTGTGTCTGTCTGCGTCGCAAATTGCGCGATTATTTGTCCGTGTATTTCCTCGATTTTCTGGATATCGGTCTCATTATCTTCAATCTTTTCGCTGACACTTTGCAAAATTTCGCGCGATTTTCCAATCGATTCTTTCGAGCGGATATAGCCGAGAATTCCGTCGTGCAGATACAAGCGAACTTCTTTCAACTTTATCAACGCAGCATGAACGCCCAACGCTGATCGTTTTTCGCGATCGGTAATTTTTTCTTCGAGTAGATTACTTAAGTCCGTCGATGTTTCTAATAGTACTTTGTACGCTTTGCGCAGTTTACGACCGTTAGTTTCTAATTCGTTTACAAACGCCGTTTCGGATTGATAAGAGTGCTTGTAAGTGGCGCCCCATGCGTCGGCATATACCGACACGCGCACGACTCGATCCATAAATTCTGTGAGCTCTTCTTTTTCTAACTTAAGCGACGCATTCATTTCTTGTACGGCAGCCGAAGTCGTAGCAATAACCAATGATTGGTTTTGTGCCAATTGCACGAATGTCTCCGAAGCCTCACGGTTTTTTCCCGCCAGCAACGACAATTGACCGCCAATCTTACTCAATTTAGTCAATAACTCAATCGAGTGCTGTAAGAAAGCGGTTACTCCTTCGCTCAGCCTGCCAACTTCATCGCGATATTGCGGAACGATTTTATGCGTGTAATCTTTATTCTGTAAGCGTTGAAACAATTCGAGTAGTTTTTCGAGCGGATTATGAATTATGAAACGTGAAAGCAGAAAAAGCGCTGCAATCAAGAAAAAAACGAGAAACATACCAACCGCAAAAATATTGAACGAAAGCGTGCGAGATTCTTTTTCTATTTCAGAAAGCGAAATTTTCATCGTGATGGCGCCTAAAATCTCGTTCTCGCTCGCTTGATGACAACCTAGGCAATTTTTTCCTAAATAATTACTCTGCGCGCGTATCGGCTTGACGATACGCAATGCGGAATTATTGCCCTCGTTAAAATACGCTTCGCCTGATTCCAAAACTTTTCGTTCTATATCTGTGCTAATTTTTTCATGAACTCGACCCTCGCCAAAAACGGATACAACTTTCGGGCCGCGAATTATCCGCAAATCGCTGACAATACCCGACTCGTTAATTTGGTCGAGCAAAAGCGCGCGATGCTGCATTTGCCCGGTCATCATCAATGTCGTTAACCCGCTCAACGCCATTTTTTCTATGCCATCGGCAAAGAGGCTCGCTTCATGAACCGCAGCCTTTTTTTGCAGCAACATCAAACCAAGGCTACCGCCAGAAACGACAATCAGCAACAGCGTCGCCGAAAAGCCGATAAATTTTGTCGCAATTGAGGCATTGAGAAGCCTCTTTAATATAGCATGCATAATCCACCAAAAATGATTTTCGTCAAATTGCGAACACCGGCTATGCCGAATAGTAGATATTTATATCTTTATAGGCGTTTGGTGACTGCCGTGAACTGCTGTGCGCAACATGCGTCAAAAAAAGTTGCTGCGTTTATTTTGCTTCGCAGTTCCCACCCAGTCACCTTGGCGCCGAATCACAGCGCGTAAATCTGCTCGCGCTGCCCCCGCATCTCGACAAGACCAAAGAGCGCCTCGCGCGCCGCTTCAAGTGTCGTGAAATAGGGTATCGAATATTGCAACGCCGCGAGACGAATCTCCAGGGCGTCGTTCCGGGTCTTCACGTCGGTCGGTATATTGACGATGAGTTGGATATCCCCCGATTTGACGCTATCGACGATGTGTGGGCGGCCTTCGTGAACTTTGTTCACACGCTCGCTTTGAACGCCGGCGGTCGCAAGCTCTTGCGCCGTGCCGACGGTCGCGACAATCGTATAGCCGGCTTTCGCCGCCGCCGCAAGCGCTGGTATAAGCGGCGCTTTCGAGGCGTCGTTCACCGAGACGAAAATTTTTCCTTTGTCGGGAAGTTTCTGCCCGGCGGCAATCTGCGCTTTGTAGAACGCCTCGGCGACGGTTTTGCCGATACCCATCACTTCGCCCGTCGATTTCATTTCGGGGCCCAAGATCGTATCGACGCCCGCAAATTTTTTGAAAGGCAACACGACTTCTTTGACATGATAGAGCTCGGGTAAAATTTCTTTCGTATAACCTTGCGCCACAAGCGATTGCCCGAGCATCACTTTCGTCGCGACTTTTGCAAGCGGCACGCGAATCGCCTTCGAGATGAAAGGCACCGTCCGCGACGCACGCGGGTTCACTTCGAGCACAAAGATACCGGCCTCTGGCGAGGCCGGGTTCAAATTATTTCCCAAGGGGGTGGCGAAGCCACCCCCTTGGGAATCCACACCTGTAGGCAGAATCGCAAACTGAATATTGATGCAACCGACGACACCCAGCTCTAACGCAATCGCGCGCGTGATGCGGCGTAGTTCGGCGAGCGTCGTTTCGGGAATGTGTTTCGTCGGCAGAATGCACGCGCTGTCGCCCGAATGCACACCCGCTTCTTCGACGTGTTCGAGAATGCCCGCGATGAAAACGTCTTTACCATCGCAAATCGCATCGACATCGACCTCGAGCGCACCCGAGAGAAATTCGTCGATGAGTACAGGTCGTTCGCGGCTCACCTCGACGCTCGTCTGCATATAGTGCTTGAGCTGCGCTTCGTTGTGTACGATGAGCATCGCGCGCCCGCCCAAAACAAACGACGGCCGCGCGAGCACAGGATAACCGATGTCGGCAGCCGCCGCGAGCGCCTCTTCGAGCGACGCCGCCATACGCCCGCGCGGCTGCTTGAGTTTCAGTTTTTCGATGAGTTCGTTAAAGAGCTTGCGGTCTTCGGCGCGTTCGATGCTTTCAAAACTCGTGCCTAAAATTTTTACGCCGCGTTCGCTCAACGCCTTCGCAAGCTTCAGCGGCGTCTGCCCGCCGAATTGCAAAATGACACCCTTGACTTCGCCGCGCGCCTGCTCTTGCGTATAGATGTGCATTACGTCTTCGACGGTCAACGGCTCGAAATAGAGACGATCGGACGTGTCGTAGTCGGTCGAAACCGTTTCGGGGTTCGAGTTGACCATGATACTCTCGACGCCGATTTCTTGCAGCGCGTAGCTCGCGTGGCAGCAACAGTAATCGAACTCAATCCCTTGGCCGATGCGGTTGGGGCCGCCGCCTAAGATCAAAACTTTTTGTCGCGCCGAGACATCGGCCTCGTTCTCGGTTTCGTACGTCGAATACATGTACGGCGTGAACGACGCAAATTCGGCGGCGCAGGTGTCGACACGCTTATACACGGGGATTTCCCGCTTAACTAAGCGCTCGCTCGTAATTTGGCTTTCGGTTGTAGCGAGTAATTTATTCAGCTCGTGCATTTTATCCATGAACGCAGAAGAGCCCGCTTCGAGCGGAGCGAGTTCGGCGGCAAAGCGCATCACCGTGCCGTAGCATTTGCAGTACGCGAGTTGGCGGTCGTGAAAACCGAATTGCTTTGCCGTGCGTAGCGACTCTGCCGCAAGCGCGCCATGCGCGCGGTATTCTTCGATGAGAGATTTCTCGCAGTCGGTAATCCGCTTGAGCTGCGTCAAAAACCACGGGTCGATGAGATTCTTCGCGTAAATGTCTTCGATCGAAAAATCGCGCGCGAGTGCTTCGCGCAAATAGAAGATGCGGTTGTCGGTCGGCGCGGTAATTTTTTCGAGCAGATAGCGGCGCTGCTCGCTTACGTCGCCGACGCGCAAAATTTCGAGCGCCATGTCGAGGTTGCCGTCGCCGCCCCAACCGAAGCGCCCGATCTCGAGCGAACGCATCGCTTTCTGAAATGATTCGGGAAACGTGCGCCCGATCGCCATCGCCTCGCCGACCGAGCGCATCTGCGTATCTAAGAGGCGCGACGATTCGGGAAATTTTTCAAAAGTAAAACGCGGAATCTTCGTCACGACATAATCGATCGTCGGCTCGAAGCTCGCGGGCGTCTTCTGCGTAATGTCGTTTGCAATTTCGTCGAGCGTGTAACCCACCGACAAGAGCGCGGCGATTTTCGCAATCGGAAACCCGGTCGCTTTCGATGCCAACGCCGACGAGCGCGACACGCGCGGGTTCATCTCGACGACCATAATTTGCCCGTCTTTTGGGTTCACCGCAAATTGGATATTCGAGCCGCCCGTTTCGACGCCGATTTCGCGAATGATTTTAATCGCGAGGTCGCGCATGTTTTGGTACTCGACGTCCGATAGCGTTTGCTGTGGCGCGACGGTAATCGAGTCGCCGGTGTGTACTCCCATCGGGTCGAGATTTTCGATGCTGCAGATGATGACGACGTTGTCGGCGGTGTCGCGCATGACTTCGAGTTCGTATTCTTTCCAGCCTAAAATACTTTGGTCGATCAAAACTTGACTCGTCGGGCTTTCGGTCAAAGCCTTCGTCACCATCGCGATATATTCTTCGCGGTTATAGCAGACGCCGCCGCCGCTGCCGCCCAACGTAAACGACGGTCGCAGAATCGCGGGCAACCCGATCGACTCGATGAGCGCGAGCGCCTCTTCAAGTGTGTTCGCGATTCCCGAACGCGGCATCGCGGCGCCGATTTTCTCCATTGCTTCTTTGAAGAGCTTGCGGTCTTCGGCTTTCTTAATCGCGTGCTCTTTCGCGCCAATCAACTCGACGTTATATTTTTCGAGCACGCCTGCGTGTACGAGCGAGAGCGCCGCGTTCAACGCCGTTTGCCCGCCGACCGTCGGCAAGATCGCATCGGGGCGCTCGGTTTCGATGATGCGCGTGAGGTAAGGCAGAGTAATCGGTTCAATATAGACGCGGTGCGCGAGCTCGGGGTCGGTCATAATCGTTGCGGGGTTAGAGTTAATGAGGATTACCTCATAGCCCTCTTTTTTTAACGCTTTAACGGCTTGGGTTCCCGAATAGTCGAACTCGCACGCTTGGCCGATGACAATCGGCCCCGAACCAATCACCATGATTTTCTTGATATCCGTACGGCGCGGCACGCGACACAATGCGGTTTTGAGACAGGCGGTCAAAAAGAGTGGAAAATTACAGAAAACGACAAATCGAGAACTCACGAGTGCGAGTTCCCGATTTGCCGCATAACCGACTTTGCCGATTGAGTACAAAAAGAACTGCGTACAGCGTGTCGCGATGGCGCATAATTTTTTGGTCGTTCTCGACAACTGCTCTCGTTTCAGCCCCGCCTGCACGCAAGATTGCCCCACCCCATGCCGGGTTTCCCCTCAAGAAGTTTATTGTCGCCGAGGGCCCCGGCATCGCCGTGCTCGTTTCGCGCTCTGGGAAAATTATCTATAACGACGTTGCGGGTTTTGCCGCTGTCGAAACTCGTACGCCTTTAACAAAAGAAGCGCTTTTCAATATCGGTATCGTCGCACAGCAGACGACCGCGCTCGCAGTACTCATGCTCATCGACGCGAATAAGTTGAGCGCGGCAGATTCTATTCGAAAATATATTCCCGAACTACCGCCGTATACGTCGCGTATCTCAATCCACCATTTGCTCTATCATGAAAGCGGCCTGCCCGATTACGAGCAAATTTGCGACGATCGCGAACAACCGCTCGATAACGCCGCCATCGTCGATTTTTTGAAAACAACGAAGACACCGCTCTTTGCACCCGGTAAACGCTTTCGTTTTACAAATACGAACTATGCGTTGCTTGCCACAATTGTGAGTCGTGCGGCATCGATGCCCTTCGCCGATTTTGTCGAACAAAAAATATTTAAACCTTTCGGTATGCAGTCGGCGTTTGTGCTTTCCCCTGCCACGCGCGCAAAGTTTGACGCTTCACCGACGCTCGGCTACGGCGCGAACGAAGCGACAACGCTCGTCGAGTTTTCTGCATGCGATACGATTGCGGGCGACGGTAGCGTGATGGCGAGCATTCTCGATTTCGACCGCTGGTTCACGGCGCTCTCGCAGGGCTCGTTGCTGGCACCCGCGCTGCGCGAAAAAATTTTTACCGCCAATAATGCGCTCGGCAGCGCGCAGTATGCCTTGGGTTTCGAGCGTTACGAAGACGACGGCGTCGTGCAATATTATCAAGAAGGCACTTGGGGGGGATTCACCGCTGCGGTAACTTTTTTTCCCGAGCAGTCGGCTTGGATTGTCGTCATGGCGAACAGCGCCGATTTTGATTCGGCAACGCTGAATGAAATGCTGTATGCGGCTTTTCTGGCGAAATAATTGCAACCGAATTTACTATAATTGCATCCAACAGCTATGCAAGCAGCAACACACCGCGTACCTCCGCTCATGAGCGCAGCACAACGCGCCGCCACGGCGACCGTAGAAAAAAAAGCGACATTTTTTGCAGCACTCAACTACCGATCGCGCATGGCGTTACTCTCTGTATGGGCGGCATGCGTCACCGTTACTTCATTTATCGTGAGCCTCTTTACTTGGGGGCACGTCGTCAGCGGTTGGCTCTATGCGCGTGGATTAAATATTCTGGGAATGCCCATTCTCGGCGTCAAAATCAAAGTCGCAGGCCGCGAGAATCTACCGAAACAGCCGGCAATCTTGCTCGTCAACCATCAATCCAACTTAGACGCATTTTTTCTCGGCGGTATTTTCCCGTGGAAAAGCGTCGTCGTCGCAAAAAAAGAAATGCTGAAAGTCCCGCTTTTTGGCATAACGCTCAAAGCCTCGCGAACAATTTTCGTCGATCGCGAAGATAGCGCGGACGCCAAACGCGCTCTCAAAGCTGCGATCAGCGCAATTAAAGACGATAAGAATAATATTTGGATTTTTCCCGAAGGCACGCGCAGCAAGGGCGAAGGTTTGGGTGAATTTAAAAAGGGCGCGTTTGCGATGGCAATCGCCGCCGGTGCGCCGATTGTACCGATCGTCAACCAACAGATGGAGCACGTGCTCGATACGCAGAAGCGAATACTCAAAGGCGGCAAGCACCACATAAAAATTCTCCCGGCGATTTCGACCGAAGGGTTGAAATTTCGCGACATCGATTTGCTCATGGCGAGCGTGCGCGCGCAGTTCGAGCACGAGTTAGCAAATTTTTAAATTATTTAATATGGTGTCTGAAAAAAGACGCGGTGTGGGCGATTGCAGCCATGCCTTGTTGAAGGCCGCCGCCGAATGAAATAAACCCGTGAAACATATCGGCGTAGCACTCGTATTCGACACGAACCGCCGCCTGTTCGAGTTGCCGCGCATAACTCTCGCCTTCGTCGTGCAACACGTCGAACCCCGCCGTTAAAAGCAGCGCTGTCGGCAAAGCGCCTAAATCGGCCGCAAGCCCGGGCGCAAAATATTTATCGCTTATCTGCTCGGGACTCTCTAAGAATTGTTCGGCAAACCAACGCATGTCTGCGGCGGTGATATAGTAATCGTCTGCAAATTCGACGCGCGATGGAAATTCTTTATCGCCGTGTGTCATCGGGTACCAAAGCATTTGTAGCGCCGGCGACTCGATGCCGTGGTCGCGCGCATAAAGACAAAGCGACGCAGCGAGATTACCGCCCGCGCTATCGCCACAAACCGCAACTTTCGTTAGATGCAACCTGAAGCGGTGTTCGAGCAGCCACTCGTACGCTGCATAAGCGTCGCGGTGCATCGTCGGGTATTTGACTTCGGGCGCGAGCCGATATTCGAGCGAAAAAACGCGCGCGCCGGTCATGTGCGCGAGTTGAGCCGCGATTGTGTCGTATTCATCGACGCTGCCTATCACGAATCCGCCGCCGTGAAAAAAAAGAATACACGGCGAAACCGCATCGGCTTCGACGGACGAATATTCGCGCAACAATAATTGCGCGTCGCCGGTTACGACAACATGATCGAAAGTATAATTGAGTTCGGGCGCCGGCGGCGCAAACGGATTTTTATTCGTACGCAGTATTGCGCGCACCTGCTGCGGCGACTGTTTCCACATCGGCGCTTGCCGTTTGAGCAGCTTTAATAGCTTCGCAGCGCGCTTATCTATTTCCATAACGAATACCACCGAAAGCGGTTATACCGCTATCGGTGGTTGCCTCGATTATCCCGCTTTCTGAAAATATTTTTGATTCGCGTCAAAATACTCGGTCGCCAGATGATCGTTGTTCATCTGATTGGGGTGAAAGTCAGGGCGAAAATATTGCAACAGCTTCGGCAGCATCGTGCCGACGGCCTTTGCCAATAGCGGCGCTTTCTGCGCGAATATCTGCGGGAGATCCGCCAGCTTGACTTCTTTATCTTCGAGCAAAAATTTCACCGAACCAATCGCCCCGTAATAGAGCAATGCCCATGTCGCGAGGAGCATCCCCGCACTTTTTGTCACCGGGCTACCGTCGACCGCCTGCATGACGTCGAACGCGACGGCCTTGTGCTCGATCTCTTCGGCGGCGTGCCACATGAGCAGCGCTTTCATTTTTTCATCGAAGCCCTGTAATGCATTGATTTCGGGATCGATCGCAACTTCGGCGAGCGTCGCCGTATAATGTTCGAGACCGCAGGTGACGGCAAGTGCGAGGCGCTTGTAAATTTCTTCGCCGAACACATTGCGAATAGTCCCTTCGACAGTTTCATAGGCGTTTTTCGAATACCATTTATCGAATTCGTGCGCGGTGACGCCTTGGCTTTCGAGCGTGTCCCAAATTTTTTCATGCTGCGCCATGTGCTGCGTTTCTTGACCGATAAAACCTTTGACGCGTGCTTTCAGTTGCGGGTCTTCGATTTGGTCTTGAAAATATTTCACCGAACGGATAAATAATTTTTCACCTTCGGGAAAAACAATGTGCAAGCTGTTCAGAATGTGCGATAACAGCGGGTTACCGTCAGCATAATACTTACTGAAATTGTTTTCTAATCCAAAATTGGGCCGCCGAACCTGCGGCATGTTCATTTTAATCAAGTTTTCTGTACTCATTTTATCCTCCTAAAATGCAGAAAGGTTGCCCAGCCACGAGAAGGCCTCATGGCGTAGTGCAGCGCAACATCGTCAGAACTCGAACAATGTGTCAATATTTTTTGTGTCGACCACTTCAAGCGAGCACGGGTGCGGACACTTCACCTTCTGAGCAACATTACCACCACACCCCAAACGACCGTGCGAAACGCCATTGCAGCAATAGTGCGCGCCTCATATTCGCCACCGATGAGAATGTGGATACCTAACGCGGCGAATACGGCGAGCGTTGCGATAAGAATCGCAGTAGCGAGTTTCGGCGCTGCCGCGAGTTGCAGTACGATCAATATCGCGCACACTATATAAAAAAAGCCCAAGAAAAAATTTGCCCAGACGACGAACGGTACGAAATGCCCGGCGCTCTGTCGTGCGGCGCTATTCCAAAACAGCACGTCGCCCCCCGATTTGATCGTCGCAATGCCGAAGACCAGCGTAACCCCAGTGAGGATGTACCGCAGCACCGGCTTTTTTTTTCTATCAGTTGTCATTTTTGTCTCCTTGCTTTCTTCGTTGCCACAGGGTGAGTCAATACCTCACCCTGTGGCGGAGAAAAATCTCTCCCTTCGCCTTTTTCTTCGTAAGTACGCCCGTCGCGAATATTATAGATACGCTTAAATGTCGGGATAATCTTCTCGTCGTGCGTGACGACGATAATCGCCGTTTCGTAGCGCGCCGCCATTTCGTTTAAGATGCGCACGACCGAAAGCGCGCGCACGCTATCTAAGGGCGCCGTCGGTTCGTCGGCGAGAATCACCGGCGGTTTACTGATGAGCGCGCGCGCAATCGAAACGCGCTGCTGCTCGCCGCCCGAAAGCTGCGACGGCATCGCCTGCGCGCGGTGCGCGACATCGAGCGCGGTGAGAAGCTCTAGCGCGCGGCGGCGCGCTTCGCCGTTGGCGACGCCCGCCAGCATCGGTATCAGCGCGACGTTATCGACGATACTCAAAAACGGTATAAGATACGGCGCTTGAAAGACAAAGCCGATCTTATCGCGACGCAGCGCGCGCAAGTCGCTAATTTTCCAACCGTTATCGTAGATTACTGCGTTGCCCAGTTGCATCGTACCGCTCGTCGGCTCGATAATCGCGCCGAGACATTTCAAGAGTGTACTCTTGCCCGACCCCGATGGTCCGATAAGCCCCACGACCTCGCCGGGAGTGACGTGCATATCGACGCCTTTCAACGCATCGACGGCGGTGTCGCCCGAACCGTAGCGCTTCTTGAGGTGGGTAATAGTTATGCCGTCAGCCACTGATCGCCTCCCCGGGGTCGACCTTGAGAGCGACGCGAATCGCAATGAGACTTGCAAGCGAGCAAATCACTAGTACCGCGATAAATCCGCGCAGCGAATCGGCGGGTAAGAGCAACACGTATTTCGGAAAAACCGGAGCCCAAAAAGACGCAGCGATTTTACCGACGATAAATCCGATGAGGCCTAAGCCCAATGCCTGCTGCAAAATCATCGCTGCGATCGTCGCGTTGCGGGTGCCGATGAGTTTCAAGACCGCGATTTCGCGAATTTTACCCAGCGTGAGCGTGTAGATAATGAATGCGACGACCGCTGCGCTCACAATCGCCAAAATCACGAGAAACATGCCGATTTGTTTCGCCGCTGTGGCGATGAGTTTACCGACTAAGATTTCTTCCATCTGCGCGCGCGTGAAAACTTGTAGGCGTTTCCAGCGGCGAATCGGCGCAGCAATTTGTTCGGGGGTAAATCCCCCTTTTATTTTTACGAGCACGGCGTTGACGTACGGGTTCACGCTTTGCGAGGCGATGACGCCCGACAGTAAGCCCGGCACACCCGGCCGATTGAATGCGGGGTTCATGGTCGTGCGTCGGCGCTGCGAATAGATCGCGTCGTTGTCTTTCAAAAACTGGGCCTCTTGCGCGTCTTTGAGCGGAATAAAAAGCATCGGGTCGCCGCCCGACGAGACCATGCGCCGCGTGAGGCCGACGACGCGGTAGCGATTGCGGCGCAGCTCGATGCTGTCGCCCAACGCAAACCCCGTCGCAAGATCGGCGACCGCCTCGAAATGCCCGCGTGTAATATGCCGCCCCGCGAGTAGATGCAACGGTTGTCCCGGTTCGCCCGGCCCGCCGGGTACGACGCCGACGACCATGACGCGCGATTCGACGCTGCTCGCCTTGACCTGCATGTTGAGGTACGTGACGTTCGCCGCACGCGCGACGCCCGGCACGCTTAAGATGCTGCGGTACGTGTCGTCGTAGATGCTCGACGGTTCGGCGTAGGGGCCGAGCGTATCTTTCTGCACGACCCATAAATCGGCGCCGCTATTATCGAGCAGCGTTACCGCATCGTCGATCATGCCGCGATAGACGCCCGCCATTGTGAGCGTAACGCCAATGAGCAGCCCTAAGCCCATTCCCGTAAAGACGAACTTGCCCCACGAGTGCAAAATATCGCGACCCGCGAGTGAGATCAACCGTCGACCCCCATGAGGCGCTCGACAATTTTGATGCGACTCGATTTTACGAGCGGAGTGCGACTATAGACGACAACTTTTTCGTGCGCGGCAAGCCCTTCGAGAATTTGTACATGACCTTCTAAGTCAGCGGTGCCCGTCTTCACCGGCGCAAAGCGGAGCTTATGCGTCTTATGATCGACGACCCAAACACCGAGCTCTCCCGCAATGCGCACGAGACTGGCGTTCAAGATCGTAGGCTTGGCTTCGCTCGGGGGGAGCGCTAACGTGACCTCGGCTATTTCTCCCAAAGGCGGCAACACCGTAGGGAGCGTAGCGAAAACAATTTTCGCGAGCGTCTCTTCGGTCACCGCATCGGCGACAGGCTCGATGCGTAGCACGCGCCCCGCGAGTGGCTCGGTTTGCGAACGCAACTGTATTTTCGCAGACAGCCCGGGCTGAAGCCCCGGCGTCTGCGATTGGTCGAGGCGCACGTTGACCCACAACGATTTGGGGTCGATGACTTCGACCGCCGCTTGCCCCGCAACCAGCGTCGTGCCGGGTTCGGCGCTGCGCTGCGTGACAAGCCCGTATACGGGTGAAACCAAACGCAAGTTTGCGCTCACCCGCAATGGATTTTTTGCGTTACCCGATACGCGCGCCAAGTCTTCGCGCGCATCGCGCAATGCCTCGCGCGCACGTTGCAGACCGCGCTCGCTCTTGTCGTGACGCGCGTCGACTTCGGCGAGTGTTACCTCGGCCGCACGCACACGAGCGCGCGCATCGCTCTCTTCTTGCTGCAACGCCTTTTTAATAAAATCGCGCTCGGCGTCGCTGCTATTCAAGATGTCGAGATCGGGGCGTTCCATTTCAGCCAAGAGTTGCCGAGGCTTAACCTTGTCGCCGACGTGAACGTAAACTTGCCGCACGCGCCCCGGTGCGTTCGGGCCGATTTTGAAGACTGATTGCGCTTCGACGGTGCCGACGCCGAAGATCGCGGGCGTCAAACTACGCACTTCGACTGCCGCGACAGTTACCGCGACACTTGCGAGCGGGCCGGTACGCAACGCGACAAAAAGAAAAAGCCCTACGAGCGGCAGCACAATCGCCCAGAGTAGCGCATTCTTTCGCTTCATTTGTTTACCTCACGCTTGCGCGATGCGTTTTTTGTACGTGATGCCGTTTGTCCGACGCCGCACAGCATCGTTTCGATAAGCTCGGCAATCGCAATCTCTTCGTCGGGTACGCTTGCCTCGCTTGCAAACACCGTGCGCCCCAAGACAAGCGCAATAACTTGTGGCGCTAAAAGCTTCAGCACTGTCTCGGGCGGCATCGCGCGCAACTCGCCCGTTTTTTGAAACTCTAAAATTTTCTGCCGCATTACGGGGAAAAGTTCGCTTTTCAGAACGGCCACTGCCTTCGCGCGCAACTCGTCGTTGAGCGGCAACTCTTGTAGCAAGATGCGTAGGTGTTTCTTATGCCGGCGCGCAAAGTCGAGACGATCTTTCAGAAATTCGCGTACAAAAGCGGCAAAGGTTTCGTGGCGAACTTTGGCGACGTTCTTCATGCCGCGAATTGCAATCGGCATGAGCGTCGCCGCCAAGACGGGAAACAACGCTTGCTTCAAGAGCATCGCTTTATTCTTGAAATACTTGAAGATGAGCGCTTCGGAGACTCCCGCACGTTTGGCGATGGCGAAGGTCGAGGTCGCCGCATAGCCGTGTTCGGCAAATTCGTCGATTGCGGCGTAGACAATCTTGCGCTGTCCCTCGGGCATTGTGGGTAGCGGGTCACCCGGCAAGGGCGGCTTTTTTGGAGCCGGTAGCTTTGATTTTTGCGTACGCATAATGAACAGGAAGAGTATAGTAAGTACTCACTCACCTCGGCAAGTTTTTTTCGCCGTTAACTCCGGGTGGCAGGCCACCCGAAGTTAATATTTTAGGCCGCGTCGAGCACGGCCATGTTGACGACAATATCGCTAAAATTGCGCCGTGGCAATAGTCGTGCGGCATCGCGCGCGGCGATTTGCTTAATTTCACCCAAATTATGGTGTTCGAGCGCATAGAGTTCGCGGCGATATTCTGCCGCATCGCTCTTTTGCCCCAACGCCGCTGCTGCCCGCGCCGCCCAAAAAAGCGCCTGTCCTTTACGGAAGGCCGATTTCTCGATGCGCGCGCACATCGCAAAATGATCGAGCCCCGCGCGGTTGTCGCGGCTCTCAAGCGCGAGCGCACCTAAGAGAAAATGGAGCGATGGGTCTTGCGGGGCAAGGTGTGCGCCATCGGTCATCTCTTGGCGGATTGCCGAAAGCGGAGCACCGTCAAAATCGAGTAAGTAGCCTTTTTTGAAATGCGCATATGCCTCGGCGCTTTTGCCGCTACCATAGTGCGCGGGCATCTCTGTGAGTTTTTCTTTCGCAACATCGATGCGCTTGAGTGCCGCGCCGTTCCAGTCGATGCGGTGGTTGTAGAAGGGGCCGTAACCCGTCGGCGCTTCGCCCACCGAAAGCGAAATGAGTCCCGATTGTAATTTGAACACGACCGATTTGACCGAAAGTACGTGCCCAATGAGCGAACCCATCGCGCGATGTTGTTCGGGCGCGTCGGCTTCAACATCGGCGCCTAAGAGCTGTTGCATGTCAAAGAGCGTCGCCCCACCCTTGTCGCGCATAGATTTGTAATAACTATTCACCAGCCGCAGTCGATCGACGGTATACGATGTCCAAGCGTTGCTCGTGGCGATTTCGCCCTCGCGCAAATCTTCGTGTAGATAGTGGTTCGTCTGGGCGTGGCAGTCGGCTGTCGCCCAGGTCACGCGGCATTTCTTCGCAGTCGTTTCAATGACCGCCGCGTTCTTCTCGCGTGCCGACGTGACCATAATGCCCCACGTCGAAGCAACGCGGCAGTTAGCGACAATATCGATCGCATCTTTAATTGTGCGCGAGCGGCGAATAATGTCGTGCCCCAAATCGATAACTCCCGCAGCGTTGAAGTCGACATCTTTATGAAAGCGCGTATGAAAAGTGACAGTCAACCCCTCGGCGTTGAACGCGGTGATACCGGGTACATCCGCCCCGCGTGCCCCGATATAACCGTATGGAATACCTTTGTCGGGCGTGCAATAAACGACGGTGGGGGATTTATCCCAGATGCCGACGCCGGGAAAATCGAAGTTGCGCGCGTGCATGAGCTCGCCGTCGGCGCTCATCGAATTAAAAACAACCGCCGAGGTGCAAGCGCCGAGTGCGTGCACGAGCGGCCGATTCGTGTGACCGTGCAGAATGCCGATTTGCCCGAGCACGCCGATACTGTTCTGCAAGACATCCATCACCAACATGTGGCGTTCCAAATCGGGCGCAAGATTTGCGGTGTGGAGCATCGCTTGCATACGCGCTGTATATTCGTCGTTACGATTCTTTAGAAGCGACTTCACTGCAAGTCCCAAAAGGCCTTCGGCGATGCGGCGCGCGGGCCCTTTGCGCATGCGGCGCGGCAAACCGCCCAACAGCATCGCTTCGGCCATGCGCGGATAGAATTCGAGCAGTTCGCGGTAGCCGCCTTCGGCGGCCATGATTTCGCCGTATTGCGCTCCCATTTGCGCCTGCGTACCTTTGAGCCGAATTTCAAGAAGGGGGTTTACGATAGTGGGTCGGTTTTGCATGCGCAACCCCCGCGCGTGTGTGCGGCGCGTCAATTAAAAATATTGGTCTAACAGTCGTCTAGCTTCTTCGCGAATCAAAACGCTTTGGCTGCGCGCGAGCGTCTTGATGCGCACTTGTGCGTCGCGTGTTTTAAGGCGAGCGAGCTCGCGCATCACGAGCACAAGTTCAGAAACCGACTTACAATGATAACTGCGCTTCATTAAATAGGGCCACGCCGAGTCGTCGTCGTACCATATCAACGTGCGATAGATTTCGGCGACGACCTGCGGGTTTTTCTCGCTCAAGCGGAGCAAGACCGGATAAAAATACGTGCGCGTCTTGCGCTCGCTCTTGAAGTTGCGTAGCGTGCGGTATGCGACTTCGCGTACCATCCATTCGCGGTCGGCGGTAAGCGCCGCTATTTTCGGAATCAGGCTATCGTCGCGGCCAAATTTTTCGACGACGCGCAGAGCGCACCAGCGAATAAACGGGTCGGTGCTGCTCAATAGCGGCAACACCCTATCGAGAAAGTCTTCTCGATCCAAACGCAAAATCGCTTCGAGCGCCGCAACGACTACCGCGCTATCGTCGTCGCTCACGGCGGCACTCAAGATCGACAGTTCGATATTGTCGAGCGAATTGAGCGTCATCTTCTCGACTGTCTCGACTTGCCGCTGCCAGTCGAGAGTATGAAATTCTTCGAGCGTTGTTCTGTGCGGCTCGGTCGACTGTTTTGTTTCGTGCGATTGGCAAGCCGCTATAAAGAACAAAATAGCGCCGAATAGAGAAAGCCGCAATCGCACCGTATGCCCACAAAACACGCGCGCACCCCCGGTCAACGCAGAATTTGGTGTTCGGCGCGTCGCGTTTAGCGGATTTTCCTCTGTAATGCCTATTCAGACGCCTCGTTTTATCGACAAGCTCGAACGCCGCTACTATAAACTCGGTATCGAGAACTTGGGGCTCATACTCGTTGTCATGCAGGCGTTCGGTTTTTTTGCTTTCCAGATTTCTCCGGCGGCGCAATACAAATTTGCGTTGGTGCCTCAACTCGTAATTCAAGGCGAAATTTGGCGTGTGATTACTTTTATTGCGTTGCCTCTCAATACCGGCTTTTGGATTATTATCATCCTTTTCTTTCTTTATTCGATTATGCAAATTATCGAGCAGGCATGGGGCCCTTTCAAGACGACACTCTACTTATTCGTCGGCATCGTGCTTTCGGTAATTTATTCGCTCGCAACGGGTTTGACAATCAATACGTTTATGCCGCTCGAAATGTCGCTTTTCTTCGCCGTCGCCGCGCTCTACCCGACAAACCAAGTGTTGCTGTTCTTTTTTATTCCAGTGCCGATGTGGGTGCTAGCTGTTCTACAAGCAGTTTTCATCGCATACCTCATGTGGTCGAGCAATTGGCTGCAACGCGGCTATTATTTGATCGTCTATGTGAACTACTTTTTATTTTTTGGTCTGCACCACTATGGCCAAATTCATGCTTGGTGGCGGCGGCGTAACTGGCGCGCATAAATCATGAGCACCTCTAATAAAGCCGCCAGAAAATCGGAAACGCTGCGGTTTGAAGACAATCCGCGCGCAAACGGCCAAAATAGCCGGTTTCCGATTTTCTGTTCGGCAGTTCAGGCCGAATGCGCGGCTTTTTTAGAGATGCCCTTATGAGACTGAAAAAATCGTACTCACTGCTATTGTTTGTATTCGCGTTGGTTTTACCCGCACATGCGCGCACATATTGGTATGAGATCGACTATACGCGCTCGCAAATCGGCTTTCTTGCGAAGTCGCGTATTATTAACGCCAACGGGTTATTTCGCAAGTGGCTCTTCAAGGGCAAAATTAGCGATAGTTTTCGCGTCGTCGGCGATGTCGTTATCGAATGCGCTTCGATCGATACCGATAACGAACGGCGCGACACCCATTTGCAGAGCGCCGATTTTTTCGATTGCAATAAATTTCCCGAACACAGCTTTCGTATTCGCTCGGTTCAACCCGACCAAAAAATTTCTACAAAAGCAACGCGCTTCGAGATCGCGGGCGAGTTGACGATGCACGGCATCAAACAACCGCTTGCAATAACTTTGCAAAAAGACGGTAAAGATAATGAATTCGTACTCAGCGGCACGGCCATCATCGACCGAGAAAAATTCAGTATTACATATAATAGCGCGCTCAATCCAATCGAAAAAGAAGTGCGGCTCAATTTCAAAATCTATTTAATTCGGCGGTTCGACCGATAGCAAAACGATGGCGGTACGTCTCAAATTTCCATTACTACGTTTCTTTGGTATTCTTTTTATAATTTTAGGCGTCGTCGCTTTTTGGGTCTTGCGTCCGATTCGTGAGACTATTTTCACCACAGAAAAATTCACGCCGCTCAGAAACGACGTACTGGCAAAAAAATATCTACCGATTATTCTGCCGCACGCGCTCTACGGCGCTCCCGAGCGCATACTCTATCGCATGGCGCGTGATGCAACGGGCGCAATCCATATTGCCTACCACCCATACTATGCGAACGAAGAAAATCCGCATGCGGGTTTTGGCGCGGCAGCAAGTCGCTATCTTTACACAGGCGGGCTCAAGCTACAACGGTTTATCTTCGGCCCGGCGGATGTAGAGCTGATCGAAGTTATTTTATCGAACGCAGGTATTGTGCTTGAGCTGCATTATGAAGACGCTAAGAATTATAATCCTAAATCGTTTTCTGTGCGGCACGAAGCGAAAGCGGTGCAGAACCCCGCATCGCCATTTTGTTTCGAGACGCGCAGTTGGAACCACATGTTTGCGCTCGTTGCAGCCGCGCGCTGCACAGGGGTTAATCCGCTGCCCTTGGCCTATTTTAACGACGACGAATGGCAACGACTCAAAATGGTGAAAAAGACCGAGGCAATTTTACGCCGCAATCGTGCGCACCGCATCTACGAGCGCGTCGCCGCCAATTAACTCACAACTTATTTGGCGCGCAGCGAGTGGATCGCCTCTTGTGCGACACTTTTTACGTCTTCGCTATAGCGAGATTGCAAAACCTTGAGCAACGGAATAAATGCTTTGCGAATGCGCATGAGACCAATCGTGTGGCAAACTTCGCGCAACGCTTTCTCGTCGTCGGACGAGTCTTGAAAATCTTGTAAATATTTGTCGACTTTCGCGAGTAATGCGGGCGCCATAACCTCAACTTCTTTTGGGTAAACCGCAAGCGAATGCGCGCACGCATAAATCACGAGCGGGTGATTTTCTTCTTTTAACGTAGCCGACACTTGTGCGGCGAGTTGCGGTGCGATGTGCGATTCTTTGAATACGATACTCGCGGCGCAGGCGGCTTCGCGCACATCGGGCGATTTATTCGCAAGGCCGCTTTTAATACCTTCGAGGTAGCGCGACGCGACGGTTTCACCCTCGGTCTTCGATTGCCTATAGATGACCGACATCTTCTCGAGTGCGCGAACTTTTGCATAACGCAATGTCTCAGCGTCGCGCACAATCTTCACTAAGAGATCGCTGTGGCGCATATCGTAATCGCGAATACGATCGAGAATTTCTGGCCGCTTTTCGGCGAAAAGTGTCGAAGCGGTTACAAGTAGCAATGGAATAATAATTCTAACAAACATGGCTTAACTAGGATTTTTCGGCTCGTCGCGTTTATGCTCGTGGCGATGAATCGCGTGGTTTATGAGACGCGCGAGTTCGTCGAAATTATCCCCACGGCGTAATTTAATGTCCTGAAATTCGCCGCTCGCCAGATAATGGTTTAGAATCTTCTTTATCTTGAAGACTGGGCCCGCGACTTTATGAGAAAAAAATACGCTATAAATCATGATAATTAAGATATTGAGAATTGTTACCGCAAGAACCGGCCACAAGTATAGATCGAACGCATTATAGAATTTGAAATTGCCGTTTGCTATTTTTAACGGAAAGAATTCTTCGCCTTCGCCGTCGCCGACTATTTGCCACTTACCGTCTTTATCTTTATTGAGCGTTTTATGGTTATTGACATCCATTTGCGCGAGCACAGAGGCACCGTCGGGCAAAAGGCTATATGCTCTGTTCTTCAAGACAAAGAGTGCGCCCAAAACCAAGACCGCCGAAATCGCAACCACAATCGAGTAGCGTAAAATAAATTTACTCTGAAAACGCTTATCGATGAAGTATTTACGTTGCCAAAAATAGGGTTTTTTGCCCGTGTCGAATTTGTTGGTGGCCATCGGTGTCAGTTTTTATGCGCGAGACGCAGCGGTCAAACAGTTTTGAATATATTTTTGTAGTGCGGGGTGCGGGCGCGTTTTGTGGGTACGCGGCGAACGGGAATGCCGTGTCTTCGAATGGATTGTGAGGTGCGGGTTTCGGTCGCATTGAACGAGCGATGCAGGAGCGATACTTGGCCTTTTTACGCCTAACGACTATCGCTCCCTGCTGCAATCAGTAAGAAATAGAGCGCTGTCATAACACCCAACAGCATCAACAAAAGACCCGCCATTCCGTATATTAGTATACGAATATTTTTTCTAAACCCCGTGAACGGGTTGTGCGTAAAAATAAATTTCAAAACGCGCGTCATACCGCGGTCTTCGAGCAATGATTCTACTTCGATCGTCTTGCCCGACAGTCGACCCGAAATTATTACCAACCAACAACCGAGCACAAAGAACAAGATGCCGAAAAAAACCATAGTCGCAATTATTGAAAGTTAGCGTACTGTAGCAATCTTATTCTTCGCCACGGCATACCCCATCGCGCCGATGTAATTTTGTAGCATTTGGATTGCCTCATGCGCAAGCGGTTCTTGCCGAACTAGCGATTTCCATTCGGTGTCGGTCGCGCGGTAATAGCCGTTAAATTTTTCGGCGCCGAAAAAGAGCGCGACAAGTTCGTTATCGATCCGCCGAATTATGCCTGCCGCATGTTCGACGTCGATGAACGCAAAATGCTCGTCGCGATCTGAACCCAACAGCGATTTACCCATCGCCGCGTGCTCTGTGTTAAGATGCAAAAGTTCGACGAGCGTCGGCAACACGTCGAGTTCAGAGGCGACGCGCGCATCGACACGCGGTGCGACAAAGCCCGGCGCATAAATCAAGAGCGGAATACGAAACGCGGCAAGGCCTTGCGTGTCTTCGTACGCATGGTCGGCCATGAGCACAAACACGGTATCTTTGAACCACGGCTTTTTACGCGCCTCGGCAAAAAAATCGCGTAACGTGCCGTCGCTATAACGCAGTGCGTTGTAATATTCAGAACGCGCCAGCGGCGGATTGTAATAGTTATTACCGGGCGGCAACGTGAACGGTGGGTGTGGGTGCAACGTATAAAGCACCGAGAGCGTCGGCTTTTTCGCCGCGTCGAGATCGGCGAGCGCACGCGCAAACATGACGTGATCGTAAACGCCCCACGTGCCGTCGTTGGGTGCGTCGGCGGCGAAGCTTTCGCGCGTTAAAATCTTCTCGAACCCCGCAAGCCGCGCGAAGGCGTTGAAGCCCATCGACCCCGCTTTAGCTGCGTACGTAAACGCCGTGGAGTAACCCTGCTCGCAAAAGATCGTGCCCATGCCGCGCTGAAAATTTTGCTCGTACGGCGACGTGATGTAGAGCGAACCGTAAAGCGTCGGAATGCTACTCAACGTCGAGGGCAGAGACGCGATCGAACGTCGCCCCGTCGCAAAGGCATTCGTAAACAGCCAACCCGTGCTCGCTATCGAATCAAAGAACGACGTTGCTCCCGTTTTGTCGCCCAAAATGCCCACACGCGCAGCCGACCACGATTCGAGAATTATGAACACGACATTTTTCTTGAGCGGTGGCGCTATGGGCTGCGTCGTGCGCAAAAACGGGTATTCGGCACTCGCAAATTTTTCGTGCGCACCGCCGATAAGTTGTTGCGCGCTCACAATACTTTCTCTATCGCCGCGCACGGGAAAATTCGTGCGGTGAAACAGCGCGTAAAACGACGTATAGACGCCGTTCAACGCAAAATCACCCTGCGCCTGCGTCAGGTGTTGAAACGCATCGGCGGGGCGCAGCGGCCGCCCTTGCAAGCCGCCGCGAAACGCGATAATATTCACGAACACGAAAAGAACGATTGTGACGACATGCCGCCACCACGAATAGGCCGCCGGAGCGTGACGGTGTGCATCCTCGCGTCGCACGAGATGCCGCCACACGAAAAAAAAGCCGACACCAAGCGCAATATAAATCGCCGGTATGTACCCATATTCGCGCAAGCCCATGAGCGCAATGTCGGTAAAATTTTGGTAGAAGAGCATCAGCTCGACGGTCGAATGTTTGCCCGCGTGGCCGTAGTAAAAAAGATCGGAGATTAAAACCGTCGCCGCGTAATAACTAATCGCACCCGCAAACCACAGCGCCACCTTACGCCATATACGGCTGCGATAGGTTGCAATATAAAGCAGTGCGGGCAATGCGAGCGCCGGTGCAAGCGTCGCCAGCATATAGCGCAGCGCCACGAGCCATGCCATCGCCGGCGCAGGGGTGGCGAGATATGCAAAATGGAAAGCGGTATGCGAGAACAAAAGCAAAAAAAAGAAGACAAGGTAGACGACGAGTAAGTTCAAAATGTTACCAGCGAACGCTCTATCGCGCGACTGCACGTATTACAAATGCGCTGTCAACTCATCGATCAAACTTTCGTACTCGGCGACGAGTTTTGATTTGTCGAGATCGTCGGCGATGCGTTGCTGCAACTCGATACTGAACGCCATTTGAAACATAGAGTTCACGACGAAGAGAATGCGCGCTTTGTAGGTCGCCGTTGCGTCTACCCCGGCGAGGCGTTCGAGAAGCGGTAGCCAGTATTTTTTGGCGGCGAAACCGGCGGCGCGCGGGTTATCCATAAAAATGCGGTTCAAGAGTTTCGCGTGTATCGGCTCGGCGATAAACCAATGCAGCATTTTTTTCAAATTCTTGTTCGGCTGTGCGTGCTCTGTCTCTTGCAAAAAAAAATGGTCGAGGCTCTGCTTCAACACGGCTTCATAAAGTTTCTTTTTCGTCGGATAATGGTGCAGCACCGTTGCCTTCGCCACGTCGGCTCGCTTAGCAATATCGTTGATACTGACGCCTTCAAAACCATGCAACGCAAAAAGATTCTGCGCGACCGTGTAGATCGACTCTTTGTTTTCAGTCATCGCTGCCATAGATCGAGCGGTGATAACACCTTCACGCTTTCGTCGTCGCCAAGCGCAGTATCTCGCCGTAACCGTGCGCCACAGATGAGTTATCCAATACGCCGCGCTCTTTCATGATACGGTGGAGTTCGGGCAGACGGTATGACGGCACCGCCATGAGAAAGTGGTGTTCGAGATGGTAATTCACATGGCAGGGCGCGAAGGTGAGGCGCTCCCACCAGCTGACTTCGGTCGTGCGCGTGTTTTGCAGCATATTGCTCACGCGCGGCAACATGCCGTGCTCGGCGATCGAACGAATGCGCGTAAAAAATTGAAAGGTTGTAAAACCAGAAGCAATCCAAAGCAGATAAAGCCATGGCTGCCCCACGAGATAAAGCGCGGTAAATAGGAGAGCTTGAACCAACAAAAACGGAAACAGTTTTGTCGTTACGAGATACATCCACCCGAAAAAATTGCGCCGGGGCTGCTTGAGCATTTGAATGCGCCCGCTGAGGTCGAAACGCATGAGCCCCAGATTCATCGCGATGAGGCCGAGATAAAGGCGCGGCGCCGAACGCCCGCTTAAATCTTTGAAGAGCCACTTGCGCAGACTTTTTTTTGAAATGGGATAGTTGCGCGTGAGAATAATATCCGGGTCGCCCTTGTCGCCTTGATAATCTTCGCCGGTATATTTATGGTGCTGTAGATGGTATTTGCGATAGCCTTCGAGATCTTGCAAAACCGGCGCCGCGCAAAACCATTTTGCCATAAACTCGTTGAGCCACTTGGTTTTGAAGAGCGCGTGATGGCAGGCGTCATGCACGAGAATCGCGAGCGCGAGGTGACGGTTGCCGAGCACAACAAGCGCGACAATAATCGGCACGAAAATCGTCGGCAGGTGCGGCCACAGCGCGACGATTGCAAACGAAGCGGCGATCAGACCCCAGCTTGTCGCGACTTCGATAAAACCCCTGAAGTCGGATTTTTTTAAGAATCGCGCCATTTCATCGGCGCTCAGTATGTCTTTTGGCTTCATGTTATCTCGCCGCTCGGCGGCATCTACAGACCGACCATTCGGTCAGTAAAACGGATTGGTCATTCTGTCAAGACATTTCCTGATCACGTAGGGGTAGGTTTAAACCTACCCCTGACGATCTATGGTCATCACCCATCACGAACTCTGTCGTGTTCGCGGGCACGCAAACCATAGCCAAGGGGTCAGAGGCTACCGCTTTGGCACAAGCAGAGATACTTGCGCTGCTGTCATTATTTACTTCCCAGAAATGGCCCCACGCAATACGCCCATTGCGGTGTTGCAAACACGCTACAACGGAGATTGGTCGTGCCAAATCATCAAGAGAAATCGGTTTTCGTGCAAAGTTAACGCAACGGTAGCCCCATAAACCGCGCGTAACGCTGGCAGGCTTTCTCGAACGCCATCGGCAAATCTTGCGCTTGCATTGCGCCCAGGTGTTCGACGATAGCAACAGCGTCGCGTTTTTGCGTAGGTAAAAGATGCTGCGCCGCGAGGCGCAACGGCACCAGGTTTTCAAGCGAGATTATTTTATTTTGCGGCATTTTTGCGATCAAACGCCTTCTTCGTGCCCGTCGTACCCTGCATCGACAACGGGTCTTCGGGCCAAAAATGCTTCGGGTAACGCCCGCGCATCTCTTTACGAACGGCGGCGTAGGTGGATTGCCAAAATGCCGGTAAATCTTTCGTAACGGCAATCGGCTGTTTTTTCGGCGAAAGCAATTCTATAAATAGCGGCACTTGCCCGTCGGCGATGCGCGGGTGTGCGTTCAAGCCAAACACCTCTTGAATGCGCACGCTCACCTGCGCTTTACCCGGCGAATACCAAATGCGATGCGAGGCGCCGCTCGGTACCGTAAGGCGTTGCGGCAATTTATCCTCAAGTGTCTGCTGCTGCGCATACGTGAGGCGTGCCGCAAGCGCTTGCGCCATGAGTGCGTCGTCGACTTGCGCTAACGAACGTACGCCTGCGAGAAACGGCACGAGCCAATCGTCGAGCGTCGCCAGCAGTGTGGGATCGCTACTGTCGGGCAAATCGGCACCGAGGCTACGTAAATTTTCGATGCGTGCGCACAAATCTTTTGCTTCGTCGCTAAAAATTGTTTCTAAACTTGCGCTGCGCAATCTTTGCAAAACAAATTTTTCTGCAAAATCGGCGGCGAGCGGTATTTCTTTTTCACCGAGAACAATCGCACCCAAGCGCCGCTGCTCGACCATGCGCGGCTTACCGTCAAGTTCGTGCAACTCTTGCCGACTCACGATTGCATCCGCAAAATGCCTCACAACTGTCTCGAATGTAATAACTATTCCCGTGCGCAACTTGGCGTTCGTGCCTTGCCCGGCAATATCGACCGCGACGATGAACTCGGCATCGGCGAGCGGCGATGCCTTTTCAACGCTCACACCCCGTCCGCCGCGCGTGAGAAACGAACCCGTTTCGCGCTTGATAGCGACGCGGTCGGGATACGCATAGAGTAGCGCATTTGCCCAAGACGGGCTAACGCCCGTCTTGGGCAAATGCTCGTAAGTACGCAAGATCGCTTCTAGGATATGTCTATCAAAAACTGCTGGTGATTGCTTTGTTGTTACATAATGTTTTGCGGTTCGAAATGATTCTTCTAAGTCGCTATGCATTGGGCGCTCAGAAAGCAACGCCGCGAGAAGCGCAGTGTCATCAGACGGAGCGGCAGCGAGCATCACCGCCAAACGCGGGCTGAGTGGTAGCTTAGCCGCTTTTTCGCCTAAAGGAGTGAGGCGGCCGTCGCTCGTAAGGCAGCCTAAATCAAAAAGCAGCTTCTCCGCTGCCGCGAGCATCGATGGCGGCGGCATGTCGGGCAGTGCCAACGCCTTGAGCGGCGAACCGAACGCGAGTGTGCGCAGCGACGCCTCGGCCAGATCGGTGCGCAAAATTTCGGGCGAGCGCGTCTTCGGGCGGCGGCGAAAATCGGCTTCGCTGTACATGCGATAGCACACGCCTGGCCCCAAACGGCCTGCGCGCCCCGCACGCTGCGTCGCCGAGTCTTGCGTAATCGTTACCGTTTCGAGATACGAGATACCCGCGCCGATGTCGAGCGCCGGTTGCCGCACGAGACCCGAATCGATCACCACGGTTAAGCCGTCGATTGTGAGACTCGATTCGGCGATCGGCGTCGCGACGATAATACGCCGTTCGCCCGGTTTGGGTGGCGCGAGCACCCGGTCTTGTTCGACCGCCGTCAATTCGCCGTAGAGTGGCAGCACCGCTGTGTCTTTCAAGCGAAAGTCTTCGATAAATTCGACAGCCGTGAAAATTTCACCGACGCCCGGCAAGAACAGGAGTAAATCCCCCCCATGCTCTTTGTGCGCTTCGATCGCCTTGCGTGCACACGCGAGCGTAAATTGCACCGCGCTACTCGCTGCCTGGCCGCTCGACAAGCGGGCATCTTTATTTGCATCATGATATTTAATCGCCACGGGAAAGTTGGTGCCCGTCGATGCGATAACCGGCACCGGCGGTGGATTGTCTGCGGCGGAGAAAAAGTTTTTTAGAAAATGTTGAATCGCCGACGTATCGATGGTTGCCGACATAATAAGAATTTTGAGATCGGGGCGAAAAACTTTCATCGCCTCGAGCGTGAGCGCAAGCGCTAAATCGGTTTCAACGTGGCGCTCGTGAAACTCGTCGAAGATGACAAGCCCCACATCGGTCAGCTCGGGGTCGGCAACGATGCGGCGCGCGAGAATGCCTTCAGTGACGACTTCAAGTCGCGTTGCGCTGCTCGTTTTGCTATCGAAGCGCACCGAATAGCCGACGCGCGAGCCGGGCTTTTCGCCCAAATGGTGCGCAAGCCGAGCAGCGGCTGCCCGCGCAGCGACGCGGCGCGGTTCGAGCATAACTATTTTCTTTCCATTGAGCCAAGGTTCGACGAGAAGTTCGAGCGGCAGCCACGTCGTTTTGCCCGAGCCGGTGTCGGCGGTCAAAATCGTTGCGGGTGCCGCAGCGAGGGCGGCCTTGAGTTCGGGTAGCGCCGCTGCGACAGGTAAGTTTTTCACAACGGCTGAAACGAACCGAGCGCCTCGGCTAAATCGTCGTAGATATTCATTTGCGACAGCGTTTCGGTGACTGAAAGCGATTTATGCACGCTGCGCGAGAGGCGCGCGATCTTGAGCTCGCCGAATTGGTCGTGAAAGAGCGTCGTTTCTTGAATGAGAAAACCGATGCTAATCGAATCGATGCCCGGCACCTTTGCCATGTCGAGTACGATCTTTAATTTACCTTCGTTGCGCAAATTTTGTAAGAGAGTTTTGAGCTCGCCCAAATTATATAGCCCCATGTCGCCCACGGGTTCGACGACGACGATAGATTTTTCAGAGCGGGTAGTTATTTGCATGGTAGATTAACCTGTAGAAGGTAGGTAAAAGCCGTTGTCTCGGCGATGTTTTTGCGCCGAGACTACATCCGCCTAAGGTAACTCACTCAAGCTACCGGCGTCGGCGACCTGTGTGAAACCTTCTGCGTTCAAAATTCGCTTCGCTTGCCAACTACGCACTCCTTTCGCGGCGTAAACAACAATTGGGTGGTCTTTATCGCCAAAATCTTTGAGACGCTGTAAAATTTCATCGACCGGCACATTGATCGCGCGACGATAGTGCCCTGCCGCAAATTCGTCGGGATTACGCACGTCGACAACCAACGCCGTGCCTTCTAGCAATGTTTTAATTTCGATTTGTGCAGGCGTGAGCTGTCTGTGCAGCTCGGCTTTTTTGCCGCATGATAATGAAAAAATAAGCAGGATTCCTAAAATACCGTATTTCATAACGCCCCCTGTTTAGAGTGTAGAAAAATTACGGCCCGCCAACCAAAATATCATTCGCCCCGCGTAGATAAAATCGTCTCACCGAGTACTTTGTCGCCAAGGACTTTGACGGCTGAACCATTGGCTTTGAGCGCATCGTAAAATGCCATCGCGGCTTCGGTGCGCCCTGTCGAGTGGGTATGAGAGGTGATTCTTGAATGAACGCCTCCATTTCTTCTCTTTTGACAGAATACCTGCAAACTTTTTCAGGTTAGGGTCTCTACCGAATATGCTTGCTCCCGCGTCAGGCCAGAGATTACTTACTTTTCGATGGCGTGGTCGACTTCGGTACTGATTACTTTTGCTGCGGTCAATATTTTTGTTTTACTCGAATGGATATTGATGCGCCTCGTCGGGCGCAAGGTTTATAGTCTATCGGGCACGCTCACCAACGTTGCCGCGTATACCATCTATCTCATCATCGCGGCGATTTACGGTTACTTAACGTATCTTATCATGGTGTATTTGCAGTTAGCGCTGCACATAACGCCGCTCAAGGTAACGTGGTGGTATTGGGTAGCGCTGGTTATCGGCGAAGATTTTTCTTTCTACTGGTTTCATCGCTTTAGCCATAAATTTGGTATCTTGTGGATGTCCCACGTCGTACACCATTCGGCGCATGAATTTAATTACTCGGTCGGTTTGCGGCAAACTTGGCTACCGTTTTTAGGGCTTATCTTCTGGCTACCGTTGGCGCTTGTCGGTTTTAACCCCGAGCATATTTTAATCGTACAGGCGTTCTCGCTCGGTTACCAGTTTCTCATGCATACGCGCCTCACAGAAAATTGGCGAGAGCAGCTCATTCAGCCCTTGCGCTTTATCGGCAAGTTATGGGGCTATATTTTTAATACACCGTCGCACCACCGCGTACACCACGGCATGAACGCAGAATATATCGACCGCAATTTCGCCGGCCTGCTCATTATTTGGGATCGCCTGTTCGGTACTTTTACGCCGGAGACAGCGCCGGTGCAATATGGTGTGCCCGAGCCGCCGATGCGCGGCGAAGTTATTTTTGCGCAACTCAATGGCCCCGCACAATTTCTGAAAGGTTTCATCGTCAGACGCGATACCGCCGCACTCCAAAACCCGTATGCGAACCAAAAGACATCTACCCTACTGGCGTTTTTCTTATTATGCTTCGCGCTCGCCATCTTCTTTGCTGCAATAAAAAATCCAAGGTGGTTTTTATGAATCGTATTCGAAAGTTTTTTCTTTGCAATAGAAAGAGCACAGGCGCTGTCGCCTTGCTCGCGCTGCTGGTGATAGCGTGTTCAAACCCGATTCGCAAACTCGAAAAAGATACAATTTTGCAACGCATGGCGTCGTTGCATTCGTTTACCGGCACCTACGGCGAAATCGGCGTCGCGCAGGGCGAGCAGCAAACGCGCATCGCCGCGCAAACGTCGCCGTGGGTTGTGAAGGCTGAAACGGTCTCGGCGGGGCCTGCAAAAGGTAGCGTGCTTCATTACGCGGCGGGCACGCTCGCGATTTATTTTCCGCAATCGCATTTCGGTATTCGTTATCGCAATGTGCCCGAATTGACGGCGGCGCAGCAATCGCAGTGGCTCGAAGCCGAATACGATTGGCATATCGCGCATTACAATATTCGGCGCATACCCGACGGCAAGGTTGCAGGCTATGAAACGAAAGGCATCCTCTACACCCCCAACGCGGCGTTTGCCGCTTCGCCTTTTAGCTTCACTTGGGAAGTGGATGTCGAACCCAACTTCGCCTTTGCGCTGAAGACACAGATGAAAAAGAACGACGCGGTAAAATACCAAATCGAATTCAAGCAAATCGATTTTCAGAAACCGCTTGCCGCCGACGAAAAGACATTTCGCTTTCCTGCGGGGTCGACCATCGCAGAATACGATCTCGGGAGCCGCAATTTTACCGCCGCCGCCGCACGCGGCACCGCCAACTTCGCGCTTGCCTTACCGAACGAAACGCCGAACTTTACCTTGAAAAAAATTATCCGCGTGCAGGGGTTTATCCCGGCTTTTACGCTTTATTACGAGAATTTACCGTACCAGACCTATTATACGCAGGTGCGCGATTATGGGTTAAACTTGGCGCCGCAGCGTGGTCTTACGCTACAGGGCAAACGCAGCTACCGCGTGAATTTTTCTGGCGCATTTCGTTCGGTGTATTTTTTAGAAAAAGGCGTTTATCATACAGTCGTATCTTCGCGACCGCTGAGCGAACTCTTAGAATGGTTAGAAACAATTTAGCCGATTTTTAGAATTAAAAAAGACGCTAATTTTCTCGCGCCATCTTGCGCAATACTGTAGTGTCGTTGAGCGTCGGGTCTTTGATAACCGCGCGCAACAGCTTCTCCAATGCCTCACCCACCGCGCGGCCTTTTATGCCGAGCGCTTGTATGTCGTTGCCCGTAACGGCAAGGTCGGCCAAATCGAGCGGTTCTTTTGCATAACGTATGGATTTATAAAGAAGCAAAACTTTTTCATTGAATTGTCGAATGCGTTCGTCGGAAATACCCGCGCTACGGTGTGTCGCCGCGTGCATCGCGGTGAAAAACCGCGTATGCGCAAGGCGGTCGCGCCGCAGTACATCCGCCAGTTGATCTTTGAATTCTTGGCGAGTAAAATTTTCGTCGAGCGTAAAAAGCGGCGATGATAGCAGTGCCACACACAAACGCGCGTCGCTTGTCGGAAACTTTGTTTCTGTGAGCGTGCTCTGAATCACTGCCGTGTCGGTGATCTGCAACAAATAAAAAATAGCGGCGGCATAATCGGCCATCGTGACCAAGTGTAGTGCGTCGATTTCGCGCAAAAATTGTTCGCGCGCGCTGCCGACAAACGCCGCGGCGATGTGCGGTAAGAACGCGGGCAAAATCTGCGCGTCGAGTAGATGTTGCCAATACGCGCGGCGGTTTTTCATGCGCAGCGTTTTGCGCCACTCGTCGAAAAAACGTTCGGGCGCGACTTTCGCGGTAATTTTAACGCAGGCGCGCATCGCGGCGAGCGTCGCTAGGTCGATGGTAAAGTCGAGCTTCGCCGCAATTCTGCAGCCGCGAATCGGGCGCAACCCGTCTTCGCTAAAGCGAGCCATCGGGGCGCTGATTGTACCTAAGATTTTTTTATTGAGGTCGCCCACACCGCCGCAGTAATCGGCGATTTCTTGGCGCGTAACGCTGTACGCAAGCCCGTTTACGGTGAAGTCGCGGCGCTTGATGTCGGTCGATAGCTCTTTTGCGTATTCGACTTTGTTGGGGCGACGGCCGTCTTCGTAATCGGCGTCGGCGCGGTACGTCGTGATTTCTACTTTTTGCTTTTTGTGAAGTACCAAAATGGTACCAAATTTGATGCCAATCGGCACCGTGCGCGGGAAAATTTTTTGCACTTGTTCGGGCGTCGCGTTCGTCGTGTAATCGAGGTCGCTGAGGCGTCCGGCGATCAAAAGATCGCGCACGCTGCCGCCGACCAGCCACGCCTCGAAGCCGTGCTGCGCGAGCGTCTCTTCGATATAACGGCAGACCGAGAAATAGGGCTCGGCGATAAAAATTTTTTTCGAGACGATCGGTTGCGCGTTCAAATTCGATTATGCGCGAGCGCGTACCTGCGTATCGTCGCCGACAACGACCGAACCCGTAATATTTTCGAGATGCGCCGCGCGACCGACGAGCGAATTCTCGAGTTTGCAGTTACGAATCGTCGCGCCGCGATCAACGATGCAGTTGATGAGCGTCGAATTCTCGACCTCTGCGCCCTCGGAGATGCTCGCATATTCTTCGATGTGCGACGCTGTCACTTTCGCGTCGGCAGCGACGGCGAACGTTTTGCCCTTGCCACGGCGCGAAAGAATCAGCTTATTCGTGTCGAGAATCGCTTCGAGTGTGCCCGCGTCGTCCCAGGCGGTCAAGATCTGCCAGGTAAACTTTATCCTTTTCTCGCGGAGCATATACTGAAACGCATCGGTCGCCTGATATTCGTTTTTCGTACGAATATCGTTTTTTACGATATGGTCGAGCGCACTAAATAACTCCACCGCGCTGGGAAAATAATTCACCCCGGGGATTGCCAAATTGGAAACAAATTTTTCGGGTTTTTCGACAAGGTTCGTGATCGTCTGTGCTTCGCCTTTTTCGATGACGCCGAAGCGGCGCGGGTCGGCGACCTCGAAAACGCCGATCACGGGGTGCGCGGCTTGCATCATCGTTTCGATGTCGCCCTCGAACAGCGTATCGCCGTAAATCAAGAGCATGCCGTCTTCTGGTGAAAATTTATCGCGCGCGGTATAGATCGCATGCCCCAAGCCGAGTTGTTCTTTTTGTTCGACGAACTCGATCTTGAGGCGCGGGTACGCCGCGAGAATCTCGCTCTCCATGAGTTCGCGCAAATAGCCGGTGATGATGACGAAATCGGTAACGCCCGCCGCAGCCGCGCGGTCGATGATGTGAAAAATTGTCGGCTTACCCGCGACGGGTAGCATCGCCTTCGGCAGCGTATGCGTGAGCGGGCGCATACGGGTGCCCTTGCCGGCGGCGGGGATTAAGCATTTAACGCGCATGGCATGCCGAGTCGAACAAGCCGCGAGGCCGCGCAAGCGTTTTGTAATTTAAGGGTAATTCGTATGGGGATGCGCTAATTATACCCTGTGGAAAAACAGGGATTAGTCGCCGTCGCCACTGCGCTAGAACACGCAGTAATCAGTACAGGGGTTGTGGTGCTTGAAGTTATCGTGACACCGCTCTGGCATAGTACGGCCGTTTCGGGATAGCCATCGGGAGCTATTGGCCCGCCCAAGAATATTGTTTTTCCCGTGGTTCCGTCGCAGTAGCCCGGTGTCGATGAAATAGTGCATTTATAAATATCGCACGTTCTGTAAACGTCGTACGTACCCGGAGGAATATTTGTGATTAACGTATTACTCCCCCGTGTCGCGATGAGCGGTAGCGTCGCGTTCGATACCGCCGAAGGGGTATTGTTCCACTGCACGCCGCCGTTGTAAATGCCAAAGGGTGTGCCCGTTGGTACGACGGCAAAATAATCGGAGCCCGAGCCGACCGTCGCACTCATTTGGATTGAGCCCACATAACGCGGCTGGTACGTGCGTGCGGTCATCATGAGCGAGCCGCCCATTTTACCGTTGTTGTTAACATCGGCATAAGCGTAGTTGGTATTCCAGTCGCCGGGTGCGGCGAAGATAGCGGCGGCGTTCGAGGGGTCTGTGGGTACCGAGGCGTTGTTTGTCAACTGTTTGAAAAAGACCTGCAAGGCGTTTTGTAAGAACACGCGCACTTCGAGTACGTACGGCTCGTGATCGTTTTGCACGCTCACCGCTAAATCGAATCGCTGCAGCGGAAACAGAAGCGGCGTCGCTGGCGTTTGGTTATAGGGGCTTTGTAAATAACTTTCGACATCGACCGCGTAGACGGCGCGATTATCGAATACCGCTGTCGCCGAACTTTCGGCGCTGCTTTGCGTGCCGCCGTAATAACTACCGTCGCCGTTGAACACGGCGCCCGGGCCGATGTTGAGGCGGCGAAAGTAGATGCCCAAGTTGTTATAGGTGCCGCTCGGCAAATCGACAGCGGGATATTTGAAGCCGCCGTTAAAGAAGTCGTACAAATTTTGTGTCGCGTTATTGGCCTTCGCGTTCATCATCGCCTGCCCGTCGGTCGTCGTATAATTCGACGCTAAAAGCTCGCGCGTGATGGCGAACTGGTTCCAGTACGAACTGATCGATTGCCCCGACGATTGCCCTTGCCCCTGCGCGATGCGGATTTCGGCGATATCCATGTAATACACCAAACGCGAGCCGGAGATGCCTGCGGTAAGGCCTGCGCCCTGCGACGCCGCGTCGTTATTCGAGCCGTATAGAAACGCCTGAGTCGTGTTGCTGATCGCAGGGCTCGCGTTGGTAATCCCCGAGCCCGCGACAAAAATATCGTCGAGCGGTAAGGTCTGTTGTGGGTTGGGGTCGTTACTTTCGTACGTGCCTAAGAATTTTAACGAAATCGTGCTGTTGAGCAGGTCTGAAATCGGTAGCTCGTTTGTGCAATTCACAACAAACGATAATAGCAGTAGTATAACGAGTCTAAGCCTATACATTTCAGCTGCCTAAGTTAAAATTCACCATCAATCCGAAATTAAAAAAATTACCGTTGTAAACGACATAGCCCGGGTAGTTTGCAGGAGCGCTGAGCCACTTTTCGTAGACGAAATAGTAATCGGCGCGCACTCCGATGTTGATAAGACGCCCTGCGGGAAACGACGCTTCAAAACCGCCATAGCCCAAAGGTAGCCAGTTGCGCGAGCCATCGGGCCAGTTGCGCAAGAAATTACCGCCAGCGCCCGCTTTGATTTGAAACGACAGCGGCAGGTTAATCGGTAGCGTATAACTCAGCGCGCCGTAAACGGGTATCGAGTGCAGGCGCAACAAAGTTTTGGCGGTGTAGTAACTATACGACCCGCCGACCTCGAAACGTAGCCAATTGGTCGGTATGTTTACGCGCATGAACATACCGCCGCCGAGACTGGTCGAGAGTACGTTTGAGAGTGCGCTGCCGGGTACGGGAGTGACGGGGCCGAACCAGATGCCGAGTTGGGTTTTGAGCGACCACGATTCGCTTTCAACCTGCGCGTGTGTGCTCGTGGCTATGGAAAACCATAGCAAGATGAGTGGGAGTAATCCCTTACACGAAACTACCCGCCGCATTGCTTATTTTAGACGAATACGGGGTTTTAGACTGACCGTCAAGGTATACTCTATCCTCTTCTATTATTGCAAAACTGCGAAGCAGTTACGCCAAAGAGCGAGTACTTTTTGCTTTCCGCCGAATGGCGTTTATAAACACCGCACGTGTGGAGGATCTCAGCCTCAGGCAAACCCTCTTTTACTGTTTCGCATTTCTGCTGACCGGTTCTGCCCTCGGCGTGGTCTTTCATCGCAATCCCATAAAGTCGGCGCTTTTTCTCATCAGCTTTTTTGTTTCTTTGGCGGCGACGTACGCGCTGGTTGGCGCCGAAATTTTGGCCACGTTGCAGGTGTTGGTCTATGTCGGTGCGATCATGGTTCTCTTTCTTTTTGTCATAATGCTGATTGCGCTCCGCGAAGAAAACCTCGAATCGCCGCTCAGTAACATCGGGCGTGCCGCTATCACGGTGACGTTAGCGCTTGCGTTTTTAATCCAATTATTGATGCTCTTTCAAGTACGTTCTGGCAAGTCAGATCTCAATCCTATTTTTCAGCCGCAGGTGAGTTTTCCGGGCGGCAAACCGGTGACCGACGCGACGCAAATTTTGGCGATTGGCCTTTTCAAAGATTATCTCATCGCGTTCGAGTTAATTTCGTTATTGCTCTTGGTCGCGGTTGTGGGGGCGGTGATGATTGCGAAAAAAAATCGTCGCGAGTTAGAATAGATGCCCGATTTTATCTCGATGCACGCGATTATCGTTTTGGGCTTTGTGCTCTTTTCGATCGGTATCGTCGGCGTAATCACGCGCCGCAATTTGATCGTTGTCTTGATGTCGGTTGAGATTATGCTCAATTCTGTGAATCTACTTTTTGTCACCTTTGCGCGCAGTTTCAACGAAAATACCGGGCAGATTATGGTGCTCTTTGTGATGGCGATTGCCGCCGCCGAGGCCGCGATTGGGCTTGCGCTCGTGATTGTGCTTTACCGTAACCGGCGCAATATCATGGCCGATTCGATACAAAACTTGAAAGACACATGAAAGCCGAGCAATTGAACTATTTATTATTCTTAGTGCCGATGGCGCCGCTCATCGCGTCGCTGGTCGCTGCGGTTGTCTACGCCTCGGCGGAGCGCGCAAATACCATGCGCTTACAATACTGGGCGATTATTGTTTCGCTCTTCGGTACAGCGGTGGCGCTCACGGCGCACTTGGTTATCGTTTTTGCGCATCCGCCGCTCATCGGCGAATCGAGCGCGACGGTAATTACCCCCAGCGATTGGTTTCTGATAAACAGCTCGCTGCGGCTCGAATGGGCGTTTCGCTACGACGCGCTCACCTCGATCATGGCGGCGGTTGTGCTTTTCGTCGGCCTTATGGTGCAGGTCTTCAGCGTCGGCTATCTCGCCGATCGCAAGCACGACTATGCGCGCTATTTTTCGCTGATTAGCTTTTTTCTCTTTAGTATGCTGCTGCTGGTTACGGCGGCGAACATGCTCGTCTTCTTCGTCGGTTGGGAGTTAGTCGGCGTTTCTTCTTATAAACTTATTTCATTCTACATCGAAAAAGATGCGGCGCAGCGTGCGGGCAAAAAAGCGTTTATCATCAATCGCATCGGTGACGCGGCGTTGCTCATCGCGATGTTTGCGATTATGCGCGTCGCGAATACCCTCGATTTTCGCGAGTTGGCAAAGGCGTTCGCGCCCGGAAGCGTTGCCGCTACGCATGCGAATTTTATCGGTCTCATGGTCTTCATTGCTGCAGCGGCCAAGTCGGCGCAGATTCCTCTTTATACATGGCTACCCGATGCGATGACGGGGCCGACACCTGTGTCGGCGCTCATTCATGCGGCGACGATGGTGACGGCAGGTATCTTTTTAATGCTGCGCCTTGAACCGATATTTATTTTGGCTCCCGATGCCTCGCTGATTGTCGCGCATGTCGGTGCGCTCACTGCGTTCGTCGCCGCGTTTATCGCGGTGGCACAAACCGATATTAAGAAGGTTCTGGCATATTCGACGGTTTCGCAATTGGGGCTTATGGTGCTTGCCGTCGGTACCGGTGCGTACTCGGCGGCGTTCTTTCATCTTTTCACACACGCATTTTTTAAAGCGATGCTCTTTCTCTCTGCGGGTGCGGTCATTACGTACCAACACCACGAGCAGAATATTCGCCGCATGGGCGGTCTTGCTAAAAAATATCCGCTGCTCGCGTTGCTGTTTTGGGTGGCGCTCGCCGCGCTTTCGGGACTGCCGGGTCTTTCGGGATTTTTCTCGAAAGACCATATTCTTGCGGCTGCGTTCGCGCTGAAAAGCGGCGGTGGCATTGCAGGCGCGCTTGCGCTAGCGGCGTCGCTTCTTACCGCATTTTATAGTTTCCGCTTGGGGATTATCGTCTTTCACGGCAAACCTGCCGAATCGGCGCATACCCACAGCACCGAAGACAATCCACAGCCGAGCGTCAGCTTTTATCTGCCGCTAATTTTACTCGCGATACCTTCGGTCGTCGCCGGCTGGGTTGGCGTGCCCGCGATTTTCACCGAGAGCGAACCTGCCTTCATGGAATTCATCGGGCGTAATTTACCGGCGGCGTTTGCGGCATTTGTGAATTCGATGCAGCACCGTTTGACGCACGCGATGGAGCTACAAGTGGTTGCGGGCGGTATCGCGGTGGCGGTAGTCGGCGCGGGCGCGGCAATATATTATTACGGTATTCGCGGACGGCGCCCGGTTGCCGAGGGTGCATACCACGCGGCGCTTACAAAGCTCAGCTTCATGAAACTTTATGTCGATGAAATCTACGATTTTATTTTTGCAACGCCCTATCGCAAGATTTCTGATCGCTTGGCGGCGTTCGATGCGCGTACATTGCCGGCGATTTCCGACGGGCTCGCCGAATTCGCCGAAACTGTCGGCGCCTATTTTGCGCGTTTGCAAGACGGTGTTATCGCGCACTACGCGATGTACTTTGTCGCCGGTGTGCTCGCGATATTATTTTTATTGGTAGGCAAAGGCTGATATGATTTTCGCTGCGATAGTTATCCCGTTTATTGCGAGCATCGTCATTCTCGCGCTCGGCGAAGAAAAAGATTCGCTCAAAGCAAAGCGCAACGCGCTCATCGCGACGATTGCTGGCGCGGCGTCTTTAGTAACGAGCCTCGTCGCGGCGCTGCGCTTCACCGGCAACTATGGCGAGGCGCAACTCCGCGAAGTCTGGTGGATTTTACCCGGCACGGGAATCAACTTTGCGTTCGCGCTCGACGGTCTTTCGTTGCCGCTCTTTATCACAACGGCATTTTTGTTTTTCATCGCATATTTGTTTGCGGCGAACTCGATGCGCTTGCAAGCGGCGTTGGGGCACACGGCAGATCGACCGAAATTATTTTGGGCGCTCTTGCTCATGCTCGAAGCTGCGGTCTTGGCGGTTTTCAGCGCGTATAACTATATCGTCTTTTTTATCTTCTGGGAGCTTTTTTTAATTCCGCTCGTTATCTTGATGTGGCGTTTCGGTCTCGAAGGCCGGCGCCGCGCAGCGCTCAAGTTTTTTATTTACACGTTCGTTTCGTCGGCGTTCATGATGACGGCGTTTGCCGCGATCGTCTATTATACTCCGCGTATCGGTATCGACTTTGATTTTCGCGCGAATCTGACAAACGAGATGCACACGATGCCCGTCTTTAACCAGCGCCTGATTTTCTTATTTTTCATGGCGGCCTTTTTGGTAAAGATGCCGGTCTTTCCGTTGCATGCGTGGTTGCCGCTCACGCACACACAAGCGCCGATCGGCACATTGCTTTTATCGGGGCTTTTTCTGAAGCTCGGCACGTACGGCGTTTTGCGTTTTGTTACTCCGCATTTCACCGGAGTCATCGCCGATTGGGGCAATGCGTTTATAGTCTTGGGTCTTTTTTCGATGCTCTACGGCTCGTTTGTCGCGTACCGACAAAAATCGTTTCGGTTCGTAATTGCGTACTCGTCGCTCGCGCACATGGGGCTTCTGCTTGCGGCGACGATGGTGCGCAGCGAAGCGGCGGTCACGGGTGCAATTATCCAAAATGTCGCGCATAGTTTAGTCAACGCACTGCTTTTTGTCGTTGTGTGTATGCATTTAGCGCGCAATAAATCCGACGAATTCGGCACGATGCAACCGCCGAAAAGTTTTATCTATTGGGTGGGATTATCCGTTGCGATGTTCGCGGCAATCGGCGTGCCGGGCTCGGTCGCGTTTGTCGGCGAATTTTTTATGCTCTACGGTCTTTCGTTTCGCTCGTGGCCGCTTACTTTTCTTGCGATTACAACGCTTATCGTCGGGGCGGTTTATATGCTGCGACTATTTCACAAAGTACGCGCGCAGAACGCCGATACTTCGTGGCGGCCCAATTGGATTGAGAAGCTCTGCATAATTTTGCTTTCGTTCACTATCATTTGGTTCGGGGTACATCCTTCGTATCTTGGGGTTTATGCGAAAGCGACGGCGAAGGTCATCGTCGCCGGGGGAGAGAGCCGATGATTCATCTCGAATTCAAAGACTGGCTCTCGATGACTCCGCAACTGATATTGGTTGTCGGTGGTTTAGGTGTTCTCGTCAGTCAGCTTATCTTAAAGAAGAATCGCGTCGCGGTCGCGTGGCAGCTTTCGATCTTAACGGTGTTGCTTGCGCTGATTACGGTCGTCTTCGGGCTCAGCGATGCGCGGGGTGCGACGACATTTTTGCCGCGTGCGTTTTATGGGCAAGACGTCGCGGCGACCGTGGGCGGTACGTATCGTTATTCGGCGTTTAGCGCGAATGCACTTTTGTTTTTTTTAGTCTTAACGTTCTTAACGCTGCTCATGATGCGTACGCTCACGCAGGCGAATAAGATTGAATTCGCTGAAAATTATTTTCTGCTACTCATGTCGGTCGTGGGGTATGCGTACGCCGTCTGCGCCGAGGATTTCGTCACGCTTTTTGTCGGTCTCGAATTGGGTTCATTGCCCGTGGTCGTGCTGGTTGGCATGAATCGTCGCGACCCGTCTTCGAACGAAGCGGCAATCAAATATTTATTACTCTCGTCGTTCTCGATGGCTTTTTTGCTTTTGGGAATCGCGTTGCTCTATGGCGCGCACGGCACGTTGCGGTTGTCGGAGATTCGCAGCCAGCCGCCGCACTATCTTAAAACGCAAATGGTACTTTTAGGCTATGCGTGCGTTTTCATCGGTTTTCTATTTAAGGTCTCGGCGTTTCCGTTGCACAGCTATGTCGCCGACGTTTACGAAGGTAGCGCGACGATTTTTACCGCGGTCTTGTCGTCGCTCTCGAAAGTGGCGGGGTTGCTTTTGCTTTTCAAAATCAGTATGAATATCAACGACGGCTATCGCGCCTATATCGCACCGGTGTTAACGTTTGCTGCGATTGGGTCGATGCTCTTTGGCGCGTTTGCGATGCTCGCGACACAGAACGTGAAACGTATTTTAGCCTATTCGTCGATTGCACACGTCGGTTTCATGCTCTGTTTTTTTACGATACCGGCGACCGCCGATATCGGCGTCATGGGCGCGCTCAAACAAGAAGGCGGTGCGGGTCTCATTATCTATGCGATCGGTTATACGTTTGCGGCGCTTTTATCTTTTGGGGCAGTCGGTTTTATCGAGATGCGCTCCGAAACGCGCGAGTCGGTGACGTTGCACAACTTAAACGATATTCATAAGCGCGACCCGAAATTGGCATGGTTTTTAGCGTTACCGCTGATTTCGTTTATCGGTATTCCACCGCTCGCAGGTTTTTTCGGAAAATATTTTCTCTTCAAGTATTTGGCATTTTCGAATAACCTCATCTTAGCGGCTGCTGCGGCGGCGGCGAGCGGCATTTCTGTCTACGGTTATATTCGCATCATTCGGCCGTTACTCTTCGGCGAGGGGGAGCACTCCACGCAAGAAGGCGGGCTGTTGCGTAGCGACTCGGCGAAGTTATCGTTTGGAATTCTTTCGGTGGCGATTACTTTTTTTGCTGCGATGACGGCGTTTTTATACAATACCGGTATCGTTGCGGTACAAAAAATTTATTAAAATTTAGGGGAAACCATGTTCAAGAAGTTGAATAAAAGAAAGCATAGATTTTCAACAATCGGCATTGCAAATTTGACGATGTTTGTTTTTTTGATCGGTGTCGCGCTGTCGCCCTTCGCCGGTACATGTAGCGGCAGCTCGGTTATCGACGCGGCGACCGACAATCCGCTGCTGAAATCAGAGGCCGTCGGTGCGGCGGTAAAATTTCAAGAAGCGGTACGAGAAATTTATAAAGAAGTGAATCCCGCTGTGATTCGCATCGAGACCGAGCAAACGGTCGAAGTGAATCATCCGTTTTTTAACGACCCGATGTTTCGTCGCTTCTTTCAAGTTCCCGAAGGCCAGCAAAAGCAAAAGCGCGCCGGTTTAGGTTCGGGTTTTATAATTTCAAGCGACGGCTACGCTGTGACAAATCACCACGTTGTGCAAAAGGTCGATAAGATCACGGTCAAGTTTACGAACGGGAAAGAATATGCGGCGAAGCTTATCGGGTCTGACCCCAATTCTGATATTGCACTAATCAAAATCGAGGGGGCCAAAAACTTGAAGACCGCTCACCTCGGCGATTCGGATAAAATCGAAGTCGGCGATATCGCGCTTGCAATCGGTAATCCGTTTGGTTTGCAGTCGACGCTCACCACGGGAATCATTTCATCGAAAGGGCAAGACGTTAATTCTGCCGACGGCGTCAGCCGCATTCAAACCGACGCTTCGATCAACCCGGGTAACTCGGGCGGGCCGCTCATCAACATTCGCGGCGAAGTCATCGGTATCAATCAGATGATATACTCGCAATCGGGTGGCAGCGTCGGTATTGGTTTTGCAATCCCCATTAACCACGCGAAGGCGATTGTTGAAAAGCTCAAATCGGGTAAAAAAATTCGGCAGGGTTATATCGGCGTTTCGGTCGACCCTGAAGTCACCGACGAGAAGCTGCAACTCTTGGGAGTGTCGGGTAAAACGGGACTCATCGTCGCGCAGGTTGTCATCGGCTCGCCCGCATACAAAGCGGGTATAGCTGGAAACGACTTCATTACGCATATCGACGGCAAAGTTGCCGAAAAATTTTCGGTGCTAAAATCTGCCGTCTTGCAAAAAGGCGTCGGCGGCTCGATCGAAGTGAAACTCATTCGTGGCGGCAAAGAAGTGACGGTCTCGGTGCATATCGCCGAGGCGCCGCAGCAACAGCGGTAAGCATGACGCTCACCGCCGATGTCGGCAATACGCATACGGTTGTCGGCCTCTGGCACGAAGGAAATCTCGGCGAAACGCTGCGCTTAGCCTCGGACGCGCGGCGCACCGCCGACGAGTGGCGATTATTTTTAACGACATGGCTACAGTCGGTCTCGGGTAGCGCAAAAATTTCGCGCGCAATTCTATCATCGGTAGTGCCAGCTGCGCGCTCGGCGCTTGGCGAAGCGATGCTGACGATGGGCGTGAGCGCGCCGCATTGGGTGTCGTGCGAGCAGAAGCTCAACTTTGCTTTTGATTATCCGCAAAAACAAACGCTCGGCACCGACCGCATCGTTGATGTCGTCGCAGCGCGGCATTATTTCGGCGTCAATTGCATCGTCGTCGATTTTGGTACGGCGATTACATTTTCTGTTTTGACGAACGGTGCGTTTCAAGGCGGAGTGATTGCTCCGGGAATAATTTCTTCGCTCGAAGCGTTATCGAGTTCGGCGGCCAAGTTGCCGAAGATCGCTTTCCAGCGCGTAGAAAATGCTATCGGTAAATCGACTGCCGAATCGATCACGATCGGCGCGTATGTCGGCTGGCGCGGCGTCGTACGCGAAATTTTGAGCGAGTTGCGCCGCTCGCTCCCGCAGCAGGGTAGCGCGCATAAAATCATCGCAACGGGCGGTATCTCAGAATCACTCGATTTCGCTCCCGATTTTTTCGATGTCGTCGATAAGAATTTGACACTCAAAGGACTCTTTCTGGCAGGTGAACTTGCGGCAGGTCGCCTCGCGGCACAAAATTGAAATTTATTAAAAAATATTTGCGCATCTATGCGCTCGATGTCTATTTGCTGCGACAGTTTTTGCCGTCGCTTGCCGTAGCGTGCGCTTTTTTTACATTCATTATTCTCGTCTTCTTTCTTAAAGAAACAATTCGGCACGCGGTAGAAAAAAATCTCGACTTTTTCGTGATTCTCGAACTCTGCTGGTACGCGCTCGGTTGGACGCTGACGCTGACGATACCGATGGCATTTTTACTGTCGACGATTTTAACGGTCGGCAGCCTAAACGCCGACTCGGAAATTATCGCGATGCGCGCCGGAGGTATCACGTATCCGCGTATTATGCGTCCCTTTGTGTTGGTGGCATTCGTTTGCTGTGTCGGCCTAATCTGGTTTTCTAATTTTATCGTTCCGCGCTTCGCCGATAACATGGAAAATATGCGACAGTATATTTTGACGACAGACCCGATCGCGGCGATTCAACCGGGGCAATTTATTACGCTCGATAAACGCGAGAATTTTGTGCGCAAAATTTATATCGAAAAAAGTATCAAGAACAAGAACACCCCCGGCGAGACGCTTGAAAATATTCAGGTGCGCAAGATCGGTAACGTCGGCAATATTCGGCAATTGACCGAACTGATTATCGCGCAGCGCGGTCGAAAAGCGCTGAAGCGCGTGCCCAACGGCGAATGGATTAAGGTCTTGCGGCTAACGCAGGGCTATCTTTTCAGCACGAGTCAAGACGGCACCTTTCAGCGCGTCGATTTTTCGAACGGAATGTTCGACCTCAATATACAAGAACCGGAGCAAATAAAAAAACTTAAACGTATCGAAGATATGGCTTCGCTCACATTGCCGCAGCTCGTCAGCAGTTTCGAGAGTATCGCAAAATATCCGCAGGGCGAAAAACTCGTGCGCAAAGCGAAACTCGAGATACACAAACGCTTAGCACTGTCGTCGTCGGTTATTCTTTTTGTTTTGATCGGTTTTCCTTTGGCTGTTGCCAATCGGCGTAGCGGCAAAGGCATGGGTTTAGGAGTTTCGATTATTTTCATCTTTGCCTATTTCGCGCTATTTCTTGCCGCCGATACGCTCGCCGTCGAACGCCGCACGCTGTCGCCGTGGTTTGCCGCGCATGTCGCAAATATACTCTTAGGTCTCGGTGCGCTCTATTTTTCAGCGCGGCGTCTAGCGGAATTCTCTTTCAGAGATTTATTCCGTTCGCGAAAAGTAAGCGGTTAAGATGGTAATCCGCCTGCGTGCGCAGCCTTAACCGGAATGCATCGCAATCATGCGCGCGAAGGCAGTCCATTCTTCTGAGGTTTCTCGCGAAAACTCGACCCCGTACTTATAAGGGACGCCGTTTTTTGCCGCGTCTTCGCGTTGTTGCCAGCGAATATGCCCATGGAGTTCGATAATTTTATCGCGCTGCTCATCGGAGACGACCCAAACGACCATCGTTTGCCCGTCGTTATATTCGATATGCGACTGAAAAGAAAGTCCGCTCAGCGAAATATCGATCAAGAAGGGCGATTCAAAAAGTTCAGACGTGCCTAGTTCGCTATTAAAGGCTGAAATCCACACTTGGCTGATGCCGTGCTTGCGCGGGTTTTTGCGCCGTTCGCGCTGCGGCTGTTCGAAGAATGCGAGAATCTTTTGCCGAAAAGCCAGACGCGGTAGCGGGCGTTGTAATAAGTATGCGGTTTCGGCAAGTATGGTAGAATCGAGCACGCCTTTCGCCTGCGGATCGTATACGAGAAACACCGGCACGTCGGCGTGGTGCGTACGAAATTCTTGCAGCGCCTCGCGAAACGACATATCGATCGCTTGCGGAGCGAATACCGCAACCTCGAACGCGATTTTTGCGCTTGTTTCGGGTAGGCGTGTAATAACTGTTGCCCCAAGCATGCGGAGTGTTGCCTGTTCGTTGCCGCTCTTGCCGTCGGCGTAGAAAAATATGGGTTTACTCGCGAGCGGATGAAAACGAAATTGTTGAATCGCCTTTTCGAGCGCTGCGCGTGTAAACGGCTTTTCGAGAATATGATCGGTTGCCGATAGCACGCCCGCGTCGATCTTGCCGCGCTCGACAAACTCGTGCAACAAGAGAACGCGCAACGCCGGATTTTTTACTTTCAGCGCTTGTAGTTGTGCCGCCAAGTCTGTCGTATCGGGATAATGCACGACTAACACGTTCTCTGCGTCGTCGAGAAAGACAACATCGCCCAGGCGCGGGCACTCGACGGCATGACCGCCTTTATGCGCGATGAAGCGCTCGATCGCCTGCACTACTGGTGCGCTCTCGCCGTGGATAAAAAATTGCGTATCGGTAAGCGGTAAAAGAACCGGCGCTCCCTGCTGCTGCAAAGAGTTTTTTGGAGCGTCGGTTGTGGTCATTAATAGCGCGTCTCAAAACCCGCCTCTCGCGACAAGCCGGGTTCGGTTTTGAGACGCGCTCTAAGCCATCTTCAGTGCGCTTTTCACAGACGAAATCAAACGGTCTTCGGTAAAAGGTTTGATGATGAAATCGTGCGCACCGGCAGCGACGGCTTCTTTTATAAAGCGGCTTTCGCCCAACGCTGAAACGACGATTACTTTTGTTTCGGGTGCGGCTTGCTTCACGAGTTTTGTCGCTTCGATGCCGCCCAAATTCTTCATGGATAAATCCATCGTAATTAGGTCGGGTTTGAGCGATTCGGCGAGCGCGACGACCTCTGAGCCGTCGCTCGCTTCTCCCGAGATTTCAAAACCTTTCGATTCGAGGTGTCGACGAATCACTTGGCGCATATACCCCGAATCATCGACGATCAGTACTTTTTTCTTATCGGACATACCTTGTGAGACGAAGAAAAATCCATTTTTACGACCTTTGTCCGCGATTTTTTATTGCAATCCAGATTTCAGGAAAGTATGCACCGAGAACGATAAGAACTAGACCCGCGATTGTTGGGCCGGTAAAAAGCGTTTTTTGTGCAATGCCACCCGGCGTGAAACCATAAATACCCCGATCGAGCCCGACATTGACGATGCTGAGCAGCCAACCACCGGCGATCATTAACAGCCCAATGAGGTGCGCTAAGAAATATGTTTTAATTTTTTGCCACATAGTGCAGGCTTAAGAGCAGCGCGGCGTCAGCAAGTCTTTTCACAATTTACACGGCAAATTGTCGGCGGCGTTCGCGGCGGCGGCGTCGAAATAATTTTTGTAGCTGCTACTTGTCGGCGGGAAATATTTGCAACCGTCTTTCGAATAACTACCGGCGCGCGCAACGACAAAGGCGTCGGCGCATATTTTTTTTAGCGCGCCAGCCCTAAATTCGTATACGCCAAAATTCGTGCTCTCCGCTTGGTGGTAGATTGCGACAACCGGCGAGGGGGATTGAGATAGGTTCTGGCGCAATGCGGCAAATTCTTCTGCGCTCATAAAGTTTGGGTCGGCCGCATTGCTCGCATTGAAGACCGTTGCGGTGGCATTTTTTTCAGGTTTGTAACGGTGAATCGGTGCGAGAATTAAGCGCGCATCGAGCCGACCACGGTATTTTTCGGCGAACGCCATAAGCTCGATTTTG
>JAFEGD010000062.1 GCA_018240245.1 Spirochaetota bacterium | reverse complement strand
TCGTTCCCCGCGATAAAAACCACGAGATCAACGTCGTCGTATTTTTTCCATCCGAGTTCGTCGAGAGCAAGCTTGATGACCGCACCGCAATACTCTTCGCCGCCGTTAGTTTTAAGTTCAAAGAGTTTTTCGGAAACCTTGTCGAGATTCGCGGTGAACGGCAACACTTGGCGAATATAATTCTGTTCGGGAGATAGACCGCTATTGCCGTATTCGTAGAGCGCGATTTCGATCTTGGGTTTTTTACCTTCGCGATTACCATTCGCGAGCGTGTTAACAATTTTCCACAGTTGCGTGCGCGCTTGGTCGATGAGGCCGTCCATGCTCGACGACGTGTCGATGAGGATTGCCACTTGTACTAATGGCTCGCCCAGAAAATTATTTTGCGCGCGAACCGTTGTACTTGCGCCGATGTCGCTGCGCGAGACATCGGCGCGGGCGGTCGTAACAATTTTTGCCGTCGCAACGTCGATAAGCCGCGCCGAAATTTCGAGCCGATTATTTTTCTTCGATAGAATACTACCGGTCAGAAGAAAATCCGCCCGCAGCAACTGGCCGATACGCGCCTTATCGGTCATGCCCGATTGGTCGATCTGGTGCTCGGCGAGAATCTGCGTTATGCGCTCGCGCTCGATCACCGTCACCCGGCCAGTCGCAACGAGATTTTCGATGATGCGCTCTTGAATCGCGCTCGCTTCTTTTTCGGCGACGCTCGCCGCGTTTTTTTTCGTCACATCGGAATGCTTGAACGTAAGCACCGCGACGGTCTTGCCGGGGTTCTTCGCAAAAAATTCGCCGATTGCCGTCGCTGTATCGCCAAGCGACGCCGCGTGCAGCGGAATCGAGAGAGTAACCGCGAGTAGAGCTTGAAAAATATTTCGTGTTTTCATGCGTCTTAGACGACGCGACGATAAATTTTGTTCGGATTTTTTCTTTGTAGAGACGCCCTATAGCGCGTCTCTACGTTATTAACCGTTCTCTAACCGATCAGACACCGCACGACGATTCTGGAAAGCTTCGGTATTCGCCGGGTCGAGCTCTAACGCGCGATTGAATGCATCCATCGAGCGGTTGAGTTGGCCTTGTTTGTAGTAGATTATACCCATGAGCGTATACGCTTTCGAGGCGAGTGGCACCGAGCGTACGTCGCTCGTGATGCCGCGCAATTCTTCGATCGCCTTGTCTTGCGATGCCATCGTGCCCTCGCGCACCAGAGCGCGCGCCATGAGAAAGCGCGCGTCGTCGGCGTTGGGGCGTAGCTGAATCGCCTGCATGAGCAGCGGATAGATCGTCTGCACCGGGCGGTCGCTCAGTAGCATCGCGTCGGACTGCGCGACCAAAGTGCCGTAGCGCAAATTCGCGTCGGTCGACTGTGCGGCTTTTTCGTAATATTGCATCGCGGTATCGTACGCCTTGCGTTTCATATAAAGATCGCCGAGCATCTGCGCAGCATAGTATGCGTCTTCGCTGCGCCGGTTCGGGTGGTCGGCGAGGCGTTTCAACGAAACCTCGGCTTCGGTGAGTTCGCCGAGATTCAGATATAGCTGCGCCTGCCCTTTGAGCACTTTCAAATTATCGGGGTTCAGGCGGAGCGATTCTTTATATGCGGCCACGGCGCGGTGCGCCTGCCCGTTTTGCACATACGTTTCGGCGAGCAGCACCAACGCATCTTCGTTCAGCATGTCGAGTTGGTAAGCGCCCTCGAGCGCTTTCTCGGCGTTTTTGTAGTCGCGCACGGCGAGATACACTTTGCCGAGATTGTAGAGCGCCTGCGCCTTCTCTTGCGTCTTCGGCGTCGACTCGTAGAGCTCGCGAAAGACTTGAATCGCCGGCGCCCACTTTGCCTGTGCGACCAGCATGTCGCCCATCTGTCCCAAGATCACCGGGTCTTTCGGCGCCTCGGCGAGCGCACGGCGCAGCGCCGCCTCTGCTTGCTCGTTCTTGCCAAGCTCGCTATAAAGCCGCGCGGCATACATATACGTCTGCGGGTTATCGCTGCCGAGTTTAATCGCTTCGTCGAGCTCGCGCACCGCACGTTCGTTTTCGCCGTTTTGGTGCAGCACGAGCGCGAGGTTGTAATGATACTTTGCGTTCGCGGGCGCCAAAGCAACCGCCCGCTCGAAATAATATTTCGCATTGGGGATATCCCCCTGCGTGGCGTGCAGCATGCCGAGTTGTGTGGCGGCTTTGTAAGCAATTTCACCGGCGGCTGCCGTATTCAAGGCGTCTAAGAACGCCGCTTTGGCTTCGGCGAATTTACCGTCTTTTTTATAGACCATCCCCAAATTGTAATACGCGAGCGGGTCTTTCGAGGTTTCAATTGCTTGTTTCAAGGTCGTCTCGGCGCCTTTCAAATCTTGGTTCTGGTATTGTAGTTGCCCTTTCAAATTCTGCGCCTCGACCAGATCGGGGCGTAGCCGTTGCGCACGCTCGAGTGCCGCCAACGCTTCTTTATACATCCCCTTGTGGCGGAGCGCTATTGCCATGTTGTAATGCGCGTAGAAGTTACGGTCGTCGAATTTAATCGCGCGCTCGAAAAAATCGGCGGCAAGATTGAACTTGCCCTCGTCGTCGGCCATGATGCCGAGGTAGACGAGCGCCATACTTTTCACTTCGCCCGGTTTCGACGATTCGACCAATGCCTGAAACTCGGCCTGCGCGGGTTTCAAGTAACCGCGGTTGTACATCTCGACGGCTTTCTTGAGTTCGAGGTCTTGCGGCAATTGGTCGGGCGCCATCTTGCGCGAGGATGCTTCTTCAAAATCGGTCGCCGGCTTAAGGCGCGCTTGATCGAGCGTCTGCTTTTTTTGCCACAGCATGTAGTAAACGCCGCCTGCGACGAGTGCGATAAACAAAACAACGGCCGCCGATAAGATGAGCGTGCGGTTCTTATTCGGTCTTTGCGGCCCGTAAGAATACTCTCCGTAATCGGGAGCCGATGAATCGCTAATTTCAGTAATGCGTGCCATAAGTTATTTTCGGTGCAAATTTTCCTTTTCCATAGTGGGAATTATAGACGATACTGTAGAGACGCGCCATGGTGCGTCTCTACACATGCCGATATACAATCGCAGATTCATTCTGGGCGTCGCCTTTTTCACAGTGATCGCTCCGGCGGCGCTGGGCGCCGTCGTGCCCATGCTCGACGCCGTCAACACGCAGACCGCCGTCACCTTAAAGCGTGGCGACTTTGGCGTCGGTACCACAGGATATAACAACGGCGGTATTCTCACGCGCAGTATTCTCGCCGTACACGATAACATTTATTTGGGCGTCGTTTTCGACGTCGAGGGCGCAATCGGGCAAAACGAGGCGCGGCTAAATATTCCCGGGGTAGTCGCTAAGGCAAAGCTCACCGACGGCTGGGCGGATTTTCCGCTGCTCTTGGCGGTGGGTTACGATGCATTTTATCCCGGCAGCCACGTGCGTTCGCAGGTTTCGAACCCCAATTATAATACAGTCATGGGCCCCTATTTTACGCTTACAAAGCCGATCTATCTATTCGGCGAAGAGCAGCACCTACACGCAGGCATCCGCATGCCGCTGCAACCCGTTTATACGCCCGAAGATACCGAGCTCTATTTCGCACTCGATTTTCCGATAGGGTATTTTATCCCCATCTTTGAAATTCAGCATCTTTATTTCGATAGCACGCGCCTCAAAGAAGTGCTTTTTAACGTGGGGTTGCGCTTTCAATTCTTCGAACACCTTGCGTTCGAACTCGACATGATTATGGGGATAAATCAACAGACAAACCGCATGATCGTGTTTGAATATCTCGACCGGTTTTAGTGAACGGTAAAACATTTGCCGTTTAGTGTTCGCTACCTTATCTTGTTCTTATGAACGATCTGCTTATTTTGGGATTGCTTCTATGTTTGGGAATACTTGCGCTCGGCATCTGGGGGGGCATGTTGTTTATTTGGCAAAAGCGCGATTTTGCCAACCGCATGCACGAATTCAGAATGTTCCAGATGGAAAATTCGCGCATCATTCTACAAATGGACAAAAATGCAGAACGGCACCAAACCGAAAATCGCCAATTTTTTAAGGGACTGACTTACACCGTCGCACAAATTTTCGAACGTGTCGACAGAGAATCGAAAAATGAGTGAAGCAATCATCGCTTCGTGGCGCGAAAACGCCGGCAAGGTTTACCTACCCGAAGAGCTCGATGCGCGCGAGCCGCTCGTGCGCGAAATTCTTGAACTCAAAAAACAAAAAAATGCGATTATTCTAGGGCATAACTATATGACCCCCGATGTCTATTACGGCATCTCGGATTTTGTCGGCGATTCGCTCGCACTCGCGCGCCACTCGCTCGATGCCGAAGCCGATATTATTCTTTTTAACGGCGTACACTTCATGGCCGAAACCGCGAAAATTCTGAACCCCCGCCGCAAAGTCTTGATCGCCGATCTCAAAGCGGGGTGTTCCTTGGCCGATAGCATGACGGGTGAGGATGTACGCGCGTTACGCAAGCAATACCCCGGAGTGCCGATTGTGTCGTACATCAACTGCACCGCCGACGTCAAAACCGAAGTCGATGTCATCTGCACGAGCGCGAACGCGGTCAAAATCGTCGAGAGTCTGCCTTCCGATACCGTGCTCGTCGTGCCCGACGGCTACCTCGCCGGCAACATACAAAAGCACACGCAGAAAAAAATAATCCCGTGGCCGGGCAAGTGCATGGTTCACGAACTCTACACCGAGTTCGATGTCGCGATGGCGCGCAAGAGTTTCCCGAACGCAAAAATCATCGCGCACCCCGAGTGCAAAGACACCGTCACGGCAAAAGTCGATTTTACCGGCTCTACATCCCAAATGGGAAAATACATTCGCGAAAGCAAATCGCAAGAAGTGTTGCTAATGACCGAATGCTCGATGGGCGACAACCTGCGCGCGGAGTTTCCCGAGGTTGCGTTTATTTCGTCGTGCCAGACATGCCCGCACATGAAAAAAATAACGCTCGAAAAAGTGCGCGACGCGCTCAAATTCGAACAATTTGAAATTACTTTAAGCGACGATACGATTCGGCGTGCACGCGCATCTCTCGACCGCATGCTTGCCGTTTAAGAGCTTGTGTTGAAAGCGAAGAGCATGCGCACGGTTGTGAGTTTGAATTCACAATGTGCGCTACACTCAAGTTACTTCAGCGACTTGAAAGAATCGCCGATTTTTGTACAAACGTCTTTATATTTATCTGACGCTTGATCGGCAAACGTGATAATCACAGAAAACATCGTTGTGCCTTTACGCATCGCCATAATCATCTGGTTGATTTTCGCGCCGTCTTGATCGATTTGGTATGCGCCGAGCGTACCTTCTTCGATATTCATTTTCGCCAGATCGTCTGCGCCCGCACTTCTATCGGTCTCGGGAATAATGTTATTGTGCCCTGGGCCCGCAGCCTGTTCGACTTGCGTCAAGAACGCCGCCGTCGATGTGCCCGCTTCGACTTCGGACGAGATTACCTGGATATTCGCGAGGCTATCTTTCGACGCCAAGACTAGATTGACGCCATCTTGGTTGGTTTGCTTGCTCCAGTTGCCGGGATGCTGGATGCTAAACCCACCCTTACGGTCGGTATGCTTTCTCATATTCTGCGCAAACACGGGCGCCGCAACGAAAGCACACGCTGTCAGTATGCTAAACAATTTATTCATAATTCGCTCCTCTTATTCTTATTATGGGGATTCATCTCTGCGCCGGCTCCCCTTAACCCGACGCAGACGGTTGCCCGTCCGGCATTGCCATGGCGCGCGTGGAAAAAGCAACCAATTCTTGAGCGGGGGCGCGGGGTGCGGCGTTTAGGGCGGGAACTCGCTGGAGCGAGTTCCCGCCCGGTCACAGAGCAGTTCTCGCCTAATCACTATACTCCCCCATTGATTATTGTGCTATATTTTCCGAAAATAGTATAAGGTGAACCGCAACTATAAAGAAAATATTCTCGCGCTACTAGCGGTTATCGAAAGCGGCCGCGCGTTAAACTTCTTACAAATTGCGGCGTCGCTCGCACAGCCGGTGAGCGAGCGCACAGTGCAACGCTATTTGAGCGAGCTCAAACGCGATTTTGCGCTCGATTTGGGGACAAAGCGCGGCGTTGTATCCGAGCCGACAGAGGGTTATCTTCAGGGGTTAAGCCGCTTCCTCAAAGCATATTTTGGAGAACGCATCAATCCGCCTATTTTTGGCGTTGTGGACGAAAAGAAAATTGCCGCAGGTCTAAAAAACCACCGCACCCCTGCTCGCACGATACGAGAAATTATAAAAGCAATCTGCGAGACGCGGCGGCTTAGCTTTCTCTATAAACCGCAGCACCCCGAAACGCGCAAGAAACATCGAGAAGCGCTGATGGCGCGCGCCCATAAAAACTCACCGCCGGAGTTTTACTCGGTCTCGATGATACCGCGTGGAATTTCGTTTGGCGGCGAATTGATGCTCGTTGTCGGCGAAGCGTTCATGCCCAACTTATCGCGCGAAAGACGGCAATACGCGCTCAGAGGTATCGTCAACCCTCAATGTGGAACTGTTGAAAGCTGTCAGCTCACGTTTCGTTTTTCGGAAGTCTATAAGGATTCGATATACACTTGGCTGGGCGGGGCGCGTTACAGTCTGCAGATCGAAGATTCTCGCTTTGACGAAGTGCCGCATGTCTACACGCTGAACGCCAACGGCGAAGAAGAGGCTTTGCAATTTGCCGCCTCGGCTTTAGGCCGCGTCAAAATCATCAATCCACCGCGACCCTTGATCGAAAAGGCCAAAGAACTACACCTCGACCAGCGGCAACTTTTTCGTTTTAGCGCATAAGTTGAAACGACACAAATGTGTCGCCACGAAGGCTGTACGGTTTAGTATCATAGCTCCTACAAATCTTTAGGAGGATTTATGAAGAAATTAAACCGAGGTCAGAGCGCAGGCGAGCAGCGCGCAAGAGAAAACCAACCAATTTGGCGTCAGTAGCCGCCGTACGGTCGTTCCGTCCGAGCAAGTCTTACGCGATGCGCAAGAAATCTTGCAACAATTCGGGCAAGTCAGCGAGGTTGGGCAGCAGTAGAGAGAGGTGTGCTGAGGGGCGGGTATTGGATTTAAGTTGTAAATGAAGATGCATTTCTGAAATCGACAAAGTCTATGTCTGAAAATCATGCACAATTTATTGCCCATGTGCGAGAGAAAGATGGGCAAATTCAGACGCTTGCCAGCCATCTGCTGGGGGTGGGTGAATTAGCCTCTCAATTTGCCGCAAAATTTGGCATATCGAATATCGGCCGCCTCACTGGCCTCTGGCATGATTTAGGAAAGTATCAGATGGCGTTTCAAGAGAGGATTCGAAAGCTGACCGGTTACGACGTTGACGATGAGGGGGCCTCTGGCTCAGCCCCAAAGGTCGATCACTCATCGGCAGGTGGTATTTTGGCAGCACAAAAATTTGGCACTGATAACCCCATCACCTATGCTATCATGGGGCATCACTGCGGCCTACAGGACAGAGAAGACATTAAAGATCGTTTGGAGCGCAAGAAGGATTTATTGACAAAGTCGTTGGTTGTTGCCGATGCAGAGATTTGCGCACCCAAGTTGAGCATTGAAAAGCCAAGTTTGAAAACCGCAGAAGATCAAACTTTTTTTTATCGAATGCTCTTTTCAGCGTTGATCGATGCCGACAGATTAGATACGCAAAATTTCTGTGAACCAGAAAAAGCTCATCTACGCCACAAGCAACTTGCTCTGAAAGAATACGACGATGTATTGAGTGTGTTTATGCAAAAAAAGGCCGGCGAAGCAAGTCCCACGTCTTTGAACGCATTACGCCAAAAAATTCTATCACACGCCAACGAGCAGGCAAGTCTTGCTCCCGGCTTTTTTTCGCTAACCGTCCCAACGGGTGGCGGCAAGACATTAACTTCACTTTCGTTTGCTTTGAAGCATTGCCTGAAACACGGCAAAGAGCGAATAATTTATGCCATCCCCTACACCAGTATCATTGAACAGAACGCCGATGTTTTCAAACAGATATTTGGCGCGGAAAACGTGTTTGAGCACCACAGTGCAATCCGACCCGAACAGGAATCCACTCGAAATCGCCTGTTGTCGGAAAATTGGGATTTCCCGCTGATTGTGACTACCAATGTGCAGCTATTTGAAAGCCTGTTTTCACGTAAGACGAGTTCTTGTCGCAAGCTGCACAATATTGTAAACAGCGTAATCATTTTCGACGAGGTGCAGACCCTGCCGTTGCAATTTTTGCAACCGGTTATCACCTGTCTGAAATCGCTGGTGGACAATTTCGGGGTAAGCGTTGTGTTTTGCACGGCCACGCAACCGGCTTTGAAATCGGTAAAGTCAATGAATTTGCGCTTTGACGGTATCGATAACATACGAGAGATTGCGCCGCAGCCTGAAATGTTGTTCGAGAAATTGCGCCGGGTCGAAGTAAAATATCCCTCTGACATGGCATTGCGCCAAACATGGGAAGACATTGCCAAAGAATTGCAAAAACATTCACAAGTGCTTTGCATTGTGAATACCCGGCGTCACGCCTACGAACTCTTCAAGCTTATGCCCGAAGAAACCATTCACTTATCAGCGTTGATGTGCCCGGCGCACCGCAGTAAAGTTATTGCAGCAATCAAGAAAAATCTCGCCGAAGGCAAACCAATCAGAGTTGTCAGCACGCAATTGGTTGAAGCTGGGGTTGATATTGACTTTCCGGTAGTGTATCGTGCTCTATCGGGAATCGACAATATCGCCCAAGCCGCAGGACGCTGCAATCGGGAAGGTAAAATGTCTGGCTTGGGTCAGGTCTTTGTATTTATACCGCCCGAGTCTTCACCCCCAGGACATCTCTACCAATGCGAACAAGCGGGGTTGAGTGTTTTGCAAGATTATGGCGATCCGCTTTTGCCTGAAAATTATGCGCGCTATTATGAAAAATTACTCTGGACAAAGGGAAAAGGATTAGATCATTTTAACATATTAGAGAAAATGAGAACAATGCAATTTGAGCAGATTCATAAATCATTTACACTTATTGATAATGCCGGTATTTCGGTTTTGGTGCCATATCAAGACGGCATAAAAGCAATCGAGACGTTGCAGCGAGTGAGCGACTCAGGGCAAGTGAAGGGAATTCTGCGAGGTGCCAGCCGGTATTTAGTAAATCTACCGCAATACAGTTTTGAAAAATTGCAGCAACAGGGAAGTGCCGCAGTTTTGCATGATTGCATTGGAATTGTCAACCGCAACGATCTCTACGACGATAAATTGGGCTTGTTGTTGCACGACCTGTTTTATTACAAGGCAGAGAGTCTTATTTCATGAAGAGTATCTCGTTAAAAGTTTGGGGCGACTTTGCCTGCTTTACCCGACCCGAAATGAAGGTCGAGCGCGTATCTTACGACGTGATGACGCCTTCGGCGGCGCGAGGTATTCTCGAAGCTATTTTGTGGAAACCGGCGATAGCATGGCGTATTCATTCGATTGCAGTTCTGAAACCGGTGCGCTGGATACAATTTCGCCGCAACGAATTGGGAAGTAAAATTCCTCCAACCAATGTGACTTCGGTTATGAAAAAGGGAGCTGGCCAGTTGGGTACGTTTATTGAAGACGACCGCCAACAACGAGCGGGGCTGTTTTTGCGCGACGTGGCCTATGTGATTCAAGCTGAATTTGAAATGACCAATAAAGCCGGTTCAAGCGATAACCCGGCTAAATTTGCCGAAATGTTTAAACGCCGGGTCGAAAATGGGCAATGCCATGTTCAGCCGGTTTTTGGTTGCCGTGAGTTTTCGGCTTACTTCTCTCTACCCAATGAAGACGATATTCCTATTAACGAAACCAAAGATTTAGGCTGGATGCTCTACGATATGGATTTTAGCGATGCAAATAATATTCAACCTAAATTTTTTCGGGCACAGATGAATAAGGGTTTAGTTGAGGTGCCGTCGCTATGATTTTGCAAGAGCTTTATCGTTATTATGAGCGCAAAAAGAACGAAGGTGACATTGCGCCACCGGGATATGAATACAAAGAAATTCCGTATATTATTGTTATTGATAAAGATGGTTCGTTTGTGCGCTTTGAATCGACGATTTATGAGGAAGAAAAAAAGAAGCGGGCAAGGATGTTGTTGGTGCCTGCGGCAGTTAAGCGTTCAAGCGGCGTAGAAGCCAACCTGTTATGGGATAACCTCGGATATATTTTAGGTATTGCTGACGGTGAAAAACAAACGGATGCAGGCAGACTGAAAGAGCAAAAAAAATCTTTTTATGCCAAAATAAAACAGTGCTCAGATGAAACGGGTGACAATAATCTGAATGTAGTACTTGCATTTGCCAAGGTTCCGAGAAAAGAGCTTCAAGCCGACGCCTTGTGGAAAGAGATCATCGCCAGAAAGACCGGGGCTAATCTGACATTCCAGATAAAGGGCCAAAGAGACTTAATCTGCGCCGGAAAAAAAATAGAAAAGTATCTGAGTAAAAACCTGACGACCGGCGGTAATGACGTAGAACAGCAAAAATGTTTAGTTACCGGCGATGAGACTGAAATAGAGAAGCTGCATCCGGCCATTAAAGGAGTTCTGGGCGCTCAAACTACCGGTGCGAATATTGTTTCTTTTAATCAAACTTCTTTCATTTCATTTGGTAAGACACAGAGCTTTAACGCTCCTGTTGGTAAGTACGCCGCCTTTGCCTATACTACTTCTCTCAATACCATGCTGGCCAAAGACAGCAACCAGAAACTGACGATTGGCGATACTTCGGTTGTCTTCTGGGCAGAGAAAAAAACAGATTTGGAAAACAACTTTGGTTCATTTTTTAGTTTTCAGGAAGACACAAAAAAAGACGAAGAAAATGCCGAAGAATCTATGGCCGTAGCTTCTATTCGGCGCCTGCTTGAATCAGCTCAAAATGGCAAACAGGGCAGTCCTGAAAAAGATACCCTCTTCTATGTTTTAGGGCTTGCTCCCAATGCTTCGCGCATTGCCATCCGCTTTTGGCATCAAGAAACGGTAAGTGAAATCGAAAACAATCTGCGGCAGTATTTTATCGATTTACAAATCGTGCACCCTGCGTCTGAAAATGATGTACTGCCATTGTGGCTGTTGTTGAAGTCCACGGCAGTCCTCGGTAAGAATGAAAATATTCATCCACTTATGGCATCGGGACTCTTTGAAGCCATCTTAACGAACGGCGTGTTTCCGCGCATTGTGTTGACGGCGATTATCGGGCGCATCCGCGCAGAGCCCGAAGCCAGTCGCAAATTTGAATACTGCCGGGCGGCCTTGCTCAAGGCATATATCAACCGCGTGGTACGTTCAAAGCAATACAGTACACAACTCTTGGAGGAAAAAATGGATGAAAAAAATACTAACTCTGCCTACCGATTAGGGCGATTGTTTGCCGTGCTTGAAAACTTACAGGGCAAAGCCATTGGCAATCCCAATGCGTCGATACGCGATCGCTACTATGCCTCGGCTTCGTCGCGTCCGGCAACCGTGTTTCCGATGCTGTTGAATATGACCAACCATCATATTTCAAAGCTCAAAGAGGGCGGCGGTATTTGGGGCGATAAGCTAATTCAGGATATTCTGTCCGTTTTTCCCGCAGAGCGACCATTCCCGAAAGTTATGGCAATGGAAGAGCAAGGATTATTTGCGGTCGGGTACTACCAGCAGAAGCAGTGGCTCTATACGAAGAAAGAAGAACGGTGAGTAAAGCAGGAGTTTTAAAGAAAGAGGGGGCTTATGACACAAATATCTATTGAATTACCCGATACGGTGCTGCTTTCTATGGGCGGCTCGCTGGAGAAACTGAAAGATGAAAGCACGCTTCTACTCGCATCGCAGCTTTTTGCCAAAGGCTATTTGTCGAGCGGACAAGCGGCCGCCATTTGCAAAATGACGCGCATTGAATTTTTGACCCTCATGAGTAAATGGAATATTCCCGTTGCAGACATCGAGCCCGACGAAATGCAAAGCGAGTTTTCTGAATAGAAAAATGATCGTGGTTTCAAACACAGGGCCTCTTATCGCATTTTTGAAATCGGGAGAGATTTCTATTCTGGAAAAATTGTATAGCACAATTTTTATCCCACCAAAAGTACGAGACGAAATTTTGGCGTATCGGGATTCGACGGAAGTGAATATATTTCGACAATTAAGCTGGATAAAAATTCAAGAGTTAAAAACTCAACCTGAAATTTTACTGCAAAATGAATTAGACGAAGGAGAAGCCGAAGTTATTCAACTTGCTCTTGAAATGAAACCCGATCTCGTCATTATTGACGAAAAAAAAGCGCGTAGAATTTGTCAGCTCATCTATCGTTTGCCTCTTAAAGGTACGGCTGGCATTCTTATTGCTGCTAAGCGGCAAGGGATAATCGATCATGTGATGCCTATCATGGAAAACATTAAAAAGAACGGTTATTATTTATCGGACCGTCTTGTGGAGACGGTACTGAAACAAGCTGGAGAAAATTAATAAAACTAGGAGAAAAAATGAATACAACATTAAAAAATAGATATGAATTTGTCTATCTTTTCGACGTAAAAGATGGCAATCCGAATGGCGACCCCGATGCGGGCAACACACCGCGCGTTGACCCTGAAACCGGACACGGCTTGATTTCAGACGTCTGCCTGAAGCGTAAGGTGCGAAATTTTGTGACGATTGCGAAAGGAGAGAAAGCACCGTGGGATATCTATGTCAAGGAAAAGGCTGTCTTGAACGACACTCATGAGAAAGCTTATGAGGCGGTCGATGGTACACAGAAAGGTAAAAAAGATGACGACAAAAAGCGTGAGACGGGGGAGATCGTTGACAAGGCCCGTGCTTGGTTGTGCAAAAATTTCTATGATATTCGAACATTTGGGGCAGTAATGGCCACAGAGGTAAATGCAGGCATCGTCAAAGGGCCTATTCAACTGACTTTTGCCAGAAGTGTATCACCTATTTTATCGTTGGAGCACAGTATTACCCGAATGGCTGTAACGAACAAAAAAGACTTAGAAAAAGAACGCACCATGGGGCGCAAGCACACTATCCCCTACGGACTTTACCGTTGCCATGGTTTTATTTCAGCTCACTTTGCCGAAAAAACCGGCTTTTCTGAAGACGATCTACAGTTATTTTGGCAGGCTCTGCAAAATATGTTCGACCACGACCGCTCGGCAGCGCGGGGGGAAATGAATTATCGTAAACTGATAGCTTTTAAGCATATCTCCGACGACCCGCATCAAGCTAAGTTAGGTACCAATCCCGCACACAGGTTGTTAGAGTCTGTCAAAGTTGAATGCCTGAGGGACCCAAATGAGCCAGTGCGGTCGTACGAGGATTTCAAAGTCACCGTACCTAAATCAAGCGACTTCAAGGGCATCGAAGCCATCGAAATGTGACCGACGACGACTATTACCTACCCATCTCGGCGATAAGCCACTACCTCTATTGTCCGAGGCAGGCGGCGCTGATTCACGTCGAGCAAGTCTTTGCCGATAACGCTTTGACTGTTGCGGGCAATATCGGCCATGAAAACGTCGACCGTGCGCGCGAAGAGACAGACCACGGTCTATGCAAAGAATACTCGATGCAGGTATATTCTGATCGTTTGAAAATTATTGGCATCGCGGATGTCGTCGAATTTCCAGACGGCCGACCGCCCGTACCTGTCGATTATAAGCATGGGCGCATCGCGAGTTGGCAAAATCACGAAGCGCAAGTGGCGGCGATTGCGTTTTGTCTCGAAGAGATGCTGGGTGTTGGAATAACACACGGCGCTATTTACCATATTCGTTCAAAGAAAAAGCGTTCTTTTGTTATCGACGATACGCTCCGCGCTATAACGACAAAAGCCATTTCAGAGTTGCACGAGATGATTGAAACGCGATTTGTCCCGGCGGCTATTTATGGTAAAATTTGCCATCGCTGTAGTCTCAAAGAATTGTGTATGCCTCAATTAGAGACCACTGCGCCGCCGAATATTTTTACGCCGCTATGAGGTTGAGACGACGAAAAAAGATATGACAGTGTAGCGACCTATTGCCAAAAGTGACAAATGGCCGAAGTACGGCAAAATATTCTCTACATTACGCAGCAAGGGTTGTATTTGCACCACGAGCTCGAAGTGCTCAAAGTAGAACAAAAAGATAAAACCTTGCTTTCGCTGCCGCTGCAACATCTTCAAGGTGTCGTAATTTTTGGTGTTTGCAGCATCAGCCCGTCACTCATGCAAAAATGTTTGCAGCGGAACATCCACATCGCGTTTTCTTCTGAACGCGGCCGCTTCATGGGCATGGTGCAAGGCTCGTATAGCGGTAACATTCTCTTACGCGAAGCGCAGTTTAAGCTGCGGCAAAACGCGGGGGATTGCTTAACGATCGCGAAAACTTTTATCGCGGCAAAATTACAAAACCAGCGCCAGCTACTCTTACGCCGCGCGCGAGAAAGCGACAACACGAATGAAGAGGCCGAGTTAAGAGAAACGAGCAGTTGGTTAGAAGAATCTATCCGCCAAGTCGCGCTAGTGAAAGACGCTGAAACCTTGCGTGGTGTCGAAGGCGAAGCGGCAAAACGTTATTTCTCGAATTTGAACTATTGCCTAACGCAAAACAAAGAAAAATTTGCTTTCGATAAAAGAACGCGCCGACCGCCGCGTAGTCGCATTAACGCTTTGCTCTCTTTCGCATATTCGCTCTTGACCAACGATTGTGTGAGCGCTTGCCAAGCGACAGGACTCGATCCGTTTTGCGGCATTTTCCATAGCCTGCGCCCGGGCAGACCCGCCTTAGCGCTCGATCTTGTCGAAGAGTTTCGTTCTTACGCCGACCGTTTCGTGTTGAGTGTAATCAACCGAAAGCAAATTCAAGGCGACGATATAGAAATCAAAACCGGCGGCGTCTGTTCTTTGCAAGGCGATGCGAAGAAAAGATTTATCAAAGCGTGGCAAGAACGCAAGCAAGAAGAAGTGACGCATGAGTACCTGAATCAAAAATGTTATGTCTTCGAGCTTCCTTATTTGCAAGCCCGAATCTTGGCAAAAACTATTCGGGGGGAGCTTAAGACATACGTACCTTTTTTGTGGCGGTAGAATATGTTTGTGATTGTCTGTTACGATGTGAATACAGAAGATGCTGCGGGTCGGCGTCGACTGCGTAAAGTCGCGAAGAAATGCGAGTCGCACGGACAGCGCGCGCAAAAGTCGGTATTCGAATGCCTATTAGAAACAGAACGTTATCTTGCTTTTGAAGCGGAACTTATTCGGCTTATCGACAAAGAAAAAGACCAACTCCGAATTTATTTCTTAGATGAAGGCTCCCGAAAAAAAACAAAGCAATTTGGCGTTACAAACTTGCTTGACCTCGAAGCTCCACTTGTTATTTGAGATACGAAATTCTTGCGCGAACCTATTGGCCCCGAAAAAAGCCGTCAGGTTCGCGTGAATAAATATAAAGAAGAAACAGAGATTTTTTATGACGTGCACGTTCTTTGACAACTTGAACCTACGGTTCGCAATCACCCCCCTCATAACTCAAGCTAAAGAGCTTTACAGCCCGTTAAATAACCCTACCCGCTGACCTGTATCTCCCGTCCTTCGGGGCGGGAGTGGATTGAAACGTCAATTCTTTTTTCGGTTCGGCATGAACAACTCGTATCTCCCGTCCTTCGGGGCGGGAGTGGATTGAAACCTCGATTGGCCGGTTGCGGCGAACGACGACGTGTCGTATCTCCCGTCCTTCGGGGCGGGAGTGGATTGAAACGGTGAACCAGCCAACGGTTATGATTTGGACTCTGGTATCTCCCGTCCTTCGGGGCGGGAGTGGATTGAAACTACGGTCGGTATGTCCTCGACCGATTGCTGACTAAGTATCTCCCGTCCTTCGGGGCGGGAGTGGATTGAAACATCGATGCACTTGCGATTGAGATCGAGCAACAAAGTATCTCCCGTCCTTCGGGGCGGGAGTGGATTGAAACGTCTCCGCTCTGACCTCACAGTCGGCAATGAGGCCGTATCTCCCGTCCTTCGGGGCGGGAGTGGATTGAAACTACAACGCAGAAAGTTACGTTCGACACGGGGTCGTATCTCCCGTCCTTCGGGGCGGGAGTGGATTGAAACATTTTTGCAAGCGGTTTTCTTATGGTGAGTTTCGGGTATCTCCCGTCCTTCGGGGCGGGAGTGGATTGAAACCCCCCGTTTCACGGCTAACAGCGTAAAAAATAGTGTATCTCCCGTCCTTCGGGGCGGGAGTGGATTGAAACTGTTACGTCAATGTCAGAGGCGATGACTGTGCCGTATCTCCCGTCCTTCGGGGCGGGAGTGGATTGAAACGGCTTCTTCGGACGTGGTGACATGCTCTCATGCACGTATCTCCCGTCCTTCGGGGCGGGAGTGGATTGAAACCGCATCGTCGATAAATCGAAGCTACCGATGGAGTGGTATCTCCCGTCCTTCGGGGCGGGAGTGGATTGAAACAAGCCGAGCTTGGCGTCCGTTGGCAGTGGCTGCTCGTATCTCCCGTCCTTCGGGGCGGGAGTGGATTGAAACATGGCAAGTGAGATTTCAGCGAAGGGCATCAAAGGTATCTCCCGTCCTTCGGGGCGGGAGTGGATTGAAACAAAAAACTGCGTCGAGGGTATTGCGCAAAAATTGTGTATCTCCCGTCCTTCGGGGCGGGAGTGGATTGAAACATTAAGCGCGACGGCTTGGGGCCGCAGCAACGACGTATCTCCCGTCCTTCGGGGCGGGAGTGGATTGAAACAAAAAATTTTTAATCCACACGTCCGAATCAAACGGTATCTCCCGTCCTTCGGGGCGGGAGTGGATTGAAACATCTTTGTCAGCGACCCGATTTGTGACATTACGTATCTCCCG
>JAFEGD010000061.1 GCA_018240245.1 Spirochaetota bacterium | reverse complement strand
CTGGTCGGTATCTTCGATGCGCAAGATGAACTTGCCCTTCATGGCTCGGGCGTAGAGGTAGTTAAAGAGTGCAGTGCGCGCACCGCCAACGTGCAAGTAGCCTGTGGGCGAGGGGGCAAAGCGCGTGCGAACTTCTATCATTTATGGAGTAACCTGTTAAGAGCTTCTCTGTCGCGCGAGACACGCGGTCAAATACAAGAAACTCACACCGATGAATTTCACAGTAGTTTTAAACCTCGCGCAGCGATGGCTCAAGCTACTGCCATGTCTCAATGAAGCGAAAAAAGAAGCTGTAGAAAACTGCGTGAAAATTGAGCGGACGATTACCAAAGATACGCACATCGAGTTGCCGCAGATAGTGCTGCATGAGGTGCGCCGCGCGTACAGCTTTGTCGATAGGTATGCGACTTAAAACAATCGGCGACAACGGGGGGATTATCCCCTGCGTCGCCCGGTCGCGCATCGCGGCGAGAAACGGTAACAGCGCGAATTTGAGCGCCCGGCTTTGCACGTTAAGCGTCTCTTTTTCTAAGAGCGAGCGCGGCAACGTATAGAGCAGTTTTTCGAGTGCGACAAAATCGGCCGTCGAGTACGACATTGTGTCGAGCGCTGCGCGTAGCTCGGCGATGATTTTCTCTGCCGCCTCGGGATAATCGCTTTCGAAATCGTGCGCTCCCGCCAAAAAATAAAAGCGCCGCCAGGGTTCGCTCGGGAGCGCGTGTTCGTTCACGGGTGTCGCGAAATGTGAAACGACCGCACGCGAACGAATCGTTTCTTTTAAGACTTCTGCAGTTTGTACGCTTAGAAAAAAATAATGCAAAAGCGGCGGTTCTTCGAGTGTTTTGAGGAGCGCGGTTTCGGCTTCGTCTTTAATGCCCGCCGCATTTTGAAAAATCACGACACGCGCGTTCGATTTCCACGGCGCATACGGCAAGATTTTGCGTAACAGGTGCCGCACCGTACCCGGCGGCGCATCCTTTTCGCTGCCGATTTGTACACTCTCGCTTTTGAATTCGATGAGATCGGGGTGTCGTTCTTCGTGAACGAGCGTCGAAATCAAAATTTCGCTGTCGGTCGCATCGCGACGGTGTTGAAAAAGAATATGTATCGCGAGTTGGCGCAGCGCCGCAGTCTTTGCCGGCGTCATGTCGCCTTCGAATATAATCGTTTGTGGCGAGTTATCCGCGTTAATCGCGAGCATGCGGCGTCAGTAAACCGGGGTGAGCCACGCTTTGTATTCGGGAAGTTCTCCCTTGGCGAATGCAAAAAAGCGCTCTTGCAGCTTTTGCGTAAGGGGACCAATTTTACCGTCGCCGATCTGCCGCCGATCGACGCTCTCAACCCACGCAACTTGCGCGCCGGTACCGCAGAAAAAAATCTCGTCGGCGGCGTAGAGTTCGGTGCGGCTGATGTCGCGCTCTTCGGTCGCGATACCGAGATCGCGCGCGAGTGCGAGTACTGTGCGCCGCGTAACGCCTTCGAGAATCGCCGAAGCGGTGCCGGGGGTGATGAGCTTACCCGCGCGCACGATAAAGATATTTTCTGCCGAGCCTTCGGAGACAAGACCGCGTTGGTCCAAAAAAATCGCCTCGTCGAAACCGTTTTCGAGCGCCTCTGATTTAGCAAGCGCCGAGTTGATATAACCGCCGGTCGCTTTTGCGCGCGCGGGAATCTGGTTATCGGAAATGCGCACCCACGATGAAACCTGCGCTTTGAGGCCGCGCGTGGTATCGAGATAGTCTTCGAGGGGGATTGCATAGAGCGCAAATTTGTCTTCGACGTTATGCAGGCGCGGCGAGAGCGAGAGCTCCGACTTATAAATGAACGGACGTAGATAGCAATTTTGTTTCCAGCCGCCGTCTTTCAGAACCTTGAGAGTAATATCGAGAAACTCGGCATAGGGCATTGCCCAATGGAATCGTAAAATTTTTGCCGATTGCCTGAGGCGCGCATGGTGGTCTTCTAAGCGCACGAGAAAAAGATTTTTTTCTTTCTCGTTATAATACGCGCGCATGCCGCCAAAAAATGCCGTGCCGTATTGCAGCGCGTGCGTACGCACGTTGAGGTTGGCGTCTTTGAGCGAGATGAATTTGCCGTCAAAATACGCGGGGAGCTTTTCAAAATCTTCCATCGTGATACCTATAGATTTTCTAAATAGCGTTCGGCTTCGATCGCCGCTTGGCAACCCGAACCCGCTGCGGTAATCGCTTGGCGGTAATAGTGGTCTTGCACGTCGCCTGCGGCAAAGACCCCGGCGATGTTTGTCGCGGTGCGGCCCGGCTTTGTCACGAGATAACCGGTTTCATCCATGTCGAGTTGACCTTTGAAAAGCTCGGTGTTGGGTACATGTCCGATCGCAATAAAAAGTCCCTGTACGGGAAAATCTTCGATTGCTCCGGTTTCGGTATTTTTAAGTTTAACGCCGGTCACTGTACCGGTTTGGTTTTCGCCATAAACTTCGGCGACTTCGACAAAAGGTTTAATCGCAATTTTTGGATTTGCTTTTGCGCGATCGACCATGATTTTACTCGCACGAAACGTGTCGCGGCGGTGTAATAGCGTCACCTTACTCGCAAATTTGGTGAGAAAGTTCGCTTCTTCAAACGCCGAATCGCCGCCGCCGACGACGGCGACTTCTTTGCCTCGAAAAAAGAAGCCGTCGCATGTCGCGCACGCCGAGACGCCTTTGCCCTTGTAAGCGAGTTCAGATTCGATACCTAAAAAACGCGCCGTGGCGCCGGTCGCGACGATCATCGTGCGTGCGGTATACGTGACACCTTCTGCCGTCACTTTGAACGGAGCGCCTTGTTTCAGCTCGACTTTGTCGGCCAATACGGATTTCAGCGTGGCACCAAAGCGTTCGGCTTGAGCACGAAAATGTTCCATGAGCTCGGGGCCTTGCACCCCTTGCGGAAAACCGGGATAATTCTCGACTTCGCTCGTAATCATGAGTTGCCCGCCGCGCTCGATGCCTTCGAGCACGAGTGTCTTGAGGTTCGCGCGGCCCGCATAGACGGCGGCGGTATACCCGGCGGGGCCAGAGCCAATGATAATCGTGTCGTACAAATTGTCGCTCATGCAGAGAAAATACCGGAAACCGAGTCATGCGGACAATAAAATAGAATATAGTTGGCTGCCTACGTCGCGTAATAATGTTCACCCATGCGGATTGCGATAATATCCAATTTTTTTATTGTGTTGTTTTCGGCGCTTGCATGTACTGCCGGGGTTCGGCACGATATTGCGGTCATTTTACCGACTCCCCATATGACGACACCCGACGGCGCTGTGGCGCGCGAGCACGGTAATCTTTACTTCTATACCGATCGCAATATTCCCGATACAAGCTTGGCGTACGGCGCGCTCATGAACGGCAAGACCGACGAAGCGCTCGCGATACTTTCGCGTATCGAAGGCGCAAATTTGCCCGATGTGCAGCGCGCGTATTGGCAGACCGATGTTGCCGCGTGCTTCATTCTCGACGGTCGCTACAAAGAAGCGGACGAATTACTCGTGCAGGCGGGGCTACTCGCCGATGAAGAGGCGATTCGCCATAACCATCGCGTGAGCGTTTATTTGAACGAATCGCAGAAGCAGGCGAAAGCGAAAAAATTAGCGAAACCGCAGATCGTGCCTGCGGGCAAAAGCGATATCGAAAACAAATCTCTCATGCCGACTGAGAAACCAATTCGATAACTTGCCCGCAAGTTATCGAAAAATATTAAAACCGCGTTTGAAATTGTAGCGCGACATTGAGGCTGCGAAACTGCCGCGAGAGATCGCGAAATTCGTTGTCGCCCAATTCTTCGTTATATTTGCGCGCGGTGCGGTAGCTCGAATAGATTTGTCCGATATAGGCGCCGGTTGCAAATGTCGTGAATAGCAGCGACTGCACGGTGTTGTTATGCACGAAGCCGTCGTACGCCAAGAACGCTGCACCGCCGACAATACTGAGGCTGACGATGCCGGTATCCCACTCGCCGAGAAAAAAATGCCCGCCACCGGGAAATAGCACCGAGAAGATTGTCGCCCACACCGGGCTTTTTGTCGAAAGCTCTTTTGCCTTTTCGAGTATCGGCAGCGACTTCTCAAAAAATGGTCCGTACTGTGCCGCTGCCGCGCTTGCATCGCCCTGATCTTGCCATTTTTTACGCGCCTCGAGCATGCGCTCATACGCAGCGCCAAATTTGCGATCGCCTGCGGCGGCCATACTCGAATAGATGGTATAGTCGAGTACGTAAGGCAATCCCCCTTGTTGGTCTTTCAAATCGCGAAAAAGCCGATCGGCGTTTGAAAATTCGTTATTTTCGTAATAGCTGAGCGCGATATAGTTGAGCGATAAAAAGCGCAGGCGTTCGTCTTTGGCGTCGCTGAGTGGTATCAACTCGTGCTTTGCCTGCGTGAAGCGGCCGCCTTCGTAATACATTTTGCCGATTTGAAAATGTACCCAATCGAGTTTAGGGTATGCGGGAAACAGGTGGATGACTTTTTTGTATTCGGTTATTGCCCTATAATAATCTTTCTCGTCGGCGAATGCGTCGGCGAGGCGCAACCAAGTTTGCGGTTTTGAAAAATCGGGCGGCACATTTTTTTGAACCGCTAAGAGCGGAGCTATCGTCCAAAAAAATGCGGCATAGACAATAAGCGCTCGCACGTTCGTTTCAATAAGCCTTCGGCAAATCGAGCGGGTACTCGCGCTGTCCGGGGTGACAACGAATAAGACGATCGGTGCCCATGACGATACCTTTGAGTAGGCCAAATTTTGCGATTGCCTCGGCGGTATAGCGCGAACACGTAGGCGTATAGTGACACGTCGCGCCGTTTAAGGGGCTGATATATTTTTGATAGAAGCGAATAAGCATGCTAATATCCGAAGGTTGACGATTCTTGTGGGGTAGGGCGTTTTCAATCTCGTTGGTCGGCGCATGTGCCGGATTAATACTCCACGGTTCTTCGGCACCGAGCGCGCAGGCTGCAACGAGATAACAGACAGCGATGCCTATTTTCATCGATTGCGAGGCAGTAAGTGGGGGGTACGCTGTCAATGAGTTCCCGACCGTACTCGGGTGCGGGCGCGTTTTGTGCGTTTCTTTTGACTTGCGAACGGGAATCGCCTGCTGCCACCGAGAAAATCGCAGGCCTCGCAATTCACCTTTTGCGTTCAAAAGGTGAATGCCTGCTAAAGCGCTTCGCTGCCTGCGATTTTCGCAATCCATTCGAAGGCCGCGTACCCACAAAACGCGCCCGCGCCACACCCTCATTGAATTCAATTTGGCTTGCAGTAATGCCGATGTTATACAAAGAGAGATATTATGCGATGCGCGTTATTCATAGCTGCTTGCAGCTTCGTTATGTCCCATTCGTTGGCTGCGGTTCCTTTCTATTGGGAATCCAAGAGCGACGAACCGGGGTTTGCGATTGACATTCCGGCGCACTGGGCGCAGGCCTCGCGCGCGCGTAATGGAGTCGCGAACGTTCATTTTGAAAAGAAAGATCGAGCGGGGCGCGTTGCGATCGAAGTACGCGCATACAATAGCGACGACGCCGATCTAGACCAGCTCATTCTACAATTGCGCACGCGCCTTGCGGTAAAATACGATCGCGTCTATCTACAAAAACGCAAAGAGCTTACTTTTCGTAAAGGTGTTGAAAAGCAAGTGTGGAGCGTCCGCTTGGGCAAGCAACAATTCATAGCGACAACGGCGTTCGTGACGCAAGACAATAAAGTCTTACAGGTCATCTGCATTACTCCGGTTAAGCGACGCAAAGAATACGAATATGTGTTCGACAATGCATTGCTATCGTTTGACTTCTCTGATGGCAGCGGAGCTTCGACGGCTGATGCAGGCGGCGCTTCCAACGCAGCAGCACCTGCCGATGCCGCCCCCGCCCCGGCCCCGGCGGCACCGACCCTGCCGGTAGCGCCGCAAATTCCGGCAGGCATCGTACCGGCTGCTCCCGCAGTTCCGCCTGCCGCAGTACCGAGCGATAAGAAAGGCGTGCCGAAAATTGAATTCTAGCATAGCGAAGGGATAGAACTATGAAATATAAAAATAAATTACTTCTAGTCGGTGCGACGCTCGTCTTGGCTGGCGCATTGTTCTTGAACGCAACGATTCTTGCCGACGGTGGCGACGACGGCGCAGAAGATTACGCGGCGCTTGGTAAAGAATTATCCGACCTCTGGGGCGATAAAGTTTGCGTCGCCGAGGCGACGTCGAAATATGAAGAACCTGTTATTTCGATTGCGTGCAACGCCGAGTTCACGAGCGTCGAACGCGATAAATTCTTAGATGTGCTCTTTAAGAAAGCGTACCAGTTTAGAGGCGAGTCGTACGACATTAAAGGTACAACCGGGCATTATTGGTATAAATTTTCGCGCCGCAACGGTTCGCGGTTGCGCGAATTTTACGTGCGTCTACACATCACGAGCCAAGGCCCATTGTGGGGCGCGACTAAGCAGCCGGCGCGCATCGCCATCTATATCGATTCTTTGGCAACTGCCGACGAACTTACCGCGTGGCAAACGCTCGGAGTTCCGCTCACCTTCGGCCTCAAGCCTACAGATAACGCGAAAGATCTTTCGGCGCAAATTGACGAGTATAAGCAAGAAGCGTGGCTTTCTCTCGACTTAAAACAAGGCGCATTTAGCGATCCCGACCAAAATGCGTCGGTGCGTTCGATTCTCGAACAAGATTTGATCGGCCCTTATGTCAAAAATGCGCTGGAACAAACCGGCGACGTGTGGGGTTTTGTCGTGCGCGATTTGAACAGCATCACGACGACGGTCGCGTCGGTGCGCGCGGTATTCAACGCGATCAAAGCCGAGAGTAAAACGTTCGTGTTGCTACCGGCAAAATATAACCGCGCGCTCGCAACCACAGCGAACATGATGGACATGAACAGCCGTCGTGTGACGTACGATTTGGCGGGCATGTGCGCAAAATCGCCGGGTAAGATTTGGAGTTTCTTGAAGAGTAAATCGACATCCGGTGGCGTTATCGTGCGTTTCCCCGCAAATGCGAAACGTTGCGCGAATACCTTGAGCCGCACTTTGAAGCGCGACGGCAAAATAGATTTTCGTACACTGAGTTATTTCTTCGGTTATCGCCCATCGCCCGCCGACGGCAAAGGTAACTAAATTCATGCGTGGTGGCCTCGCCACCACACTGGCACGTTATCGGTTATCGCATGAGCCGCTGTTGCGGCACTTGCGTAAATCCATGACGGCTTTTTCGTTAACGAGCGCCATTTCGGCGGTTGAATTTTGAACCGCGTACGTAATGCCGTTGGTCCAAATTGAATGATTCGATGTCGACATGATATCGTAACCAGCTCGAAGGCGAATGTGATAAGTATAAAATGCCTGCTCCATAATCAGTTTATTGATATTGCCCACCGGCAGATTGTACCGATTTTGGCGCGCATTTGCATAGCCTTGCGAATTGATATAGTCTTCGACGTTGTTTCCGGCAACCGAGCCGCCGACAGCGCGTGCACCGTACGTCGCATCGCCGTACGACTCGTAATCGGTATGGCCGTAACCGCTTGTGACCCAGACATGTAAGATTTGTGTGATATCGCCCATATAGTGGTGCGTCAACGTATAGTACAGAATTTGATCTCCCGAAACATTGTAATATCGGCCAGCGATGGGACCCATTTGTAGACTATGGTTGCGGCTTGCGAGCCCCTCGAGCCAACCTTCGTTGTAATAGAAAGTTGCGGCATTGGTTGCTGGTTCCCAAATCGACCAATCTTGATTGCTCTCAAAAAAATTACTGACGTTACTGCCGCAGCCCGGGCAGGTATTCGGATATTGGTATGTACCCGCTAACTGCGATCCCGTGTCGGGACAGTTACCGATGACGGCGGTATCGCTGTAGCAATTGTAATTCGTACCGTCATCGGTGCCGATTTGCTTACTGCCGTGTGGGTTACCGAGCGGTGTCGTCGAACCGTTTTGCATATAGTCGACGATTGGGTTCTGGTGCAGCGCTGTTGCGGCCCATGTCCATTCGGCACACGAAGAATCAGTACAGCCCGGTACGTTGATCGTGAACGGCGATGAGCCGAAACCGATTGCAATTAACGAATCGATACTGCCGAATTCTTGAAAGCCGTATGTTGCGTTATACGAATAGCCATCGACGACATTATAGTTGTTCGTGACAAGTGGATCGCCGCTCGAATCGACTTTGTTCAAATTGACGAAATGCGTATACGTTGTAATATTATTACCGAATGCGTTCCAACTGAAAAAAAATAAATGGTCGATAAAATTGTCTTGCAGAAAATCGATTTTGTCGCCGCCGACGCGATGAATGCCAATCGCGCCGCACTGTACGTTGTTGCCGCGACCCATTTCGGCCGGGGTGTAGTTGATGTTAACACAAGTGCCCGAGTAACGCCCGCCGGCTCTCGCTTTTAAGTAATCGCTCGCCCAACGCATCTGGTTCGTGCCTTGAAATTCCATATACAGAAACGAATCTTCGGGTAAATTTTGATGCATTGCGACGGTCCATGCGAAGAGCGACTGGCATCCGACGACACACAATACGATGACGGCTAAGCGCGTAAGGTTACGGAACATTTTTTACCTGGACTTTGAACAACCCGGCAGAGATTGGAGTGTTCACTGCACGTTTCATGCCTTCGTTGAAGACAAGAACTCCCCCGAAATTTCCTGAAAGTTCGACAAGTTTGCCGTTGATGAGTTTCGGAGTGACGCGCACGACGAACGTTACATCTTTATATTTATCTTCTTTAACGACGCCGTCGCCGCTTGCGAGGCGCTGCGCGCGCGTTTTGCCGACCCATGTTGGGCCGTGCTGCCGGTATGATACCCGAATTTTTTTTCGCTTATGCCGCGCTTTGTGCATCAGGCGTTGGCAGAGATCGGTCGAGCCACCTTGGCACTCGTTGATGCGCGTCTCAGGCCGATCGAATGGGTCGTCTTCGAGTTCTTCGGTTTGAATTTCGTCGCGCGCCGTGTATCGAATGAAATCGTCGCGAGAAAGAGTTTGGTGCGGGGCGACGGTGAAGATGCCTTTGTCGTTGACGACGACGGCCGAGAGCGTAGAAAATTCAACGCTCAACTCTTGCGTCGTGGATAGTGCATTCTGTGGAATTTCGGCGGTAATCGCAAATTGCGCCTTGGCTACGGGGTCGCGTGCGCCAATCAGTAATTGTAATTTTCCGTTTTTTTTGGTGACAATCGCTTGCCCGCCGTTCAAGCTATAAGCCTTACCGCCGAGCGTAAAGGTAATTTCGGCATCGGCAAAGAGTGCCGGACCCAAAAAACACAGAATAAGAGCAGATGCGCGCAACATAACTGTACATATAGTAATAGGGATTCAGTGAGTGCTTGTGCCAGTTTAATAGTAAACAAATGTAATTGATTTTTGCTCGCGGCATGCTTCGCGTGGCGCGCATAAAAAATTACTACCACGCAGTATTTATTGCCGCCGGGGTGAGCATGGCGCTCGATAGATTACGCCAGGCGTCTTTGCCCGCATTACGTACGCTGCCGGTGTCGCTCATCGAACGACCCACGCCCGCGTACGAATTCGAACAGCCGAAATTCGTGTTTTCGCTCGCGCTCGCGTCGGCGGCAACGCAAATCGCCGCCAGTTGCGTCGCGCGGTCGGTGAGACCATAAATCGGCCGTACTGCCATCGGCCAGAACGATTGCAAATTTTCGTAGAAATGCGTGAGCGGCCCCGCGACCATCAGGCTCGTCATCGTGCCGTCGCGATTCGAATAATAAAGCGCGTCTTGAATGCCCTTGTAAGGGAGTGCGCACTCCGTCTTGTTGGTGTCGACACTTTGGTTCTCGCCCAACGCACAGTACGTTAAGATAAACGTGCCGTCGCTACCGCCGAAGCCCGCTGTGTCGCGCACTTGGATTGCCATCGGAAATGCGAGTGTACCCGTACGGTCGGGTTGCGCGAACGCTGCTTGTTGCACTCCCACCGCGAGAACCGCACCCGCAGGCGCATACGTGTCGCTAAACTCATAGATAAGGCGCAGATCGGCGTCGTCGTAATAAAAGATTTTCAGGCCGCGCAGATTACCCGCAGTCGTGACTTTGATCTCTGCCCAGTCTTTACTATTAAAGGGGGCACCGCTCGCACAGCCGGTGATGCAGACCTCGTTCAAAATCGCCGTCGCTAAGGCGGATTGTCCATTGGCATAGAGTACTTGGCCGTTAGCGCTGTGAGAGGCGCTATCGAGACAGGTTGCCGTTGCCGTAATGCTGTAACGGCACGTCGGCGCTACCATGACACCGGCGCCGAGCGTAATCTTCACCTGCGACGGGTCGAGTGTCGCGCTCAGCGACGAAACCGTCGGCGCCGCACAGAGATTGCCCGCGTCTTGCGTTTCAGCGACCGCGAGTGCGCCCAAGCTCAAGCACTTATTCGCGCCTGCGCCGCTCGTCATGTTGCTGTCGAACGTGACGAGAATTTCGCTCGCCGATAGCGCCTCGACGCGCTTCATCAGCGGGTCGGCTTCGCCCGCATAGATATAGCCCGCCGAAGAATACGTATTCGCATTTTTTGCCAAGCAACCGTCGAAGGATGTTCCGCTTTTCGCATCTTGGCGGCTCAAGCAATTGTACGCTTCGGCAGGTTTGTGCGAAAACCAGGCGGAGTTTAAATTGCCCGGTTGTTTGTTATTGCAATTCGGTAAGGTTCCCGAAATCGGCCATTCGCCGCCGCTACCGGCAGAGCAGCCGCGGCGCTCCATGCTCTGCACGATTTTAGGCGAAGCGTAATCGGAGAGTAATCCGGCGGGGGCGTCGCCCCCGTCGCCCGCTTCGTCGATGAGATTCATCGCCTTATCGTAGAGGCGTAATTTGAACGGCGAGCGCGAGAGTTTGAAATTCTTCGTACCCGCGAGTTTAATATGTTCGTTTGAGAGCGAGCCGCCGGTCGAGTTGCGAATGATGCCGCCCTGATCGTCGTAAATAATTTGCTCGTCGGCGCCGGTGTTCGCGTACGCCGAGGGCTTATTGTTATAGAAGAGGCGAATCTGCCCGGGGCAGAGAATATTCGGTTGCGGCGTCAGATAAGGCGAGCCTGCGCACGAGCCTTTATTTTCATAATACCAATTATAATTATCGGGTACGGGAAAAATGTTGCGCTTGTCGTTGATACCCCATTGGATTGCCCAATGTGAAAGATCGATCGCTTGCGCCGAATTGTTGAGAATCTCGACAAAGTCGTCGCTCGGGTCGACCGAGCTGCCGTCGGATGCGCCCGCCCAACCGACTTCTGTAATAACTATGTCGCCCGCGCTTGCGACTGTGCCATGGTTTACGACTTTCAGCGCCATGTCGTTCGCAATCCCCCACACGCCTTTCCACTGTTCGTAGATCGTATTGACGACGCGCGGTTGGTTGACGATAATCACATTCTCGTCGTTGTTATTGATCGCGTTGTCCGACCAGTTGAAAGACCCCGTCGCCATGCGCGCATTCACAGTGCCCGCATCGACGAGCAGCGTCTTGCAGTGCAGTTTGCCACCGGCAGTCGGATTACCTTTGACTAATGTGTTTTCGTTACCGTCCCATTTCACGAAGGGGCCGGTCGCGTTCAGCGAACCGTCGTTATTGAAACCCGACGAATAAAGTTTCGGCGCTTCTTCGGAGACGCCGATGATGAACGTCGAATCGTGAACGCCGTAAACGGGAATTCCCTTTTGCCGCGCCATGGCGACGAGCGCCGCGTCGAGTTCGTCGTGCGTGTCGGCGAAGATCATGTAGTGAATGCTGACTTTCGCCGATTGTGCGAGCGCGATAATTTGATCCATCGCCTTGAGACCCAAGTAGGGGGAGAAATAAATTTCGAGCGGATAATTATTGATGACGATATTTGTGATGTCGTTACGTTGCCGTTTCTGCACGCCGAATAATCCGTTGTGCATTTGCATGAACTCGTCTTTATAGAGTTTAACGAGCGTCGGGTTTTGGATGATATACCAATTGTTGTTATTTAACCGCAAGTCGGTATCGGAAATATTACCCGTGCCCATAAAAACATATTTGTCGTCGACGACCGCGAACTTGTCGTGCTGAATCGCCGTCGCGTTGCCCAACGTCATATTGATGTTGTTGACGTACATAGCCTGGTAGCCCAACGTATAGAATTCGTCGATGTCGCCGACGAGGCGCACATCGATGTTGCGTTTGTACGCGCGCAATACCGCGTCGATTACCGATTGGCGATTGAAGTTATAGACTGCGAGATACATGTAGCGCTCGGCGTTGTCGATGAGCTGCACGAGTTCGTCGTCGACTTTCTTATCGACCATCGTGTACGAATCTTTGCCGGGCTCTGAATAGAAAACCGAGAAGCGTTCGCGACCGTCGCCTAAGCCCGGGTCGCCAAAGCCAAAATGCGAAGAACAGCGCATAAGCGCGATGAGGATAAATACCGTACTCAAAATTGGGATACGCATTCGGGTCTCGAGCGAGTTTAGGAATGGCTGGGTTAGTTTGTCAACGATATTTGAAGATAGCTTTGTATCCGCGACAGTGCGGGTAGTAAAGTTACTTACTTGACTGCCGCTAAATGAGACTATATATGGTGCTTATGAAGTCTATGAATATTACGACACTAAAGGCGAAAGCCAGCCAAGCGATTCGCGAAGTTCGTCAAGGTCGAATTATCACGGTTCTTGAACGCGATATTCCAGTGGCGCAAATCATACCCATTCGGCAAGAAAGAAAAAAGCTGCATAGCCAAAAACCGAAGCGAAAATTGACTTGGCCTAAAGTCGATGTGCATATCGATGTCGATCCGCTTACTTATTTACTGGAAGACAGAAACAACCGATTTTGATCTATCTTGATACGTCGGTTTACCTGCGCATTCTTTTGAACGATGTGGGCGCGTTGAAATTACGCGCGGGGCTCAATATGGTGACAAGCGAGCTATTTCAAATTGAAGTCAATCGCACGCTCGATCGACTGCGCTTAGAGAGCAAAATCAGCGACTTGAAGCTCGTCGAATTAAAGATGCGCTCGCATGATTTTTTCGCGAGTATCGAAATATTCGAACTTTCAACCGAGATTCGCGAACGGGCGGCAGCGGCGTTTCCGACAATTGTCGCGACGCTCGATGCGTTGCATCTTGCGACGGCGTTAGCGATTCGCACAGAGAATTATCCGAAGCTTAAAATCTGCACGCAAGACGAGCAGATGGCGCGTTGTGCGGTTGCTTTAGGTTTCTCTTTAGTAAAGTAATGTTCTCACAAATATTTTCCCACATGCTCGCTTTTAATTTCGCTGAGCGAGCGTAACCCCATCACGCGCATGATTTGTTTGAGTTCTTCGAGCCAGGCGTTGAGCATGCTCTGGGCGCCGCTTCTACCGTGGCCAACGACTGTGATCGCAATCGGGCGGCCGATGAGCACACCTTCTGCGCCCAACGCGAGCATACGAAAAATATCGGCACCCGAACGCACGCCGCCGTCGGCGAAGACTTGTACTTGCGGCGCATTTGTTTTTACCCAGCGCGCAATCTGCGGCAAGACGCGCGCGGTGCCGGGCATACCGTCGGCGATGCGCCCGCCGTGGTTCGAGACGACAATTGCGCTGGCGCCCGCAGCCGCTGCCGTTTCGGCGTCGCGCTCGCTCATGACGCCTTTAATGAGAAAAGGCAATGGCGACGCCTCTGCCAACTCTTTGAGTTCGGCGAGCGACTTGTGGCGCGTCTCGGCGCTTTTCAAAACCATCGTCTTAAACGACACGCCGTCGATGTCGACACCATACGCGGTTGCGCCCGCACGTTCAGCTTCTTTAATACGGCGGATTAACTCCTGTTGCTCTACGCGGGGTTTGAAAATGGGGATGCCCCGACCCAAGATTTCGGTAGCATGTAGGCCAATACGATATTTATCCGCCGCAGCGCCGTCGCCGAAGGTCGGCATGAGGTTGAGTTCAGTCATCGCTGAACCCGTTTCAATTGCGTAATCGAATTCGGTAATTGACCCGCCCATGTTGGTGACGCTGCCCGTAATCGGTGCCGAGAGCACTGGGCCGGCGATGCGGGTGCCGGTGTTTGAAAAAAGGCGCAGCGTGATGTCGGGCACAATTTTTTCGGCGCCGTCTTTTGCGTAAACCGGTGCGATCTTATATTCTTGCAACGCCACGTGGTTGTCGCGAAAGCTGTTCATGAGGCCTGGGCCGCCCATGCCAGGTACGCTCGACGCGCAGTAGTCGCCGTCGCAGACTTTGCACACCCAGCAAAATTTGTTGTTCCATTTTTCGCGATTCGTTTTTGCCATTGCACGCGCGTTATAAGGGGGGATTGAGATGTGAAACGCCAAGCGGCTTTTGAGAACGTTGAATGCCGCTTCGGCGGATGCAACATCAGCTGCATGAATCACCGTGTGGTAGACTTTACCGATGTTGTTCTGCAAGTTGCCGATGAGCGCGCCATTCGTATAATTGCAAAAAATATTTTTGAGACCCTGCGGCGCGAACTCGGCTTCGAGGCTGTCGAGCGATTCTCGCGCGAGCAACCCGGAAATTTCGCCCGGCTCGGCGTAAAGCGAGCGCTCGATCGCCACGCCTTGCGTACGCACTGCATCCGCATGCGACAACACAACCGACGCATCGTGTGCCATAAGGCGCAAAACCATCTGCATCAGATTTTTGCCGTGCGCCGCCGGGTATGTGTGCGTGCTCATGAAGCCGCCCGAAAGCCGACCAGCAATTTCGCCGATAAAGATGCCGCCGCTATCGGTGAGGCGCAGATCGCCCTTCAGTGCACCGTGGTATGGCTGCTGGGCGAGCGTTGCGAGCGAATCGGCGTAGCGTTGCATAGTATCGCGCAGTGCTTCGAGTTCTGCGGGCGAAAAATTACCCGGCAGCGTGTGGCCGTTCTCGATAAAAAAATGCCGATCTTTGATTTCGATAAGTCTGTCGGCGACGCCGGTCAAAAAAACTTTGCCTTCGAAGCAGAGTGCATCGACCGAAATCTCGCGCGCGGGAATATAGTGTTCGAGAATAATTTCGTGGGCTGTATCGTGAATCTCTCGGCTGCCGCCCTCCGTGGCTCCGCCGAGCCTCGCGCCTCCATGCGCTTGGGCAAACTCAAAAGCGAACGCCAACTCGTTCGGCTCTTTAAGATACATCACGCCGCGCGCGCCCATGTTTTGCACGGGCTTGATGACAAACCCCGCCGCACACGGGTTGCCGCGCGCCCACGCTTCGGCCTCGTCTTTCTTGGTCGTGTAAATATACGGCGGGTGCGTATGCCCGTGCTTGCGGCAAAAGTCGCGCATTGCGCCTTTGTGCGTTAAGACGCGGCCCTGCGCGCGGTTGGCGCCAGGCAGACCAAAGGCGTCGTTGACTGCGGCGACTATATGTGAGAAGTCGGTGGCAATAGTTATTACAAATTTGAGATTCTCGCGAAAAGGCGTCAGGCATTCGATCACGCGCTCGGCCTCGGCAATGTCGACTGCAAAAAACTCGTCGGCGGCGGCGGCGGCAATCGCCTGCGGATTTTTATCGAGTACAATCGTTTTGAAGCCGAGTGCGCGCGCCTCGCGCACCAAAGGCTGTTGCAACAGCCCCGCGCCAAGAATCGCGATCGAATTTTTTTCCACAGAGTTTGGCGGCGGCAATCTCTAAGGCGTATCTGCCGCTTCGATCACAAACGAATGTAAACCCGCGTCGGTTTCGGGCTTGATCGCCGCGAAGATCAGTCGGTGCCGCGCGACCGTAGTTAACCCCGCAAACTCGGCGGCTTTCATGCGCAGGCGATAGTGTGTCTCGCCGTCGAAGCCATGCTTGTGCCCGGCGTGCTCGGCAGAATCGTCTTTGAGATCGATCGTAGCGGTCGGAAATTTATTCTGAAGAAGCGAGAGAAGGCGTGCATGGCAGTTCATGCGGTCTCATTGCGGTTCGCGCTCTGCCGGAAAAGGCGTAATCAAAGTTTTGTCGCTAAACCTGTGTGCGCCAGCGCGCAGGTTTAGCGAATTTAACAACTCGCACTCCCGCATCGTGCGCAGCTCGGCGCCGAATTCTCTCGCGAACGCCAAGCGCACACGCCGCATGAGCGCCGCGCGCGACGTAACCGGTAAAACATTGGTCATAAAATCGCGATGTCCACGCCCGCGCCGGTATTCGGGTTCTTTCGGCGGTGGTTTCAGATACCACGGTATCTGGCGGATTGCCTCGGTGTCATAAAGTAGCGTGCCGTGATGCATTATCCAACCGCGCTTGCGGCACTGTGCATTGCCCGAAAATTTGCGCGCCGCGCCGCGACACCGAATCGCCAAGTCGCTATAGCCCTCGCGCGTAACGTTCGGCCCCAACGCTTGCGCGAGCGCGCCCAAGATACGCTCGTACGACAGCGCAATATTCATGAACTGCGGAAAATCCGCAAGCGATAAAAAAAGACTATAGTTGAGGTTGCCGGTCATGTGCATGACCGACCCTCCGCCCGAAATGCGTCGGTAAACAGGGGGATGGACTTTGTGCCGCCAAATTTCATGCTCGTAATCGAGAGATTTACCGAGCACGAGTGCGGGAAAATTTTCGTAGAAAATAAGATATAGCGTACGCGCGGGTTTATCTGCCAGAAGCAGCGCTTCTTCGCGCGCGAGGTTTATGCCGCAGTGGTTGCTGGCAAGAGTGGTGGTAACGAGGGTCATGGTGTGCATTACGGCGCAAGGTGAATTTACCCCACCACCCGCAGCGTCGCATTATCCTGCGTGTCGAGCGCAAAATAATCACGCTCGTCGGATAACGAGGCCATGATATTTACGTGTGGTACGCGCGCGAGAGGTTTGCCCGTCGCCGCGTCGACAATGGTGTAGCCTTGCGGCAGCGAGAAAATATTTTGCACCGAATGGGTAAGCCCCGTGAGCTCGAGTTTTTGCCCGGCGAGGGTGAGACGCACCACCGACCACGGCGTATAGATATTTTCAGCGGTCGCTCCTTCTTTGAGCCACTTGTCGCGAAAGCCCGATAGCCAGATCAAGGCCTCGCTGCTGTCGGCAAGGCGCACTTCGCGCACGATGAGATTGCGCAACATGATGATCGACTCGGCCGACGCCCAACCGTGAAAACCGTCGCCCATGCAACCACCGCCGGTGCGCACGTGAATCGCTTCGGGAAAAGTATACGCTTTCTGCGCGCGTGCTTTGACGCTGCGGAGCATTCGCCGTGCCTCTGCGGTTTTGCCGAAGTAAAGGTAACTCTCCGCTGTCTGCAGGGTGAGGTATGGGTTGAGCCCCGAATGGATATTTTCTTGAAAAAAGCAGCCGTGAAAAAAATAGTTTTCGCGAATGATATCGAGCGTGCGCAACAGGCGCTCGTCGCAGAATTCGCTAAGTTGTAGCGGATACGCCGCCGCGATCGAGCCGATCATGCCCGCGTCTTTGCCGCGCCCCAGCGCAGCGGGCAAGTAACGGTAGGGTTCTAAATAACCGTTGAGCGCAGCGGCAAGGCGCGTATAAATCTGTTCGGCGCGCTCGGCGAGACCGATTTCGTTCAAATACGGCGCAATCGCTTTGAGACCGCCCAAGCTCCAAAAGTTATCCCACAGATACCAATCGGCGGGGCCCAAATGCTCGGCAGAAAAACCCGGCGGCAACACGCCGCCGTGTGCGGCGGTCGTTTTTTCGACCCAAGCGAGCATGCGCGTAATTTGGCTCTTGAATTCGACGATAAGGCTTGTGTCGTGCGTGAAGCGCACGTACTCGGCTAAAATCCACAACGCTTGGCCGTTCGCGTCCCACTCGCCGCTCTGCGATTTGAAAAGCCCCGAACGTTCGACCATATTGGCAAAGCGCGCAATAATTGGGCGCACCGCGTTTTTCGCCCCCATAACGAGCAGCGCGTACATCATAATGACCGCGTCGCGAATCCAAAAGTGATGGTACGTATAGCTGCCGGGTTTGATCGCGTCGAAATCCCACAATGCGATGAGATGGTGCTTCGCATGTTCGAACCACTCGCCATAGCCGCGCGGCAGCGTCGCGCGCAACGTTTCGCCAAAGTACGCATCGATAATTTGTTGCGCCGCTTGTCCCTGAAGCTCCGCCGGCGGCCCCGGTTGGTGGT
>JAFEGD010000060.1 GCA_018240245.1 Spirochaetota bacterium | reverse complement strand
CTCGTTATGGCTCACGGGCATCCGCCAGACACACTCGGTAGCACGCGCGCACCTACCATCCTTTGAAACCGACGCTACGCACAATCTCGTCAAATTCCATCCTTTGCTCGCATGGAGCGACAGCGATTTGAAATCTTTTATTGATGAAAATAACATTCCCTATAATCGCTTGCACGACAAAGGATATAGATCCATTGGCTGCGAGCCGTGTACGCGCCCGGTCGAACCGGGCGGCGATATGCGCTCGGGGCGTTGGTGGTGGGAGAACCCCGACAAAAAAGAGTGCGGATTGCATATTCATAAATGAGTGAGGCCAAATGACGACACTTACCGAACGCACACATCTCGACCGTTTAGAATCCGAAGCGGTAATGATTTTGCGCGAAGCTGCGGGCCAATTTGAACGTCCAGCGTTACTTTTTTCGGGTGGTAAAGATTCGATCGCTCTAGTACGCCTCGCCGAAAAGGCGTTTCGCCCGGCGCGCTTTCCTTTTCCGCTCGTACACGTCGACACCGGTCACAATTTTCCCGAAGTCTTGAGTTATCGCGATGCGCTCGTCGAAAAGGTCGAAGAAAAATTAATCGTTGCTCGCGTCGAAGACAGCATTCGTCGTGGCACAGCCGCCGAAGAAAAGGGAAAATTCCCAAGTCGCAATGCAATCCAAGCGGTAACGCTGCTCGAAACAATCGCCGAGCACCGCTTCGACTGCTGCATCGGCGGCGCGCGGCGCGACGAAGAAAAAGCCCGCGCGAAAGAGAGAATTTTTTCGGTACGCGACGAATTTGGTATTTGGGACCCAAAAAATCAACGTCCCGAATTATGGCATCTCTATAACGGAGCCATCCACCATGGTGAAAACGTGCGCGTTTTTCCGCTATCTAACTGGACCGAACTCGATGTTTGGCAATATCTCAAGCGCGAAGCAATCGAATTGCCGCCGATTTATTTTGCGCACGAGCGTGAAGTTATCGAGTACATGGGACAGATTTTTCCCGTTTCAAAATTTCTATCGATTACAAATACCGATACGCTAATAACTGAGCGCGTGCGCTTTCGCACCGTCGGCGATATGACGTGTACCGCCGCGATGCTCTCCGATGCCGCTGATATTGACGCGATTATCCGTGAAATTACGACGACGCGCAGCGCCGAACGCGGCGCGCGGCTCGACGACAAGCGCAGCGAAGCGGCGATGGAAGAGCGAAAAAAGGGCGGGTACTTCTAATGGTCGCAACCGAAACCGCAACGACAGATCTCTTGCGCGTCTTTACCTGCGGCTCTGTCGACGATGGCAAAAGTACTTTGATCGGACGATTGCTCTACGACGCTAAGTCGATTTTTCAAGAGCATCTCGACCACATCGAAGCGAAAGAGCGCGTCGGCGACGGCGAACTGAATTTGGCTCTTTTAACCGACGGCCTCAAGGCCGAACGCGAACAGGGAATCACAATCGATGTCGCATACAAATATTTTTCAACGCCTGCGCGAAAATTCATCATCGCCGATACTCCCGGCCATGTACAGTATACGCGCAACATGGTTACCGGCGCTTCGCTCGCCGATGTCGCGGTAATTCTTATCGACGCGCGCCAAGGCATTCTCGAGCAAACGCGCCGCCATAGTTTTATCGCACATCTTTTACGAGTGCCCCATTTAATCGTTTGCATCAATAAAATGGATTTAGTCGATTTTTCTGAAACAAGGTTTCGCGAAATTGAAAGCGAATTTCTAACCCTCGGCAACGAACTCGAATTCGCACATACGACGCTAATCCCGATTTCGGCGCTCAAAGGCGATAACATAGTACATCCGTCGCAAAACATGCCGTGGTTTGATCGAGCGCCGCTATTGCAAACTCTCGAAGAAACGCCGATTTTTCGCAAGAATGCATTGGGTACGCGCTTCACTGTGCAATGCATTCTGCGTCCGCAATCGACGACGTTGCACGATTTCCGCGGCTTCGCGGGAGTATTACGCTCGGGTGCGCTCAGCGTCGGCGATCGTGTGCGCATCGAAACAGCGCAAGAAGAAGCAACCATCAAGCGCATTTTGTATTCGGGTGAAGAGACAGATAATATTTTTGCTGACGACGCCGCCGTTATCGAACTCGATCGCGATATCGATATTAGTCGCGGCGATATATTTACGCTCGCGAGCGAAGAGACGACAATCGCAAATTTGTTTATGGCGCGCCTCACGCATCTCGACACGCAACCCTTAAAGCTAAATCAGGCGTATTATTTGCTCGTTGGCACGCAAAAGGTCAAAGCGGTCGTGCGTTCGGTTGCGACAAAACTTAATCTCGATAGTCTATCCTTTGAAGGCGCAACCGATTCTGTAATCAAGACGAACGAAATCGCCGAAGTAAAAATTAAAACGGCTGCGCCGATTCTCTTCGATCGCTATAGCGATAACTGGACAACCGGCGCCGGTGTTCTTGTCGATGCGCAGACCCATAAGACCGTTGCAGCGCTTATGTTTAGCGAGGCGAACGCATGAAAGGCAATGTTGTCATCGCAGGCGCTGGCCCCGGCGAGATCGATCACCTCACAATCGGCGTTTTTCGCGAAATTAAACAGGCGGATGTCATTTTGTACGATGCGCTTATTCGTGATTCGATCGTCGCCGAATTTCCCGAAAGTTGCGAACAGATTTTTGTCGGTAAGCGTTGCGGTACGCATGCATACACGCAAACGATGATTATCGCTTCGCTCATCGAACATGCGCTTGCCGGTAAGCGTGTATTGCGTCTTAAGGGCGGCGATCCTTCGATCTTCGCGCACCTCGCTTCGGAAATCGACGCCTTACACGCGCTGGGTATCCCCCTAAAAATTTTGCCGGGGGTTTCTGCGATGCTCGCTGCCGCAGCCGAACTACAAGTGCCGCTCACGACGCGCGGCCAAAGTCGCCATATTTGGGTCAGCGACGGCCACGCCGACGATATCGCAGACAATGCCGAACAGATGGCAAATTTTTCCGGGACGTTGGTTTTTTATATGGGTGCTGAGCGTTGTGCGACGATTGCAACGTGCCTCGCGGCGCATGGGCTCGGAGCATCGACCCCATGCGCCCTTGTCGAGAATGCGGGCTCGCACGACGCCGTTCTACAAAGAGCGACTCTATCCGAACTCACTGCGCACCGCATCGCACGTCTAACATCGGGCCCGGGCATTCTCTTGATTGGCGAAGCGCTGCGCACGAGTAACGACCACAACAAGGCATACCATGCTCTTGCCGCTCAGTTTTGATCTGACGCACCGCGAAGTGTTGCTCGTCGGCGGCGGCAGAGCGGCATTAGAAAAATTCGCACAACTCGACCGCACGGCGTGTAATCTCACCATTGTTGCGCCACATTTCAGTACGGCGATGGATAGCGCGCTTATAAACTCACAACTGCAAGCGGTGCGCATCGAAAAGCGCCGCTTTGAAATTAGCGATCTCGATAATAAATTCATGGTATTCAGCGCCGTCGACGATCGCGCCGTCGCCGAAATCATTCTTGACCATTGCCGCAAACGAAAAATTCTTCTGAACAGCGCCGACGACCGCGCGCATTGCGATTTTTACACGACGGCGGTTATCAAACGCGGCAACGTGCAAATCGCCGTCTCGACCGGCGGGCGCTTTGCGGGCTTAAGCGCAATACTGCGCCGCCATTTAGAGACGTTATTTCCGGCTGAGCTCGACGACCAATGGGAAAATATTTTTTGTCTGCGCGAGCGCGCACTCGCTTTACACGACATCAACGAAAAAAAATCCGTTATAACAGACATTGTAAATTTAATCGAAACACGCTACTTTGCGCGTTCGTCTGGAGAAACCAGTGAGTAACGAAAAAATTGAACTCAGCGAAGTCGAGTATATCAAAGAGAAATCCGATGGGCTGCGCGGCAACATCGCTGCGGCACTCAACGACGGCACCGACAAGTTCGACGAAGACGAACGCCAACTCATAAAATTTCACGGCATGTACCAACAAAAAGACCGCGATAAACGCCCTGAAGGCGAAGGCGAAAAGAAAACGATTTTTATGCTGCGCGGACGTATACCGGGCGGCAAGCTGACGGCGGAGCAATACTTATCTTGGAACTATCTTGCCGATAGATATGGTACCGGCTCGCTACGCCTGACAACACGGCAATCGATTCAATTACACGGTCTTAAAAAAGTCGACCTGAAGGCGGTTATTCAAGAAATCGATCGCGTCGGCCTATCGTCGATGGGCGCCTGCGGCGATGTCGTGCGCAACGTCACGCAAGCAATCAACACCACGGGCTCGCCGCTCTATAACGAACTGGCGGAGTACACACAGAGAATCGCCGATTTTTTCCGCTGGGAGTCATCCGCATATGTGGAGATTTGGCTCGATCACGTACTGCAAAATCCCGTGCATAACGAACGTATTTTTGGCAGCACCTATCTCCCGCGTAAATTCAAGATCGCGCTTACGATGGCGGGAGACAACAGTGTCGATATTTATGCGAACGATATGGCGTTTGCTGCGACGCATGCGAACGGCAAGATCGACGGCTTCTTTGTTTTTGCGGGCGGCGGTCAAGGAATGACACACAACAAACCCGAAACTTTTCCGCGCGCGGCAGACCTCTTAGGCCATATTCCCGCCGACGCGCTCTTGCCCATTGCCACGGCCATCGTCGGCGTCCACCGCGATTTCGGTAATCGCCACGATCGCCGGCGCGCACGCTTGAAATATATTCTCGCCGAAAAAGGCGTCGCGTGGTTTCGCAGCGAAGTCGAATCGCGCGCTAAATTCCAGTTCAATGTTGTAAAGGCGCTCCCCCCGTGGCGTTCGCCCGAGTACCACGGTTTTATTCGCAAGAGCGACGGTCGTTTTAATTACGGCCTTTCGATTACTTCGGGGCGTATTAAAGATTTACCGGGCTATCGTTTGAAGACGGCGATCGAACAAATCGTTGCGCGCTTGCGCGTCGGCGTACAAATTACACCCGATCAAGATTTGCTGTTTCTCGATTTGGACGACAGGCAACGCGCAGAGCTTTTGCATATCTTCAAATCGCACGGCATCAACACAACGCGCCCGAATAAGCTCTACGCTCGCGCCCTCTCGTGCGTCTCGCTACCCACGTGCGGTCTTGCACTTACCGAAAGCGAGCGTAATTTTCCGCACATACTGCGCGACTTGAATCGTCTTTTAGAAAAATATAATCTTATGAATCGCGCACCGATTGTTCGCGTGACGGGTTGCCCGAACGGCTGCGCTCGCCCCTACTCGGCCGAGATTGGCATTGTCGGCCAGCAAAACGGCGGAAAATATGCGATATTTTTAGGTGCCGACCACGCGGGCACGCGCGTCGGCGAAGCCGTGCTGCAAAAAATCCCTCTCAATGAAATACCCAAGCATCTCGAACTTGCGTTTCAACTGTGGCGTGACGAAAGTAACGACGCCGAGATGTTCGGCGATTTCGTGAACCGTGTCGGCATCGCGCGCGTCAAATCGGCGATGACGCTACCGGTAGCCGCGACGGCTTAAGTCGCGTCCACCGGAAGTGCGAGCGTAAAGCTCGTTTTTCCCGGTTCGCTCGCGAACGCTAAATAGCCGTGGTGTTTCATCACCACATTGCGGATTATCCCCAGACCTAAACCTGTACCCTCACCCGGCGCTTTGGTCGTAAAAAACGGATCGAAAATTTTGGTTTGTAATTCTTTGGGAATCCCCGGCCCTGAATCGCTCAACGTAATCAGCACATACCGATTTGACTCTGCCCGACCCAGCATGCTCTCAAAATTTTTTTCGTCTTGAACATTTTTTACGTCCAGTACGCCATCGAGCGAGCGTTCGCGTATGGTAATCGAGAGCGTACCTTTACCTTTCATCGCGTGTACCGAATTCACAATCAAATTACTATAGATCTGATTCAACTCCCCCGGGTTGCAGGTGATGCGCGAAACCGGTTCGTAATTGCGTTCGACGACGATACCGTGCTTGATTTGGTTGTGAAAAACTGTCAACGTATTCTCGATGCCTTCGCGCACGTCGATATTTTCTGCTTCGGCTTGGTCGCGGTGCGAATAGTGTTTGAGCGCCTTCACAATATTCAAAATCGAAGAAAGCGCAAAACGCATATTACGCATGTTCTTATCGATATTCACGAGCGCGCGAAACGACAAGAATTCTTGATTCGATACTGTTCGTGCAATCTCGATGACGCTCGTATCGGCGTGCAACCCCATATCGAGCAAAAAATCGACGCGCGCTTTTGCCTCGTCTTCTGCGACTCGCGCATTCGTTACCGTGCGCGTCAAACTGCGACCTAAAGAAAATTTTTCGGTTGCGCTCAAGAGCGGTATTTCACTGCGCTCGCGAATGCGCTGCGCCTCGCTGAGTAAATTGCGCAACGGTTCGGGCGAAATGCGTCCGTTGACGATCTCGGCGATAATAAATTGCAAATTGCTCGAAAGATTTTCAGTCGCGCCGCTGACGACCGAAGTCGGTGTATTGATTTCGTGCGCGATGCCAGCGACCATCACCCCGAGACTTGCCATCTTTTCTTGCTGGATAAGTTGTGCCTGCGCGTTCTGTAACTCGCTCGTGCGCTCTTTGACCTTTTCTTCGAGATGATAGAGCATCGCGTGCAGGCGTTCGTAGAGCGCGGCGTTCGATAGCGAAACGGTGGTAATATCCCGAATTTCGAGAAGAAATCGTAATTCTTTTTGCGTATACTTGCGCCCGTCCGCACGCGCAACCAGATACAAGAGCGCCAAAACCGATTTATTCAAATTAAACGGCACGACAATCTGCGCGCCGGTTATATCGAAAAATTCTATGGCGGCATCGCGAATCTGCGCAAATCGCTTATTCTGCGTAAAATCGTTGCGACTAAAAATTCGATCTTGCTCGCCTAACCAGAGCATAAAATCGTCGAAGATACGAAATTTGAGACGCTCGCTGCGATTCTCGGGTTTGACGGGGATAAAAGCGCCCGCAGTATCGTTCCAGTAGAGCACAATCGATTGTGTGTCGGAAAAAATTTCGTCGATCAATTCTTGAACGCGCGCGATCGCCTCTTCGATACTTAAGAGCGAAATGATGCTTTTCTGGTATTGACGCCGTTTTAGTGAAAGCGAACCGTTGCGCATGAATTAGTAATAAAGCTTCGTCAAGTCAGGTTGGAGGTATTTTTTATCAATGACTCTTTTTATCCTTACGGTTCTCCATTGCCGTGGTCAAGTGCTCAAGCGTCGCGAACGCCTTCTGCGGATCGCCGTCGAAAAACTGGAGAAGCGAGAGATCGAGCATGTCGCGCGCAGTCTTGCCGGTTTTTGCCTCGATCGTTTCGCGCTTCGTGCGAATTTCCTTTTTCTTTTCGGGAGCAACTTGCTCTCTCAGCGCACCGTAAAAAGTTTTGAGTTCGGCGTCGCGCGCCGCGAGTTTTCTAAATCCTACGCTTGCTTGGCGCAAATCGTCGCCCTTCAAGTGTATTTTTGCCGACAGCGAAAGCAAGACTTTATCTTCGGGATTTTTAGCGAGTAAAATATTCACTTGTCGCAACGCCAATTCGGGGCGAGCGGTATGAAAATAGAGGAGCGCTAATGCCGTTTGCGCTTGTATGTTTTGCGGGTCGACTTTAAGGGCGTTGCGAATCGAAATTTCCGATTTATCGTTACGCCCCGTTTTGCCAAAAACATACCCCAATAACAAGTGCGCATTGAGGTAACGCGAGTCGAGTTTTAAAACCGATTTGAGCGCTTTTTCCGCTGACTTGAAATCTTGCTTCTTGTAGAATTCGACCGCAAGATTATAATGCGCACGAATATCGTTTTTAGAGACCAACGCGCGCTGGTAACAGACGATCGCTTTTTCCGAACGTCCTTGCCGCGTATAGAGCGCACCGGCATTCAGCCAGGCGTCAAAAAAATTTTGGTCGATCTGCAGAGCCATTTTATATTTCTCCAAGGCTGCCCGAAAGTCGCCTTTTTTTTCGGATTCGAGCGCCTGCTCAAAAAGCAGGTTGCGCGTCTTGCGCGTTCGGGCCGAGTCCTGCTCGTTTTGCATGCTGTTTTGATTTTCGGCCAGGAGCCGCCGCTTACGCAGTAAAAAAGCAGTACATAGTCACTTTAGTGATTTACCGCGCGCCGCCGCCTTCGGCTTCTCCGTTCATGGCATTACCATCGCTCGACCAATTCGATGTCGCGGTCAAAAAAGTGCTGCTGCGCGTCGATTTCAACGTTCCTTTAGACAAAGCGGTCGATGCGACAACCGCACCGCAAACCGTAAGAATCGCCGACGACGCGCGCATCGTGAAGAGTCTGCCGACAATCGAGCAATTGATCGCCAAAGGCGCTGCGATTATCATTATGTCTCACTTGGGACGACCCGAGAAAAAAGGCGACCCCAAACTTTCTCTGAAGCCCATCGCCGAGCATCTGGCAAAGTTGTTACCCGGTACGCGCATCGACTTTGCATCCGAGGCTATCGGCCCGATTCCCGAGGGCTTGGCGGCAAACCTCAAACCGGGAGAAATTCTCGTCTTAGAAAATATTCGCTACTACGCCGAAGAAACCGCAAAAGACGAAAAGGTGCGCAACGAATTTGCGAAAAAACTTTGCAAGCTGGCGGATTTCTACTGTAACGACGCCTTCGGCGCGGCGCACCGTGCACATGCATCGATCTACGAGTGCGCAAAACTTTTGCCTTCGTTTGCGGGGCTCCTGCTTAAACGCGAAATTGAAGTCCTTGAAAAAATCATGACCAACCCTGCCCGCCCCTTTGTCGCGGTTATCGGCGGTTCGAAAGTTTCGTCGAAACTCGCGGTGCTCGAAAATCTCGTCGTCAAAGCCGACGCCATCTTGATCGGCGGCGCGATGGCGTATACTTTTTTGAAATCGCGCCTTATCGATGTCGGCAACTCGATGATCGAGAAAGAATTTCTAAGCAATGCGTTTCAAATTGTCGATAAAGCGGCGTTCAACAAGCACGAGTTGTTACTCCCCGAAGATCATATCGTCGCATCGGAATTTAGCGAGAATGCGAAAATAAAAACCGTAAAGCGGTTTATCCCCGATGGTTTCATGGGCATGGATATCGGCCCCAAGACTGCCGATCATTACGCGAAAGTCATCAAGAATGCAAAAACCGTATTGTGGAACGGCCCGATGGGCGTTTTCGAAATGAAAAAATTTTCTGCGGGAACGTTTGCGGTCGCAAAGGCAATGGCGAAAGTTAAGGGCTCGACGGTCGTCGGCGGCGGCGATTCTATCTATGCGCTCAAACAATCGGGCCTCGAAGATAAAATGACACACGTTTCGACCGGCGGCGGCGCAACGCTCGAATACCTCGAAGGTAAGAAGCTGCCGGGGGTTCAAGCGCTCTTGAAATGATCCCACCGCATCGGTGGGGATTTACCACTTATGATTGATTGGTCCCAAAAGCTCTCCCCTATCGTTCAGTCGCTGAAGCCGTCGGGCATCCGCGAATTTTTCGACATTGTCGCGACACGCAAAGATTGCATCTCGCTCGGCGTCGGCGAACCCGATTTTGTCACTCCGCAAATCGTGATCGACCATTCGATTCAAGCGCTGCGCGATGGCTACACGCACTACACCGGTAATTCTGGCCTATTGTCGCTGCGTAAAGAAATCGCGAACTACCTAGCGCGCGAATACGACTTGCACTACAATCCCGAAAAAGAAATTATTATCACCGTCGGCGTATCGCAAGCGGTCGATTTGGCGCTCCGCGCGCTCGTGAGCGCAGCCGACCCAGTGGGGCGCCGACCCGACGCCCCGGCGGCGGGCGTGCTCTATTCAGAACCGTGCTATGTCTCGTACGTGCCGATGATTCGCCTCGCCGGGGGAGTGCCGCAAAAAACGGTTGCGACTCCCGAAAACGATTTTTCTCTCACCGCAGCGGATATTCGCAGCGAACTCGATTCAGAGAACGCGCAATCGAAAATTTTATTTCTGAATTATCCTTCAAACCCAACGGGCGCGTCGATCGGTAAAGCGGCGCTCACCGAGATTGCGGCATTAGCGCACGAGCGTAATCTTATCGTGATTTCCGACGAAATTTACGGAGAACTCTCTTACGAAGAAAAGCATATTCCGTTTGCGACGCTTCCGGGCATGCGCGAACGCACGTTGCACTTGGGCGGTTTTTCTAAGGCATTTGCGATGACCGGCTGGCGCATCGGCTATGCCTGCGGCAACGAAAATCTGATTCGCGCGATGACAAAAATTCACCAATATTCGATGCTCTGCGCGCCGACGCTAGGCCAAATCGCCGCCGAGACGGCGCTCAAATATGCAATCGGCGAACGCGATAAGATGCGCGACGAATATCGCCTGCGTCGCGACCTCATCGTGCGCGGCTTCAACGCGATGGGTCTGCCCTGTTTTAATCCGCAAGGTGCGTTTTACGTTTTTCCCGATATTCGAAAAACGGGTATGAATTCGATGCAATTTGCACAAGAATTATTAGCAGCACAAAATGTTGCCGTCGTCCCCGGCGATGCGTTCGGCGATTCGGGCGAAGGCTTTATTCGCTGTTCTTATGCGACGGCGCGAAAAGAAATCGAGCATGCCTTGGCAAAAATCGCAAAATTTGTCGCCGGAAAAATTTAATCTGTAGATCGAATTCGCTCTATCGCCAGACGCGCAGCGCCTCGACGTAAATTGCCCGCTGCGGCCCGACGAGCCCCTTGTAACGCCCATACACCTGCACCGGTATTTTCGCTCCCGCAATCGATTTCTCTTCTTTAATAGCGTCGCTCTTGAAGGCGTGTACGAGATACTCTTCGCCGCCTTCGCGCGCAATGATTTGATAGAGTGTCCCCCCCGGTTCGGATGCGCTATCGCGCAGCTCGCCCGCAAGTACGACAAGGCTACCTTGCCGCAGCCGCATCGTCGAAAATAAATCTTTGAGCGGCACGTTGTCGTTAAAGTCGGTAAACGCGGGTTCGGCAATAAACCCGATAAAAACCCGAGCCTTCTCGCGCGTCTGAAAATCGGCGTTCGAGTAGACGAGGCGTTGCAAGAGATACCGGCATTGGTTCACTTTGCGTGCTTTCAAGAGCGCCTTCGCCTCTTCGAAGTCGCGAATAATCGCCTCGCGCGTGCGATAAGTATAAAAAATTTTGCTTTTATCGACAACGGGCATGACGGCGGCAGAATCGGCAACTTGCATATCGGGGATTGACTTTTGTTTTTCTATCTTTTGCTTGAGGAGCAGATAAGCCCCCGCAATTGCAATAAACGCGACTACCGTAATTATAACCGCTCGATAGGGAATTACCGCGAGACGTTTACTCCACACGCCGCGCGGTCGCTTTTTATCGCTATCGAATTGCCAGCTCCTCACCGCCTCACCCCCCGGCCCCCTCTCCTTTAGGAGAGGGGGGGAAGCGTAGCGGAGGGGCTGAGGCGGCGGCAAAGTTGCCGGAAGCACGATAAAATCGGCAACGCGAAATTCGATGTTTTTGATTTCTTTTGCTTTGCGAAACTTTTTAACTAACGAGCGGGCAAGCCAACCTTCGGTTTCGTCGGCGATCTCGAGATAGTTCCATAATGCTTTTTCAACGTCGTTCTGTAAGAGCGCGTAATACGCTTTCAAATAAGACAGATAGACGTTCTTTACGCCAAACTCGTCTAAGAGCATAAGCTGCTGCTCGAAGTCTTTGAGATGCCCAAGAAACGCCGACGATACGGCGGCTAAATAGATCGCCCAGAAATTTTGCGGTTCGGCATCGACAATCTTGAGCGCCTCAGCGCGCGATTCGTCGAAAACTCCACGGCGAAATAAATCGAACGCCGTGGTTAAATTCAAAGTAAGCCCTCAACCGATTATTTTTGGTTCACGCGCTCGACGTACGAAAGATCGCGCAAGTCGACTTTAATCAAATCGCCCGACTTCACGAAAAGCGGGGTCTGGATCTTACCGCCGCCCTCGACGGTGACTTCTTTGTAAGCGGTCGTCGCGGTGTCGCCTTTCAAGCCTTCTTCGGCGTAGTCGACTTTCACAACGACAAAATTCGGCGGAATCACGCTGACGGGTTTGCCTTCGTACAAAAGAATCTGAAACTCCATGCCGTCGTTGATGTAAGCGAGAATATCTTCGAGATCTTTTTTGTCGACGTGTATCTGATCGTACGTTTCGCTATCCATAAACACCAACTGATCGCCGTCTTCAAAATTATACGTGGCATTGCGCTTTTCGAGTTCGACGTCTTCGAGCATCTCGCCCGAGCGCCACGTGCGCTCGACCGTTGTACCCTTGCTGAGCGATTTAATGCGCACGCGCACGATCGCCGCGCCCTTGCCCGGTTTGTGGTGCTCGAAACTTTGGATGATGACGAGGTCGCCATCGACTTTGAGCGCCATACCGCGCTTAATATGGTTAGAGTTAATCATGCAGATTGTATTTTGTGCGTCAGCTATGCCGTCCAACAAAATTCAATCGGTGCCAAATAAAAAACCCGTTTGCCCCGCTGGATTTTTTTCTTATCAGGGCAAACAGGTGAGAAGACGCCTATGAGTTTTACCCCATAGCTAAACCTCCACTGGGGGGAGATTCTCATATTATATCTCGGCAAGGAATATATTAGACTTTAATATTTCGCAAACTCGATTTCAAGGGTGCAATACTAATTTAATTGACAACGCCCCCGCAACCGAGGGTTCTCCCCCATGCTAGACGTCGGCGAAGAAATACGCATTCAGAAAAACTCGGGCCCTACCAGCATCTTTCTGCACATTCCGTATATCAATTATGTTTTTTTCTTTTTTCAAGGGCGGGGAGCGTATAACATTATCAAGAATCTCTACCAATACAAGAAAGAAGTCCCGGGCTTTTTTCAATCCGCATGGTTAACCGCAAAATTTGCGATCATTAGCACAATCGCTTCAACCGTGCTTTATAGCGTTCTCTTGGCGCTCGGTTATAATCCCTTCGGCAAGGTCTTGGCAAAATACCTTTACTTCTTTGGCACACTCATCGGCGGCCTTTTACCCACGTCGCAGTTGGCGTTGATATTCGGCGAAGTTCCGGGCAGTTTGCTTTTTGCAGGCTTTACCCCTGCGACGTTCATTGCCTTGGGGATTATAACGTTCGGAACGTATTTTATTTTTGGCATGGCGGGTGCAATGCTCGCGCTTTTCAATATTAAGGCCGATATTCGACGGGCGCAATACTTCTGAAAAGGCCTGTCGTGCGGCTCAACATGGCCGCGACGATCGACGGGCATGTAGCGCACCCGACTCAGGCGTGGGAGTTCGGTAGCAAAGAAGACCGCCGCCGTATGGACGTGTTGCGCGAATGGGCAGATTGTCTCATTGTCTCGCGTAAGACTTTAGAACACGACAATATGGATTTGCGCGTGCGCACCAAACCGCACTCAAAAAGACACCCGCAGCCTGTGATTGTGATGCAGAGCTTACGCGCGCTCAAGAACGATTTACGCATTTATAAGCATGCGACGACAGGCGGCGAGCTATGGATTTCCATAGCTAGTAGCGCGCCAGAACTTGTCACGTTGGCACCCGCTTTACCCACGAATTGGCAGGTACATACGTTCACGAACGTCCGCGAAATTGTGCAGGCGCTGGCCGAACGCGGCTATCGAAAAATTTTGCTCGAAGGTGGCCCTACCCTCAACGGTTTATTTTTTACCGAAAATTTAGTCGATGAATTTCATCTGACGCTCTTGCCGCTTCTCTGGGGGGGGACAACACACGACCGCGCGGTTATCACCGCTATGCCATTGCCGCTGACACGCTTCACGCTGCGCCGCGCCGAAAAACGCGGCAACGAGCTCTTTATGCGTTACGTACGCAAACCTACTTCTGCCGCTTAAAATACGCAAACACTTCTTTTTCGTCGATGCGAATAATCGTCGGCCTGCCGTGCGGGCACCGCAACGGATATGTGCACTGTCTGAGGCGCGCCAATAATTCGCGAAAATCGGAGAGCGATGCGCTCTCGCCCTTGCGAATCGCATGCCGGCACGACAAATCTTTTGCAATCTGGTCGAAAAGCGCCTCGCCGGTAGATGCGACATCGTGCACCGCCGCGACCGCGGACGTGAACGCGGCAATCTCTTCGCCCGCTTCGACGTAAAAAGGCACATGCGTTAGAGCGAGCCCCGCCGGACCAAAATCTTCGACGGCAAAACCGACAGAACGTAGCTGCGCTGCGAGCGGCGTGATTTCATCGCTTGCAAAAATATTATTCTGCAACGGCAGCGGGTGGAGTAATTTTTGCGCGACTTCTTGCCTTTTTGCCAGTAGACTTAAGAAGTTTTCATAGTTAATCCGCTCGTGCGCAGTATGCTGATCGACCAAATAAAGGCCGTCGGCGGCTGTGCCGACGATAAACGTATTAAAAAGCCGCGCGTGTAGTACCAGATCTTCGGGAAATTCGGCAGCGACAGCGCCGCTCGCAGAAATAGATAATTCGGGTGTGAAAAGCGATACCGACGACGGCACAGTATTCGCCTGCCCCGTTTCACTAGGCTTGCTCTGAGTGCGATCGGCAATTATCGGCGTGCGGATTGCTTGTTGCGGCGTAGACTCTAAAGCATTGGATAAATTTTGCCCAAACACTTCCGCCGAGCTTTGTCGAACCACCTGTGGTGAGCTTTGTCGAACCATACTACTCGCCGCTATTCCCCCTTCGGCGGCAATCGTGCGGCGAAATGCCTCGCGTAAGAAATTCTGTAACGCCGTATCGTCTTTGAAACGAATTTCGCGCTTTTGCGGGTGTACGTTCACGTCGACTTTTTGTGGCGGCAAATAGAGAAAGAGCGACGCAAACGGAAAGCGTCCCTTCGGCATGAGTTCGCCGTACGCATGCCGTAAAAGCATCGTAAGCGGTTTATAGACGACAGGACGCCGATTTACCCACAAGCGCATATCGGCTGCGTGCGTTCGGTAAAAATAGAATTTTGAAATATAGCCTTCTATCCGCAGACCATCCGCTTCTGCATAAAGCGGCAAAAGGTCAGCGGAAATCGTCTCGCCCCACACATCGCCCATACGCTCGATGAGCGTTTTTCTTGCCGGTAAGACGACCGGCGCATCGCTACCCAGCTGGTAACGAAAAGCGGTCGTGCAGTTGGCGACACAGAGTCCCAGTAGCACATCGTGCATTTGCCGTCGTATGCGCGGCGCATATTGGTAATAATCGCGGCGCACGGGAACATTATGAAATAAGTCGCGGACAATCGCGCGCGTCCCTTGTTCAATCGGCGACGCAAACTCTTCGTGTGCGCCGTCGCTCACGCGAATACCCGCGCCGGCGTCGCCCGTGGCTGGCCGCGATTCGAGGGTCAGGCGACTCACAGCGGCAATCGAACCCAGCGCTTCGCCGCGAAAGCCCATCGAGTCGGCGGCGATAAGATCGTCGAACGAGCGTATTTTACTCGTTGCAAAGCTTTCGACTGCCAGCGGTAAATCGGCGGCGGCGATGCCCACACCGTTATCGCGCACTTGAATCTCGACGAAGCCGTCGCCTTCGATGAGAATTTCAATTTCGGTCGCGCCCGCATCGAGAGAGTTTTCTACAAGTTCTTTAACAATCGCTGCGGGCGATTCGATGACCTCGCCCGCAGCAATCTGCGCGATCAAGAGGGCATCGAGTTTTTGAATACGTTGCATTTTTTTAAAATTTAGAAAAAAAAAGGCGCATACCTCTTTCAAGGCTGCGCCCCCTTCTTAGTCAGCCCTGCGGCTTCTTACCAAGCGTTCTCGTCGCTTTGACCACGACGGAAATTACCGCCGCCACGGCCACCACGACCACCGCCGCCGCCGCCATAACCGCCGCGACCACCGCCGCCGCCGCCGCCATAACCGCCGCGACCACCACCGCCGCCGCCGCCATAACCGCGACCACCACCGCCGCCGCCACCTTGCTCGCGCGGACGCGCTTCGTTCACGACAAGGTTACGGCCGTTAACGTCTTTACCGTTCATCTGCGCAACAGCATTCTGTGCGCCTTCGCCGTCTTCCATTTCTACAAATGCAAAGCCGCGTGAGCGCCCAGAATCGCGATCACGCACAATTTTCACAGAGGTCACCGGACCAAATGCTGCAAAGGATGCGCGCAACTCTTCTTCGGTGGCGTTATACGCCAAATTTCCCACATAGATATTCATATTCTATTCGTTATCTCCCAAACTCAATCTCAGTGCGCCGCCGATTACCCAGTCTAATACCGGTAAAATGCATTCGAACACTCTGAAAAAATTCAACCTTCATTCTGTAGCAGTCTTACGCAGTGAAGCGCACGATTGCCATCTATTGAAGATTTTCCGTCATTTTTGTCCGGTCAGTAAGGCTGTCAACGTATTATCATTGACGCGCGAAAAGCGCATCCCGGGTGTGCATAGCGCTTGGGGATACGATCTTCGAGCGCAAAGACCAGAAATTTAGGAGATAATGATGCTGAAAAAATTATTAGCATTACTGCTCGCTTTCACCCTTTTTGGTGGCGTAGTAGTAGCACAAGACGCAGAACCCGCAGCCGATACTGCAAAAGAAGAACCGGCAAAACCAGAAGGCAAAAAAGCTAAAAAAAGCAAAAAGAAAAAGCGCAAGCACAACAAGAAGCGCAAGAAAGCTAAAAAAGCTGAAAGCGAAGCTTCTGAAGAAAACGGTAACTAATACCGCAATTGGGTAAACCGAGTTTTTCGTCCTGAAAAATTCGGTAACCCAACCATCGCGGGCTGCGATACCGCTGCAAGGCAGTTACACGGCCCCGATGACCTGCTCTCTAAAAATCCGCAACGAATTAAAGATTTTCTGCCGCTCGGCGTCGATTTGTTCTTTAGAAAAATTCTTTTTTCGCATATAGACAAGGCGGCTGGGGCCCGAACACACCATCGTCGGCACGCCCTGCCAGTCAAAAACAACATCTTGCTTTTGCCCTAACGCGGCTTTATCGCGAAAGACGTAGCTCGCCGCTTGACCGACGAGAAGAATGCCTTTAATCGCATGAGTTTCAATATCAGCGCGCGCATGGCGTAAGCAATTGGTAACCGCCGTCTCGTCGCCGGTTTCGTCGCTGCTAAAATGACAACGCACCAATTCGCGTACCACCGCTGCCGATGCGGGAAATCCCAAAACGCCTTCGATCATCTTTTCAAAAATAACGTTTTCTTCGCTATCGTTATAGAATTTGGCCTTGGGCCCGGTAAAATCGTTGTGAATTAAGATGAGATACGGCTCTGTAGGATGCAGCGCGGCAAATTGATTTTTTTTGTATGCAATGCGGCGACTGCAAAGCGTACATGCAGATTTATCGAGCGTACGTTCGAGTACTTTTTCGCTCAGAACAGGCTTAAACGATAAGTCTGTTTGTACGGGGTCTGCTTCGCCGTCGCGGCGCCAAAGAAAAAATTCGCGTCCGGCGACAAGCCTTTGCGCCGAACGCAGTACTTCGAGAAATTCAGGATAGAGATCGACTCTGGTCACTCAGATTATTCGATCTCTACCGCACGGTTCATCGCTTTGCGTTTACGCGCTTGGCGATCAAACGCTTCTTGAGCGACGAGCGTTCGGCGCGCGTCGGGCACCGCTTTGAGACGCGCTTTATTGATGACCTCGCCCGTATCGATGCAAATACCAAATGTTTTCTCTTTGATGCGCAAGAGCGCAGCGTCGATATCTTCTAGCTTCGCGCGATCGGATTCGGACAACGACATATTGAGTTCACGCTCGATAAGCTCGGTGGCCAAATCGGCCATGTCTCCGACTTCGTCTTTATCGCCACTGGTGAGTTGTTCTTCTTTCCCCTGAATCTCTTTGATCAGATAAGCTTTTTTCTCCAGTAGTTGTTCTTTAAATTCTGTCAGCTCTTTGGCTGAAAAAGGGGTTTTTGCCATTCGCGGAAAATACGAATTCGGTTAATGAGCGTCAAGTTTTTTTGAACCTTTTTCCGGCAACGAAATGTTAGAAGAACGTTTGTTTGATAATTTTGCTACAAGTGTTTTGTATTTACGCCAGACGCTCCGCCGCCAAAGATAAAATGACGTCGCTGACAGCTTTCAAGGCAGTACGATTTTTTTTGTGCGTCAGATAGAATTTTCGCTTTCTTTCGAGCGCCGTGAGCGGAAGGCGTGCGAGCTTATGGGTCAGCGATAGCTCCGAAATGAAGCCGACGCCTAAACCCGCCTCGATGCAAGAAACGACCCCCGCGAGACTACGCAGTTCCATTGCGATGCGCGGTTGAAAACGTCGGGAAAGGTCGTAAAACGCCCGATCGCCAAATTTGCGAATGGCCGAACCCTTAGCGAATAACACCCAATCGTGCTCGATGAGATCGGCCCATTCGATATTTTTTTTCTGCGCCAACGCATCGTTCGCGGCTACCACCGGAATTATACGATCTTCGAGCAAATAGCGATTGATATAATTCGCGTCGCCGATCGGTTCGGGGCTGAACGCGAAATCGACGCTATCGTTCTTGAGCGCGCTCTGAATTTCTGTTAAATCGCTTTCGACGACACGAATGCGCATACCGGGAAACCGCTCGCGCAACACGGCGACGAGCTGTGGCACAAAATGTGTCGCGAGAGTTTCACCCGAAGCGAACGTCACCTGTGGAACGCGCTCGGCAGGTTTTACCGCATCGGCAAGGTCGTAAATTTTCTGAATAATTTCGCGCGCCCGCGCGGCAAAAATCTCCCCCGCTGCGGTCAATTGAATACCTCGATTAGAGCGGGCAAATAATTCTACGCCCAGTTCGCGCTCTAAAAGTTGAATTTGCTGTGTGAGTGCAGGCTGCGTCAGCGATAAATTTTTGGCCGCCTGCGTGATACTACCGCTCAGGCAAATTTCTTGAAAATATTTGATCTGGCGCAGTTCCATAAAAGCTAATGTCGCGGGCAAGCCTGCAACATTAGTTTTTATTATAGATACAATTGCAATTATTTATTAGATTTATAGCAAGTTTGTTGTAAGTTATACTAACGAATCCGTGGCAGCGCGCGCTGCCACGGATTCGTTAAAGAGGTAACTATCTATGGCAAAGACACTATTCGAAAAAGTTTGGGAAACGCACGTCGTCGATATTTGGGCGAATGCGAATGCTCCCAAAGAAGAAGAGAACAAGAATCTTATTTATATCGATCTGCACTTGGTGCATGAAGTCACTTCGCCACAGGCATTCGACGGCCTCAGGTTAAATAAGCGCAAAGTACGCCGGCCCGATCTAACGTTCGCGACGATGGATCATAATGTCCCCACGAAAGACCGCGACAAACCCGTGAAAGATCCCGTCAGCGCGAAGCAAATGGAATACTTGAAGCGTAACTGCGACGAATTCGGCGTGCCCTGCTTCGATCTGAAAAGCTACGATCAGGGCGTCGTACATGTTATCGGTCCCGAACTCGGCCTCACGCTGCCCGGCAAAACCGTCGTCTGCGGCGACTCGCACACCTCGACGCACGGCGCGTTCGGCGCGCTTGCATTCGGCATCGGCACCTCTGAGGTCGAGCACGTGCTCGCGACGCAATGCCTCGTGCAGGCAAAACCTAAAACGATGCGCGTCAACTTCAAGGGCAAACTGAAGCCCGGCGTCTACGCCAAAGATATGGTATTGGCGCTCATCGGCAAAATCGGCACCGCCGGCGCGACGGGCTACGTGCTCGAATACGCGGGCGAAGCGATTGAAAATCTTTCGATCGAAGGCCGCATGACGATTTGCAATATGTCGATCGAAGCGGGCGCGCGCGCGGGCATGATCGCCCCCGACGAAAAGACGTTTGCGTATCTCGCTGGTCGTAAGTACACCCCAAAGACCGGGGCGCAAGGAGACGCCGGGGTCGACGGGCGCAAGGATGCGCAAGAGCCGACGGATTGGGATAAAGCACTGGCGCACTGGAAAACGCTCAAAACCGACGCCGGAGCAAAATTCGACGCAGAACTCGAAATAAATTGCGACACACTGGTGCCGCAAGTGACGTGGGGTACATCCCCCGGTATGGTCGCCGATGTGACCGCCGCCGTACCACATCTCAGCGACGCGAAAAACGATGTCGAACGTGTCGGCTTCAAAAAAGCGCTAGAGTATATGGATTTTACCGAAGGTAAAAAAATCGAAGAGATTTCTCTCGATAAAGTTTTTATCGGTTCGTGTACCAATTCGCGCATCGAAGATTTGCGCGAGGCGGCGAAAGTGATTAAGAACCGTAAAGTGGCGGCGACGATTAAACTCGCGATGGTCGTGCCGGGCAGTCACCGCGTCAAAGACCAAGCCGAAAAAGAAGGCCTCGACAAAATTTTTAAGAGCGCCGGTTTTGAATGGCGCGAGCCCGGGTGCTCGATGTGCCTCGCGATGAACGACGATGTGCTAGAGCCGGGCGAACGCTGCGCTTCGACATCGAATCGTAATTTCGAAGGCCGACAAGGCAAAGGCGGCAGAACGTATCTCGTTTCGCCCGCGATGGCTGCGCTCGCCGCAATTCACGGGCATTTCGTCGATGCGCGGGCAGAGGTTGTAGCTTAACGCAGGCGAAAATATATAGGAGTCAACAATGGAAAAATTCAAAACTGTTACCGCGCAGGCATGCCCGCTAGATATGCCGAACGTCGATACCGATCAGATTATACCCAAGAATTTCTTGAAGCGCGTCGAGCGCACGGGGTTCGGGCAATTTCTTTTCAACGATTGGCGCTACAAGGACGACGGCACTGCCAATAAAGATTTCGTGTTGAACGACCCGAAGTACCAAGGCGCGCACATTCTGCTCGCGCGCGATAATTTCGGTTGCGGTTCGTCGCGCGAGCACGCGCCGTGGGCGCTCTTGGACTATGGCTTTCGCGTTATCATTGCGCCGTCTTTTGCCGACATTTTTTACAATAACTGTTTTCAAAACGGTATTTTACCGGTCGCCCTAAGCGCAGCCGAAGTCGAGACGCTCTTTCAAGCGGTACAGCAGGATGCCAAAACGTCTTTCACGGTAAATCTCGAAAACAAAACTGTAAGTTTTGCAGAGAAGACAATCCCCTTTACGATTGCCGAACCGTTGCGGCAGAAACTGCTGTTAGGTCTCGACGACATCGGTTGGACGCTGCAATTCGAAAAAGAGATCGGCGTGCATGAAAACAAGTTTGTCGCGGGAGTACCCGTTTAATCTTTTTGGATCGCTGAACGGCACACCTCGACAGGCTCGGTGCGCCAGCGGTGTCCGGTCGCCGGTCAGGCCAACGGCTGAGTATAGTCAAAGTGTGGTCACCTGTCAGGCCAACGGCTAAGCGTAGTCGAAGTGCGGTCTAGAACCTGAGCACGCTCGATAACGTGATCGACGTAAAAAGCGCGGGGTTTGCCGCATCGAAAATATATTGCGAATGAGCGCTGAGCGCAATCCCTAAGCGCTGCGACAAAAAATATTTGAAAATCAAACCGCCGCCTGCCGACGGCAAGAGTACGCTGAAAACGCCACCGGCGGCGTTCACTTGCCCGGTAAAAATGCCCGCTCCCAAGTACGGCGACACGGCGAAGCGCTCGTTACCGAAAGTGTAGCCCAAGCCGCCGAGTGCGCTTCCCCCGACGAACTGTTTCACATTGCCGCTAGGAAAGCCATAATACATATCGAGCTGGACATGCGGTTCGAGAAAACGCCAGAGCCGATACGACGAATGAATGTTGAGCCCCGAGATCACTCCAAACTGGCCGCCCGAAGCAAGCGCGCCTTTCACAAACGTCGGCCCGATAAGCATCGTAAAGCGTGCGCCCCCGAGCCCGGCGTCTTTCTTGAGCTCGACCTTACCCGCAACTTCGGCCTGCGCCGCCGCAACTTGTTTCGCCTTTTCTTCGGGAGTCGCGTTCACAGCGTAAGAGACTTGCGCGGTCTTTTTCGCTCCGATCGCGGTAATGTTGACTTTGTTTTCTGAGACAAGTACAATCATCGCATCGGTCACGCCATATTGCTCGAGCCACAGTTGCAAACGTCCGCGCTCACGCTGCTTCGCATATTTTAACGCCGCTTGTTGTTCGATTTCGGTCACATGGTATTCGTCGAAAAATTCAAAGATCGTCAGGTATTTACCGGGGTTGCGCACTTGCAATTCTTGTTTGAGGTGCTCGAGCTCTTGCCGCGCCATTTGCTCTTCGGTGGCGTTGGCAAACGACGGCACCAGCACGAGTAGCTTCAAATGCTTTTGACTCGAGCCTTGATTCGCCTGTAATGCAAAACGATAAATCTCGGCGACAATCTCGGCCGCCATCTGGTCGATGTTCTTGAAAATCTTGGCATTCATCGGCGTGCGACTTTCGACGCGGCCGATGACGCGCTTACCTTCGGCGTTGTAGATGACCGATTTCAATACGAGTTCTTGGCTTGCCGCATCGACGACAAAATTGCCGTAAATTAGTATATCTGCCTGCGCGAGGAGTGCAATCTGTGCTGCGCTTTCTCCCGTATAGCCTGTCGGCCCCGCCGCAACTTGACTCGCCGCGCCGTCGACTTTGGCGTCGTCAAGGCGAATATATTCGAAGCGCGCTTTCATCGAATGGTCGATTGCATCGGGCAGGCTTTTCTCGACCCATTCAAAGTCGGGGCTATCAGAATTGTTGATGAAGCGTACAATACCGACGCGAGCCAAATCAGACGAATTGTCGGCGTTTATCCCGGCGCTTCCCAGTAGGAAGACTATTGCGAGCGATAGATAACACATCGATATTTTACACACAGATAACTAATGAGACGAACAGAAATTAAAAAACACGACCGTATTCTAAAGCTAAATTCCCGCTTAACGAAATTCCGAATCCGTTTCTGCAAGCGGAGAATATTGAAATACGCTTGACTATACGATATAACATCGTATAATGAGCCATGAAAGTTACTGCTCTCATGGCCGACACGCTCGTCGACGATGTACGTACTTTCTCCGGGGGGCGCAATATCACCGAATCGATGGTGATTGCACTCACCGATTGGCTGCGTATTCAAAAAATCAAGCAACTGAACGCCGAACTTGAAAACGAACCCTACGAGTTTACATTGGGTTTTTCTGCCGCAAAGGCGCGCAAAGCCAATCGTCGGGTACGCCATTGATTCTGGCCGACACTTCGGTGTGGATTGATTATTTGAGAGGAAAATCCCCGTATCGGAAAATTTTACGCCACCAGCTCGAAATTGGCAACGTCGTGACAATCGGCGCCATTTTTGCCGAACTTTTGCAAGGCGCCAAAACGCAAAAAGAGGTCGATGGACTATTGGCGTTCTATAACGCACTCCCCACGCTCGACGCGGGCAACGCTGTCTGGCTTGACGCCGGCGTTGCCGCATTTAGCGAACAGGCGCTGCAGCGCGGCGTCGGGCTCGTCGATCTTGCGATCGTTACCGCTGCCCGCCGCAGCGGCGCAAAAATCTGGTCGCGCGATAAAAAATTGCTCGGTCTCTTGAAACAAGAAGAAAAATTTCATGCAAAAAAGTAAAAACCTCATCCTCGTCGCGCTCGTCGCCCTAGCGGGTGTCGGGGCGTATAACTTATCGAAGGCATTATATTATCCGTATAAGTTCGCTCGGTTAGAAAATAGAATTTTGAACGGCGTCTTAGCTCGCCTCGATAATAACGCGCGTGCCGGGCAAGTCATCCACATCGCCATACCGGGCAAAGAGCTGAACGACGAGAATCGTAAAATTCTCGCGGCGATCAAACCGGGAGGAATCATTTTCTTCGGCTTCAACATCGAAAGTCCCGAGCAACTTAAAAAATTTACCGCCGATCTGCAGTTACTCGCACACCAGTTAAAAATCCCCCCGTTTCTTATCTCTACCGACCAAGAGGGCGGTTATGTTAAGCGCGTGCGCTCGGGGGTAATTCAAACACCGCCGGCAATGAATTTGGGACAGACGGGCGACGCCGAACTTTGCCGCGCGACAGGCTATCATGTGAGTCGCGGCCTTGGCGCAATGGGGATTAACCTCTTTTATGCGCCGGTCGTCGATATTAATAATAATCCGAAAAATCCCGTAATTGGCTTACGCAGTTTTGGCGCAACAATCGAGCAAGTAGTTAACTGCGCCCTACCCTTTGAAGCGGGCGCGCGGCAAGCGCACGACGTGGGCGGAGCGCTACCCGTGATCAAACACTTTCCCGGGCACGGCGACACGCAGACCGACAGCCATTGGGCGCTGCCGGTCATCGACAAGAATCTCGCCATGCTCCGCACATTCGAACTGGTGCCGTTCGAGCGTGCGATTCAAGCGGGAGCGCTCGCGGTGATGACGGCGCACATTCTTTATCCGCAGGTCGACCCCGATGCGCCTGCAACGCTCTCGAAAAAATGGTTGACCGAAACGCTGCGGCGCGATCTTAAATTTACGGGACTCGTCTTTACCGATGCAATGGAGATGCGCGCGGTGAGCGAACACTACAAAAATTTGCATCCGCCGGTCGCAGCGCTCAAAGCGGGTGCCGATGTCTTACTCTACACCTCGTGGCAAGAAGCGCCGGTCGTTGCCAAAGGTGAAATTATCAAAGCGGTCGAATCCGGCGCATTGACGATTGCCGATAAAGACAAGAGCTCGCTCCTCGATGCGTCGATCGAACGCCAAATCAAGATCAAACTGCCGCTCCTTAAAATTCGCGACTACCTCGAAAGCGGCGACGCTGCTTGGTATGAGATGTACTTAGCAGAACGCAATGCGAAAAGCGAAAACAAAGCTATCGTCTACGACGCAGCGGCATTAGCGCAAAAATTTGCGTCAATCCACTGGGGTAAGCCGAAAAAACGCGAACAACCGCAATGGCTCGCCGGACAAAAAAATTAATTTACTTGTCTTGACTCGCCGGGTTGAAGCGCACGAGATCGTAGTTACCGTATTTTTTGTAATACGCGCGTTTTTGCAAAAACGCCTTTTCGGTCGCCGCATTGTACTCAGCCGCGAGTTCGGGTAGCTTTGCCGCAAGGTTCGTTTGCTCCGATGCGTCGGCGATAAGATCGTAGAGTTCGAGTGCGCCCGTGCCTTTGCGCATGAATTTATAGCGCCGGTCGACGATTCCCGAAACCTCGTCTTGCCAATACGCTTGCAGATGCGCCTGCGTCTGCGCCCCCCCTTTCAGCATCGAACGGCCGGCATGCAGCGACGTCTGCAAATCGGCGAGCGTGAGCAAGTCAAGTACGGTGGGTAGGATGTCAACATGACTGGTGACACGGCTGACGTGTTGTGGTTTTACTCCGTCGTAATAAATAAATAACGGTACGTGAACATTTTCTTCATAAATAAAAAATGGGTGGTTGTAGTTACCTTTGTGTTCGTAAAACGCTTCGCCGTGGTCGCCGAACGCAATCACCAATGTATTCTCGAGTACACCGGCGGCTTTGAGTTCGCGCAAAATCTCGCCGAACGCGAAATCGGCAAAATGCAACGCATTAAAAAAACGCCGCTGCCCCTTTTTTAGCTCCGCCGTATTTACTGTAAATTCGGAAAAATCGTCGGGCATGTTGTACGGATGGTGCGGCGCAAACGCAAACAGTACCGCAAGAAACGGTTTCGATTTGTCTTGGCTCACAAAATCGACGAGCGGACGAATCATGGCGCGCTCGTCGGCGGCGCCCCACGGCCCCATGCCTGCGTCGTACGGCGGCTGCTTGATTTTCTCGGCGTCGAGCATGTGCATAAAGCCGCGCTTTTGCATAAAGCGTTTTTGCTTCGCATAGCCCAAGTAACCCGCATGGAGCGCGAGCGCACGATAGCCTTGTTTCGCCAAAATTTGCGAAAGGCACTCGACGGGAAAATCGGGTAACGCCAATGAAATCCATGCGCCGTCGGGGAGAGCGTACGCGCCGCAAAAGGCATTATAGAAAGCGTTGATACTCAAGGGTACGTTCGCATAGTGCCGTTCGAAAAAAATCGATTTTTCTTTCAGGCGATTGAGATTCGGCGTGAGTTCTTTGCCGCCGACTTTTTTATCGATCGCCGAAAATGGCGTGGACTCGAGAAAATAGAGAATTATGTTTTTGCCGCGCTTGCGTTCTACATCCACCGCAGGTATCGCCGGTGCTGCATCGAAAGCAGATAGCGACGGTATGAGATCGTTTTCAGTAACTGTGCCGTTTTGTAGCGGTACAATCTTTGCGGCTCGCACAAAAGACGCCGTGAGCGGATTTTGTACGAGCGCGAGAGAACCCTGCGGCGTCAGAAAATAGACAAGAAAAAGTACGCCCACCGAGCCCAGCGCAGAGAGCGCCAGAGTTCGGCGAGGTATGGGCAGCGCGCGTTTTACATGAATCGCAAGCGCTGTCATAGTTATTACAAGTAAGCCAACAAGAATGAAGTGCGGTAAGCCGAGTTCGTATAGTCCCGAGACAAAATTTTCTTTCCAAATCGTCAGCGAGTCCATGCGCATAAAAGACCACGCGAACGGGCGTTCGTAGAGGCGCGCAAAGCCGAACACGACAAGTAGAAAGATTATAAAAAAGAAATAAAAGAAGAGCAATATAACGGTACTCCACCGACGCCGTTGCGACAAGAGAGTGCGTGTCACGGCGTCGAGTAATAGCGCCGTCGCCAAATCGGCCGCCACTGCGAACGCGACGACCTGCCACGGCGTATTGCTCTGCGGCACCGAGACCAGTGTCGCCGCACGTTGTAACCACAGCGGCAGCAAATAAAACAGCCACGTCGGTATGGGAATAGATATGAGCATCGATAAAAGATTTCGGCGCATCATAGCGTTGAATTTACGCGATGCTTTGCCTGTAGCCTGTGTAAAGTTTATTATGCAAGTGCAACGGAGAAATAATTTCATCGTAGATTTTACAGGAATACTCAAGCCCGCAATTTTATTGACAACTTACTTTCGCGGTTTACTCGTGTTTATGCTCGTACACCGTACACCGTACACCGTACACCGCGATGGCGATTGCTCATCTTCTCATTAGGGGTAGCTTTAGACTTTTCCCTAATCTCGTGCACCTCGTGGGGTAAATTCTGGGAATTTGATAAGAGCGCTGCTACTGCCTGTACAGCCCCCCCGACGCTCACTCTAGCGATGGCGTGCGTACCAGCAAACACAACAGGTTTTCTCATGGGCTCGAATGTTATTGGTGGGGCCGCGAGTCCCGAGCATACCGTGGCTTCGATCACCTCGTTTGCGATGGCGCAATACGAAGTGCAATACGGCGATTGGGTGACGGTAAAGTCCTGGGCTGTTTTGAACGGCTACACTTTCATAAACGCAGGGCAGGCGGGTGACAACGGTGCTCGTACCAATCAGAACCCCGTGACCATGATGAGTTGGCGCGACGCGATGATTTGGTGTAATGCGGCTTCGCAGAAAGATGGCCTGACGCCTATGTATTATACCGATGCAGGATTCACGACAGTACTCAAAACATCCGACTCGACTACAGGCTTAGTCGGTTCGGTGGGTAGTGGTAGCGTCGATTTTCCTTTTGTCAATTGGTCGGCGAACGGCTATCGTCTGCCCACCGAAGCGGAATGGGAATACGCCGCACGATATATCGATGGCGTCACTTTCACGCCGGGCACTTATGCAAGCGGGGCTACAGCAGACACGACAAATTTTGCAGCAACAAGTGCTGTCGCTTGGTTTGGCAATTCGCTGACCGTGGGCGTGGGAAATACCCAATCTACTCAACCCGTTGGCACCAAAGCGGCGAATGCGTTAGGAATCTACGATATGAGCGGGAACGTTTACGAATTTGTTTGGGATTGGTATGCGAGTAACTATGCGACAACTCCGCCCTTTACCGACCCCGATAGTAAGGGACCAGCGAGCGATGCAAGCAATCAACGACCACTCAGCGGTGGCGGATATTTATTTGGTGCTGGTAACCAGCAGACGGCGAGCCGTAGCAACACCGCATACCCGTGGGCTCCATTTAACAGTGTCGGCTTCCGACCTGTGCGACGACCTTAAAGAGAGTTGTATTATGAATTAATCATGCACCCCAAAATTCCATCCGATAGTTAACTATGCGCTACAAGTGGCAGACCGTCAAAAACCCCGCGTTAGACTATCCCGAAGTTTTCATGAGCGTCACCGTTCACTACGACCAAATCAAAGTCGAAGCGAACCGCGCGCAGGGGCAAGTGCGCCTTGAAGTGAAGACCTTGCGCGGCGAGCACTACGAGAGTATCATCAAGCACGGCGTTGTGCTGCGAGAAAAAGATTTGCGCACGGGGGCGCTCACCGACCTCACCGATATCCTGAGTATTTATCGTAAAGACTTTAGCTCGCTGCCCGACACCCCGCTGCTCTCGCTCATCGGCGGCAATTACGGTATTCTGACACAGTTCTTAGGCACGGCGGAGCGCATCACGCAGGGCGAGCAGCGTCTGCGTGGGCGCATCGTAAATTTTTTTCGTTCGATTTTGCCCGCGCTTCGTCGGCTTTTTTCAGGTTCGCTGCGCAATTTTGGCTATTACAGCCACGCGGCGCGGCGTGCAGATCTTTTCGACGCTGCGCTCATCGCGGGTTCGGCGTTTGCCGTGTTCTCGTATAATTTCGATTATTTGAGCACCGGCTTTACGCTCTGCGCGACGGCGATGCTGACGGGACTTGTCGATTGGCTCATTCGCAAGCGCGAACCGTGGCTCGTAAAAATTTACGCCTCGCTTGCCGTCGCTTCGGTCGCGGTCTATCGCGGCTATTTTTTTCAGTAGCAGTCAATTGAATTTTCGCGCATAATAAAACTTCAACACCAAAATTACGAGCACTAGCACTAGCGTAATTGCGTTCGCCGCGATAATCGGCGGACTTTTGATAATCACTCCGTAAACAAGCCAGAGCGAAATGCCGGTGCCGAATAAGAGCATCATCCACGCCGAAATGTCGCCGCCCGACTTCGTGCGGTAGATGCGCACGAGTTGTGGCACGAACGAAATCGTGGTGATAAGCCCCGCAGCGAAACCCAAATAATCGATATGCATATTTTTAACCTTGTTGCAAAATTTTTTGCGCAGCGCTGACGCCTTGGTATTGCGCCTCTTCAAAATTACTCATGCCCGAAAGATCGGAATGCGCGCCGTAGAAATTGCGAGCGATTTCGCGTAAGTGCGTGCACGCATCGCCGCTAATAAAACCCGGCCGCGGGCGAATCATTGCGTGCGCCCAACGGTAGATGCCCACGTCTTCGATATTCTCTTCGATTTCGGAATGCGGCCGCGTGAGTTCGCGTAGAGCCATGCCATAAATATCGCGCTCGCTCATCGATAACAACGAGCGTTTCGATTGCAACGTGTCGTCGGCGTCGAATGCATGAAAAAACGTCAGCGTGCGCGCGTGCGGCAGTTTGCCGATGCGCTGGTGTTCGGCGACGACATAGCCTAAAGACAGCGAACCGTACGTGACATTATCCCACGCGGGCTCGAACGCGGCAAAATGGTTCACGAGCAAATTGACCGTCAGCCACGGCGAATAGACGAACTCGCCGACGGCGGCACGCTTCTTGGCGTCGAGTTCGGGGTAGACATAGGGTAGGATGAACTTCGGCGCAGAAAATACAATGCGTTGCGCATGAATTTTCCGAAGTGTCCCGGTCGCGGCGTCGGTAAGGTAGATATTATAGCCATTTCCCTCGCGCTGAATCTGCCGTACGGCGATTTGCTCGTGTAAGTAAGGTTGCAGTTTCTTCTTTAGATACGCGGCAATATACCCGTTGCCTTCGGGCCAGACTAAATTGTGCGATTCGCTGCGTGAGCAAAAATAATGCAAGAGCGCCCACGCGCTCGTGTTCGTGCGATTCGAACCGTACTCGTCGCGCAGCACATAGTCGACATACCAATCGAGGCGCCGCGAGACAAAGCCGTGTTTGCGCAAAAACTTTTCTGCGGTTATCGTATCATAAGCGAGTAAATCGGCGTCGCGCGACGAGAGCGCGAGCGGAATCGTAAACGGTTTTTTGCCGTCGCGCGTTTTCTGATGGCGCAATTTTTTGATGAGCGCAAAAAAATTTTCAAACTCGTGCCGATCGGCGGCGCGCGCCCCCATCAGCGGCACGAGCCCCGGCCGCCAAGCGCCGTAGATAAAAAGCCGTTCTTCGGCTTCGTGTACGAGCGCCTCGGCGCTAAATTCGCCATTTTTGAAAATTCCCATCTCGGTGAGCAACTCGCGCACATAGACGGCGTCGCTACCCGGCGTCGGCAAATAGTGCGCGCCCCACGGGTAGCGGCCAACGCGGTTCTCGCCCCACTGTGCGTTGCCCCCAGCGCGATTTTCGAGTTCAAATATAGAAAAATCTTTGAAGCCATGTTTTTCGAGATACCAGCCGGCGGAGAGTCCGCTGATGCCACCGCCGATAATTGCCGTGTCGATTTTTTGCGCCGTTGCGGCAACAGGGGGAGTGAAGGCGGTGCGCATGGCATGCCCGCGTTCGATCGCGGGCCCAACAAAATGCGGTTTTACTTTTTCACGGCGCAATTTCAGCCACGAGAAAAAGCCGACAAGTACCGCGAGCGCTCCGACGATGCCGAAAAATTTTTTGCGGCTGATGTCTTCGGCCACTACATACCCCAATCGCGCGGCGTACGAAATTCGCGGCCGATCGTCACGTCGGAGATTTTGGCGATCACGGGCATGACGCGCTTGAACGCATTTTTTTCGACGCGCTGCAAGACTCTGTCGACGACGGCACCATCGCCGCCCGCCTTTAGCACCAAATCTTTCAGCGCTGGATTTCCATAGCTACGTTCGAGCCAATAGTAAAGAATTAAATCCGCCAGAGCGTAACTGAAACCCATTTCGCCCTCGTCGGTTTGCCCCGACCAGAGATCGGCGCTGGGCGCCTTGTTCAGAATCGCGCCGGTGACGCCGAGGTGGCGCGATAGCGCAAAGACCTGGTATTTATAAAGATCACCCAACGGATTTACCGCCGACGCCATGTCGCCCCACAGCGTCGAGTAACCGAGCAGAATTTCGGTCTTATTGCTCGTGCCGATAACGAGCGCACCGTCACGCGCCGACAGATCGTAGAGCACGATCATGCGTAGGCGCGCCATGACGTTGCCGCGCCTGCCGCTCGACATATCTTGTGTCGGCGGCGCAGACGACATCCGGTCGGCCGCCGACCCTGACACATCCTGTGTCTTCGGAAAATACGCATCGGCCATCGGGGTGATGTCGACCGTCTCGCTCGCGACGCCGAATTTTTCACAGAGCTCTGCGGCATCGGCAAGCGATGAGGGATTACTCGTTTTATACGGCAGCATTACCGCGCGCACATTTTCGCGACCCAGCGCGCGCACGGCAATTGCCAAAGACAGCGCAGAATCGACACCGCCCGAAACGCCGAGCACGGCTTTCGTAAGCCCGGTCTTTATCACCTCGGCGCGCACAATGCGCACGAGCGCATCGGTCACGAGTTCGTTATCAAAGGCGGGTAGCGGCGCGAAATCAGCCATAGACACGCATGCCAAAATTTCGCACACGCTGTCACCTATGTTGGGCATGCGAACTGTGACTAGGCGGCCCGTCTGCGGCGTTTCGCATAGCAAATCGTCTGCGATTTGCGGTCTGATTTTAGCAAATTAGTGCGACGTACGCCGAAATAAGCTTTACCGATGCGTTTTTTGAAATCGACAAAGTCGCTAAATGTTCCTTAGCTGCGTTTGACGACAACTTGTCACCATCAATGCCAAAACACTCAGCATCGAGCGCGGGTCAAATGCCATTCAATTCTCTTGCGCAACGTAAATCTCGCTGCCTTTGGCTTTGAACTCGTCGGCTTTCGCCGCCATGCCTGCGGCGATAGCATCGTCGTCTTGCGCCAAGGCCGCCGCCTGAACCTCCGCGATAGCTGCGCTATCGCTTTGGTCGTCGGCCCCTGCCCCTCCTTGGGCCAAGGCACGCACTTGGTGCGTCAAATTCATCGAGCAGAAATGCGGCCCGCACATCGAACAAAAGTGCGCCTTCTTCATACCGTCTTGCGGTAAGGTCTGGTCGTGGTATGCGCGCGCGGTATCGGGATCGAGCGACAGCTCGAATTGGTCTTCCCAACGAAATTCGAAGCGCGCCTTCGAGAGCGCGTCGTCGCGTTCGCGCGCGCCGGGGTGGTTCTTCGCCAAATCGGCCGCGTGTGCCGCAATCTTGTACGTGATGACTCCCTCTTTGACATCGTCTTTGTCGGGTAAGCCCAAATGCTCTTTGGGCGTCACATAGCAGAGCATCGCGGTGCCCATCGAGCCAATCATCGCCGCACCGATCGCCGACGTGATGTGATCGTAGCCGGGCGCAATGTCGGTCACGAGCGGCCCCAAAGTATAGAACGGCGCTTCGTGGCAAATCTTGAGTTGCAAATCCATGTTCTCTTGAATGAGATGCATCGGCACGTGGCCCGGCCCTTCGATCATCGTCTGCACGTTGTGCTGCCACGCAATTTCGGTGAGCTCGCCCAAGGTTTTCAATTCTGCAAATTGCGCGGCGTCGTTCGCGTCGGCGGTCGAACCGGGGCGCAAACCGTCGCCCAACGAAAACGACACGTCGTATTTTTTCATAACCTCGCAAATATCGGCAAAGTGCGTATAGAGAAAATTTTCTTGGTGGTGCGCGAGGCACCACTTCGCCATAATCGAACCACCGCGCGAGACAATCCCCGTGATGCGTTTTGCGGTAAGGGGGATGTATTTGAGCAAGACTCCCGCATGAATCGTAAAGTAGTCTACCCCCTGCTCCGCTTGCTCGACGAGTGTTTCGAGAAAAATATCGATATTCAAGTCTTCGGCCTTGCCTTTGACCTTTTCGAGCGCCTGATAGATCGGCACCGTGCCGATCGGCACCGGCGCGTTGCGAATAATATGTTCGCGCGTCGCGTGGATATTTTTACCCGTCGATAAATCCATCACGGTGTCGGCGCCCCACTTGGTAGCCCAGCGCATTTTCTCAACCTCTTCTTCGATCGAAGACGCGAGCGACGAGTTGCCGATGTTGGCGTTGATTTTAACCAAAAAATTGCGACCGATGATCATCGGTTCGAGTTCGAGATGGTTGATGTTCGCAGGGATAATCGCCCGCCCGAGCGCAAGCTCTGTGCGTACAAATTCGGCGGTCATATTCTCGCGCATCGCGACAAACTGCATCTCTTCGGTGATAATACCTTGGCGCGCGTAATACATCTGCGTCGGCGTCTTATCGCCCGCTGCACGCCGCGCCGCCACCCACTTCTCGCGCCGCTTAGGGATACCCTGCTCGACGTCGTAACCTTGCGGGTTTAGCCTGAGCTTGTCGAACGGGCCGGCGGTTTCATAGAGTTTTATTATGTCGCCATTCGTGAGTTTGAGGTGCCTGCACGGCACGTCCATTGTGGGGTCTGCCATAATGTTGCGCTGTAGCTGCTTCTTAGGCTGTCGAGAAGAATGTCATTCTTCAATATACTTGACTCAGCATGCGCATCGCTACTTTTTGCAGCAATGTTCTTGCGTAGAATCTGCGAAATTTTACGCGCGCATGAGGTTCCATTCGCCATCGTCGGCGGCTACGCTGTCGCGCTCCACGGCGTTGTTCGCGGTACGCTTGATGTCGATCTGATCACCGTGTTGAGCGAAGAAAACCTCACCCAACTGCAACTCGCCCTCGAAGAAATTGGCCTGAG
>JAFEGD010000005.1 GCA_018240245.1 Spirochaetota bacterium | reverse complement strand
TTAAAATCGACCATTTTATACATGCTCGACGACACTTTGAAGTTGCCTTCGGCGCCTTCTGGGAAAATCACAACGATGTGACCGTCGCGTAAGTTATTCAAACCCTCTTTAAGATCGGCGGGAAAGACACCCCAGCGACGGCTAAACGCCGCCGAGAAGCCGATACTGAACCAAAAATTGTGCCCCATCACGCGCGGTACGCGGCGCGTATATTTTTTGAGCGCCATCACCATCATGAATGCGTCTAAACCCAAGGCATTCGAATGGTTGGGCACGACGAGCATGCGACCACGTCCGTTTGCCGGTAGATTTTCAACGCCTTCGACTTCGAGGCGAAAATACGATGCGAGCACGTCGAACACGCTTTCGGGCAAAAATTTTAAGTTGCGTGCTAGCCATTCGGCGCTTTGCTTCGTGATGGTATCTGGTTTAGCGAACTTACCCACTGATGCACGACCGACAAAACATAAGCTACGTCAAGCATAATGAAATTTTTAGTTTTCATCGCGGGGCGCGTAAATAATTTTGCGCGTGCACGCAATGCAACTCACCGTTTTCTTTTCCATCATCGTCTTGCTCATCTTGCCGTTTTGGCCGTTGCAATTGTTGCGCGGTCGCGGCTTTCGCGAACCGTTCTTGGTTTACATCGCGCTGCTGTGGTTTCTAATATTTTTTACCGGCGCACTGAATTTTGGCGTCGAGCTTGTTTGGAATACCGAGATTTATCGCTTTCGGCTGTCGTCGGGAATCTATACCGTCATTTTTGCCGCACTGCTTCTGGTCTACATCGCCGAAGGTATCTACGAAGCGCGTAAGGTAATTATCGTTTCGATCGGTTGCCAATTACTGCTCGTCGTGTTTCAAGTAACCCTATATGAAACGCAGGGATTGTTTTCCACGACGGGTGAAGCGCCGCTTATCAAACGCTTGCTCGAGCCGCGCATTTTTAATATCGTTGTTTCGAGTCTCAATACGATCTTAGCGCTCTTTCTCGCGGTCGTGTTATTCCAGTTTTTAATCAACAGGCTTTCTAAAATCCCATTAGGATTGATTATGTTTGTGTCGCTTTGGGCCGTGATGATGATAGACTCTCTTCTCTATATCGGTTTGACGCGCAGTGCGACCTTTGCACCCGCATTGATTGCGCACGCATTATTCAAGAGCGCTATTTTGCTCTTACTTTCGTTTCCGATGGCGTTTTTTATATATCGCTTTCGTCGCGACGGCGAACTTAACCGTGGCTCGCTCGATATCTTCCGCAAACTCGAGAATTTAGAACGTGATCTCGATCGTGCGCATAAAGAACTCAAAGAGTATGCGCAGAATCTCGAAAAAATGGTCGAAGAGCGTACGCAAGAAATTCGAGAAAAGGCCGAGGTGACAAAACGCGAACTCGCGCTGGCGACTGAAGTGCAACAAGCGATGCTGCCGGGAAACGACGAACTCGGACAGATCGAGACGGCGATTTTGTATCGCCCGTGCCACGAGGTGTCGGGCGATCTCTACGATTATGCCCGCTTACCCGATGGGCGTATCTTTTTCTTTATCGCCGATATTTCGGGGCACGGTGTGCCGAGTGCGCTCGTCGGTGCTATGTGCAAGATGTCTTTGGGCAGCCAAGATTTTTCGCGTACCAATAGCGGTGAAATCTTAAAGCGTCTTTCTGAAGCGATGAAGAAGGTGACGACCAGTCACTACCTCACCGGTACCGTTCTGCTCATCGATACCGAATCGCGTACGATCGAGTATGCAAACGGCGGCCACGTACCGTGCCTCTTGCAGAGCCGCACGTCGGCATTCTTGCCGCTCGAAGCGACAGGCACGATTATCGGTTCATATATCACCGCGCCTTACGAATTCAAGCGCATCGGCTATAAACAAGGCACACGACTTGTGCTTTTTACCGACGGTATTACCGAGCAAAAAAATAGCGCGCGCGAAGAATTTGGCAACGAACGTTTTCAGGCCGCGTTGACAGAACTTCGCGCGCAGAAGCCGGGGGCGACGGTGCAAGAAATATTCGCGCGCGTCGTCGCGTTTAGCGAAACAGATAAATTTTCCGACGACGTGACTCTCTTGATTGTGGATTTACTTTAATGAAAGAAAGAGTTTATTCCGTATTGGCGGCGTACCGCACGCATGCGGCTATTCAGAATTTTAACGCGCTATTCGCAGCGACCACGCTCCTCTACCGCGTCGGGCTCGTAATCGTCGTGCTGTTTTCCGAAGCACCGCCCTTGGGTGTCGGTAAAGACATCAAGACGCTCGTAATTATTTTTCTGCTCTTCGCCGCCGACTTGTTCGCACTCGCGGTATTCAATATCTTCTTTTTTAGCGTAGCCTTTATCTTCTCTCTGCGTCGTTATTCGGCTCGAATGCGCAAAGTATTGCAGTGGGGGGGATTTACCGCTGTACTGATGCTTCTATTTTGGCATTTGGTTTTGACCGACTCGCACCTCAATCTATTAATTAATATGAACACCGGTTTTACTTGGTCGCTCTTTATGGAATTTTTCGGCGTGTTGAGTCTCAAAGATTTTGTGAGCCTAATGACGCTGCGCGATTTTTTGACTCTACTATTGCCGATTGCAGTCTTCTTTGTCTTGTCTCGGTATCGGGCGCGCCTCGTATTCAGGCTGAGAGTGTTCGCGCTTGTAATAACTATTACACTTACTTTTTTTGCCGTTGCGACGGCCTTAGGGGCGCGCCGTTTACCCGAAGAAATCCGCCTTAACCCGCATGCGTATTTTTTGCGCGACGCTCTGCGCACGCTAAACGAACCCCGCGTACAGAGCAAAAAGCATACCGGGCAGGGCAGTTCGGTTTTTCTCGCCGATGCGCTTTTTGCGAACGGCAAACCCGACGATCGCGGTGGAGCGCTGCACGCCAATGGCACGAACGTTGTGATTATCATTTTAGAAAGTACCGCGAGCGAATATATTTTCGATACGACGAAATATACGGCCGGGACGGGCAAGATGCCGATGCCATACCTTTTTTCGCTCGTGCCCGACTCGCTCTATATGGTGCGGCATTTCGCCTCGAATAACAGCTCGCCGCGTTCGATCTTTTCGATTTTTTCGGGTCTCTACGAAAGCCCTGAAACCAAGTTTTTTGCAATGGAGCGAAACTTAAAGATACCACAGCTCTTGAATTATTTGGGTAAAAATTATTCATCCTTTTTAGTGACCCCCGCCGATCTCGATTGGTATTTTCCGAAGGTGTGGTTCAAGAATCGCGGCTTCACGCAGCTCAACGATTACCGCTCGCTCAAATTTATTCCCGAATACAAAGCGGGGCCGACGGCGGTGCGCGACGAATTTAAGAGTGTCGATTATTTTTTAACACTCGCGCAAAAATCGACGAAGCCGTTCTTGGGAGTGTATTATACTTTTGTCGGGCATTGGCCTTACCCCGATTTGAGCGCCGAGCACAAATTGATCGCCGCCGACTCGTCGCGCAGCCGCTACGTGAACAATCTTTTTGCGCAAGATCAAGTGATTCGTCAAATAATCGAAGGTCTTAAACAATCCGCCAAGCTTGAAAATACCGTGGTCGTCATTGTCGGCGATCACGGCGAGGCGTTTTACCAGCACCCCGGTAATCGCGTGCATTCGGGCGAGAGCTATAACGAAAATATCGCCGCGCCGCTTATTATCTATGCGCCGCAGCGCGTGAAGCCGCAGCGCATCGAGTCGCCGAGCGTACACGCCGACATCGTGCCGACGTTGCTCGACATTTTAGGCGTGCGTTATCGCGGTGATGCGTTTCAAGGCGAATCGCTTTTGCGCCCGCTCAAGCGGCGTTACATATTTACCTACGGCAATGAAAATACGCTGACGACCGTCGCGCGCGATTTGAACAAGATGCAGATCTTACGCAAAACCCGAACGTGTCGACATTTCGATCTCGCGCACGACGCAGTCGAACAAAATAATCTTAACTGCGCGACCGACTCCGAGCAATACCGCGCGCTCGAAGCTTTCTTTAATCGCCAGCCGGGAATTCTGCGCGATTATAACGAGTTGTGTAATAGAGAAGGGTGCTAGGGTATGGGTAGGATTAATCCTACCCATACGTGGCGCCCGCTGGCTTTTTCCGATACTGTAAGTTATCCCTTTTTAGACAGATTATTAACGCACATCTAACCTATTATCGGCCCCTCACTGAAACTCTATCAAAACTGATACCATTTCCTCTGTGGCGCAGCCTGCAAACATTGCAATAATTTGTAATAGTCGTCACGTAAATTTTTAAAGCGTTGAGCATACCTTATCTTCTTGAGACCAGTCTGTGGCAGAGAAAGCAATAGACTGATGGTGCGTTGTTTACGGATTGCAGATATTGCTAAATCCTCAATATTCGTGGCGCCTGCTTTATCTTGTAGTCTCCCTCTGAGACCGGAGTCTTCTGCCGTCGTGGAAATAAATGTCGAGAGCGTTTCGTTCCGAAGCTGCTTACAAAAAACGGATAGGAAATTTATTTTCTTTGATAAATCCACATCCCGAATCTCTCTTGAATGATCTGTATGATTCTCGGATGATATTGCATCCAGCAGTGCCAGATTTGTCTTAATTTCCAGCTTTAGTAGATTTAAGAGTGCAGATTCAAACCGCGCATTCTTTTTTATATTTTTCATGGTTTCCATTATTTGTGTTATTACTTGAGTTTCCAATATCATTTTTATCCCCCTCCTACTGAATCTTCCTAATCTTATGCTGAGACGAAGTCGCATAAAGCGCAGTTCCGTCGGTGCAAAGAAATTCAGGCCAATAGGTGAGGGCGCTGGTACCTGAACCGTCTGCATCACCGTTCGGGCACGACGGAAAACAACCTGCGGCTGGCCCTGCGAAGGTAGTAATTGCAAACGTAGAAATCGAGCCTCGACGCCACTTGTTATTATTTTTATCAGCAATGAAAATATTTGTACCGTCAAACACCATATCAGTAGCTGCCCTGAATCGGGCGGCATTACCCGTTCCGTCTGTGTCGTTTGCTGTGGTTGTCCCTTGTGTCGGGCCTATCGGTGTAGATACAGCGCCAGTGTTAGTGTCAATGGCACGAAGCTTATTGTTACCGGCATCAGCCACGTACAATGTCGACCCGTTCAATCTCAAGCCAGCTAGCCCGCTAAACCGAGCAGTGGTTGAGGCGCCATCGGTATCGCCGGATGGGCATGAAGGGCTACAGCCTTGCGCGGGTCCGGCCAATGTAGTAACAACTGCCGTCGAAATCTGAATTTTACGAATTTTATACGTTGTATAATCAGCGACATATAAAGAATTGCCGTCCGTGGTGATGCCGATCGGCCCATTGAATCGAGCCGAGTTAGCCGTTGCATCAGTATCCCCTACGGTTGTTGTTCCCTGTGCAGGTCCTGCTATGGTTGAAACAACCCCTGAAGTCGTGTCAATTCTTCGGATTTTATTATTGTTTGAATCAGCGACATATAAATATCCATTTGCGTATGTGATGCCAATGGGTGTGTTGAATCGCGCTGCAGTTCCTGTGCCGTCAAGGTCACCTGTCGGGCAAGTATTGTAACAACCCGCTGCGGGGCCAGCAAGCGTTGTGACGACGCCAGTTGCAATCACAATTTTCCTGATCTTGTTATTGCCCGAATCAACAACGAATAGATTGGTGCCATCGCTCGTGATACCGCGCGGCCCATAAAACCGCGCCGCATTACCTGTAGCATCAGTATCACCCGGTGCGGTGACACCAGCGCTATTGCCGTATGGTGTCGTTACATTACCTGAAATTGTGAGAGCGCAATTTGTCGAGCCGCCAACCAAAGCGCAGCCAAATGTATACACCTCGCTCCCCACCGTACTCAGATTGCCCTTTGCGTCGCGGGTGATGTATTTCAGCGTCGTTGTCGCAGAGACGGTGAGCGTCGCGGTGTTGCCTGCAATGAGCGTGCCGTTGGCGGGTGGCCCAAAAGACGGTGTCGAACCGTCGGTTGTGTAGGCGATCGCGTTGCACGCGACGTTGTCGCTGCAGGTGAGCGTCACCGACTGCGCGCCGGTGTAGCTGCCCGCCGCAAGCGAGGCGGCGATTGTCGGTGGCGTGGTGTCGTTTTTTATGAGACTAAAAATATTTTGTGGGCTGCCGCTTGCGCTCGGCGTGTCGAAGCCCGTGACGTTGCCGTTCGCGTCGGTCGTGAGGTTCACTGTCGCGCCGCCTGTGCGCGCGGTTTCGATTGTGATCGAGCCGTCGAAATTGACGACGAGGTAATAATCGATCACGCCGTCGCCATTCACGTCGAGACCCATCACCCGCCCGTTGCCGCCGCTCACGGGAATAAAAAGAATATCGGGTATGCCGCTGCCGGTGAGATCGAGCCCGGCGGCCGTGCTGCCATTCAGTGAGATGACCGTGGCATTGATAAATCCACCCCCAGCCTTGGGCAGATTGACGGTTGCCCCCGGCGTAAACGCCGCCGGTGTGTTACCGGTGAAGACGCCCGAAAACCCTTTGCATGAAATAACCAATAAAATCGTAGAGACGCAATATATTGCGTCTCTACGAAGATTTTTTCCTCTTTTCATATTTTATACCCCGCTCCTAACATGACGTAAATTAACGGTAAGGGCGTTTGGCTTTCGGCAAGATAGTTGCCGCGCAGCGTGAGCGCGAGCGACCAGCGGTCGCTGAGGGCGGCGTCGAGCGTTGCGCCCGTTGACAGTGTAAATACGTTGTAGTTATACGACTGGGTTTGAAGATCGGGCGCAGCGCGAATCGTGCCAAACGATGCGCCCGCCGCGACGAACGGCGTGACGGCAAAACTTTTGATATAGCGAAATTTCCACGGCAGCGTGAACGTGTATGCGACGCCGCCCACCGCGCTGAAGATCGTCATGCCACTGACGGATTGCTGACCGCCCGCAGCAGTGGCCGCGAATGAGAAATAGGGGTTCAAATATTTATGCAAAAATTCGAATTGTAGATCGGCGAGCGCCGAAAGTCCGAGCGTGAGATACGGGTTCGGTTGACCGAGCGGCAACCCCGCACCGACGAACGCATGCGTGCGAAAATCTTTGGCGTAGAGACCGAAACCCACGCGCTGTGTAATCACCAACTGGCTCGGTATCGGCGGCAGCGCACTTGCCATCGCGGTACTCATATCGTTTGCAAGGCTTTGAATTAAATCAAAAACCGTCGCATCGAGTTTGCCGCTCGCAGTTTTCGCGACGGCGATTTGGCCGGTGTGTACGTCGATTGCCTTGGTTTGAATTTGTACCTTGTCGCCGACCGAAACGAAATTGCCGATGACGACGACATCGGCACCAACAGCACGCCCACGTTCGCGCGCGGCGTTTTCATCGAAGGTACTTCCACTAGCCCCGGAATTAATTCCGGGGCTAGTGGAAGAAGCGCGCGGCAGCAAATAAAACTTTCCCGTTTTCTTGAGCGGGTCGAGCAGCGCCTCGGCGACACTCACGCTCAAATAATCAGACTTGGTATCTTTCGCTTGGTTGACGAAATCGAGAACGAGAACTTTGCGCGGTATGACATTCCCCTCCTGTGGAGGGGGACGGGGTGGTGTCTCAAGTACAGTTTTTTCCGCCTGCGCGTGTAGGGGTAGGATCCCTACGACTGCGCTCAGGGCAAGTAATTCTACCCCTACAAAGAATAACCCCGCGAGCGAAATTAAAACGCCACAGAGGCGGATGCCCCATGGCCCAAAAATTTTTGGCACACCGCGCATGATTTTACCGCCCCCTGAGCGGTGAGCGGTGAGCGGTGAGCGGTGAGCGGTGAGCGGTGAGCGGTGAGCGGTGAGCGGTGAGCGGTGAGCGGTGAGCT
>JAFEGD010000059.1 GCA_018240245.1 Spirochaetota bacterium | reverse complement strand
TTCAATTTGATCTATCATACGAAAATTGAAAATTTTTCGCTGCAATATCTTTACGCGATCGGCGTCAACGACCGCATCGAATTCGGCCCAGGGTTCTTACACAATATTCGCCAAGATTATTACATCAATCCCAACGATCAATATTCGCTTTCGGACACCACCCCACTTAACGTCTCGCAAGCCGCGCGCGCGTACTACCAACCGCAGCAATACTCGACGAACGCGCTCACGTTCACCGTCAACACACGCAACGGAAATTTTGTGCCGATGCGTAATTTTCAACGCTATATTTTTACCGAAGATCAATTCGAGGGTTTACGTTCGAGCTTCTCGATTATCCACGCGAACCCCGCTTTCGGCCTCAGCGATTATTATACGACACCCTCGCTCACCGTCGCGTACCAAAAGAACAGCCATAACCAAAAATTTCGTCTCGATGTTTCTGCAAGCCGCATAGCGACGCTATGGCACAGCGGTACGCCGTACCCGACCGACGATCTGTGGTCGGGCGACGCCAAAGGATATTTCTTTACGCTCTTTGGCACTCTTGCCTTACGCGAATATGTCGCGCAAGGCTATCACTTGACGCAAAATTTACGCAGCGGCTTCGCAACGCAGTCAAGCATCGCGGGACAAACGGGACTGCTCGGCCCATCGGGTATCGCGAGCCAAATTACGCGCGGTTTCAGCTACGGCTCGCTCTACCCGAGCGCGGGCAATCTCACGTCGCTCGAATATCGCTCGCCCGCATTAAAGCTACCTTACCTACTCGTCGCCGGAGTATTATTTTTCGATTACGCAGGCATCGGCGACACGCTAAGTACGCTCACATATTATTCGATCGCCGGTTTTGGCGTGCGCAGTATGTGGCACGAATTCGACAATAACGTTTTTCGCATCGATTTCGGTTTCAATCTCAATGCGCCGCAAGCCAACTTTCTGAATGCAATCCAATTTGGCATTAGCCAAACGTTCTAGAGTTGACGGGGTGCAACATTTCGGCGGATTACCTTTCGTGCTTTGGCTTAAATCTGCATTGGTATCTCTATTCGCCGTTCTGCTCATTGGCGGAACCGTTTGGCTTTTTTGGGGCGATAAAATCGCAGCTCAAGCTAGAAGAATGGGCATTACTACCGCAGCACAGAAGACTATCCCATCAAAAAAAATCGATTCGATAAAAGCAAAAACTGCGCCGATTGCGCGCGGCGAGAAACCGACGACGGCAAAACAAATTAAGAGTAAGATACCAAGCGCGGCACCGACAGCGCAAGCGGCCGCAGAATGGCAGAAGACGCAAAGCGGTGCGCTCGCAATTTTGCAACTACAGAATGCAGAAGTACGGCGCGATATGCAGCACTTAACTGAGCATAACGATAAGCGCATGCAAGAGCTCATCGCGATGGTTTCGCGCCGCCCGACGCCCCCCGCGCGTTAATTCGGCGGCACGATTACTTTGAGCGCGCCCGCAAGAATCGAAAATTCTGCGGGGCACTCGCCCGGCATTTCACCGTCGCAATCGATGAGTGCGCGCGTCTGCGAGCGTATCGCAACGTGTTTGGCGCGGTGTACGGTAATATTTTTCTCAAAAATGTGCGTGCCTTTGCGCAATTTTTGCATCTTTGCAACCATTTCGAGTTTACTCATTTCACCGAGCATCACGACATCGAAAAGGCCGTCGTCGACTTCGGCGTTGGGCGCGATTTTCATACCGCTGCCAAAATATTTACCGTTTGCGATAATAACGCCGTTATACGTGCCTTCGAATTTTTGTTTTTTATCGATAATAATCTCAAGCGATTTATTTTTATAACCGATTAGCCCGCGCAACGTCGCCAATTGGTACGACACATACGCTCCTAATTTTTTGCCCTGTCGTTCGAGAATATCGACAACTTCGCCGCCGATGCCGACGTCGGCGATATTGATGAAGATGCGCTTTGTTTTTTGGCCGTCTTTACCGATAAAATCGATTAACCCGGCGTCTAGCGTTTGCACGTGCGCGGTGCGCAAAATTTGTAGCGCCAACGACGGCGTGCGCGGAATACCCAAGGTGCGCGCAAAATCGCTTCCCGAACCTGCGGGTAAAATACCCAAGACGGGCGCTTGCTTAGCCGTTTTAAGCGCACGACCTTGGTTGTCAAAAAAACCCGCCGCAACTTCGCCGATCGTACCATCGCCACCGACTGCAACGATGCATTCGGCGCCCGCTTTAACCGCCGCACGCGAAAGTTCAGTCGCATGCTCTTTCTCTCGCGTATGTTCGATTTTTGCGTTGGCGTAAATCGAACGAATTTCGGCCAAAAGACTCGTTAATTGCTTTTCTGATTTACCGCCACCCGCCTGCGGGTTGACGATGAAAACAATCGATTCTTTACGTTGTTTGCGCGCTGCCATACGCGGCACCTTGAGAAATGCCGTGTGTAGGGAAAATCTATTTCTTAGGTGTTTAAGCAGAAATGCGCTGGCGCGAGTTCTCGCCAAAACACTCAACTAGTCGGCAACTGCGGGGGAAACCGCAAGCCCATCATAAAGAGAAGAAAACAGACGCCTAAGAATATTAAGTAAAGGTAAAAAACCCATAGCGCCGTTTTAGGCGGGAAAATCAAATTTTCTGGAGTCTCGCTCATAGAATACCGGAGAATCGCCGGGTGTACGACAAGATAATACGTAGCGAACGCAATCGCCATTCCCGCAAGTACATCCGCAACGAAATGTTGGCGCAGCGTTGTCGTCGATACCGCGATAAACAGCGAACCCACGACACCCCAAAAACCGACGCGCGGAGATAGCTTAATGCAACAAAGCGTGGCAAACACAGAGTTGGCCACGTGCAGACTCGGAAAACAATTGACCGGCTTATCGAGCACGTAGTTGAGCGCTACCCCCCAATAGAACATATTTTCTTGCGTCGGGATGCCCGGCCGTGGCATGCGTACCGGCATAAAAATGAAAAATGGCAAAGCTATAAGACTGCACACCAGAAACCCCACAATCATGCGTATGAAAATCGGTCGATGTTTAATCGTAAAAACGGGCAATAAAATAAATACATAAACGAGCGCATAACCCAAGATAGTCCAAGGCAAAAACGGAATCGCTTCGTCGAGCGCCGTCGAGAGCGAACGCCCGGCACGCTCACCGTAGACGATATTGGGTATCGTGTAAATCGGCATACCCACCGCCATAGTCATTAAGCCCAACACGATATTTTGCCACAATGCGGGCAACCGACGGAATATAGTACTCATTTATTCAAGAACCGAATTAAAAATTATTTGGAAAAGTGGAAGGGAAAATCAGGGTGTAAATCGAAAAAGCACTCGATTGTAACTCTTACGAGTTACAATCGAGTAAAAAAAAGTTGACCCGACATATCGTATTGAGAATCATTCTCACTATCAATTTCAGGAGTCTTTCATGCCCCGTACCTATTCGTATCTCGTAGCGGCTCTTCTCACGAGCGCCGCTTTCGCCGCCGATAGTAATCCCCCATCTGCACCCACCGGACAACCGACCGCACCGGCGGCAACCCCGCCGACGACACCGGCCGCGACCACGCCGCAGAGCGAGCAAGACCGCAAGATTGAAATCTTGTCTGAAGAGATTGAGAAGCTCAAGGCAGGCCACGAACTTTTTCCGAAAGTAAAGACTACCGGAAAGTACGGTTTAGGCCCTGCCGCGTCGAAAGTTTACGACGTGCAGCAGGGTATTTCGATCGGCGGCTATGGCGAAATTATGTACGATGGTTTTGCGAACACAAACCAGCAAGGTACGAACGTATCGAATCAGAATGTTAATACCTTCGATGTCGCGCGCGCTGTAATTTATCTCGGCTATAAGTTCAACGACAAAATCGTTTTTAACTCTGAAATAGAATTCGAGCACGTAAGCAACGTCGATGTTGAATTCGCGTATTTCGATTATTTTTACCATTCATGGCTAAATTTTCGCGCCGGAAAAATTTTACTCCCCATGGGACTCATCAACCAGTTGCACGAGCCGACGGTGTATCTCGGTGCGCAGCGACCGATGACAGAGCAGCTCATTATTCCGACGACATGGGACGAAAACGGTATCGGCATTTTCGGAACGATTCACGACTTTGCCTATAAGTTATTTGTGGTCAACGGCTTCGATGCGCTGGGTAAGGCGAATAACAATAGCGCTAATCCAAATATTGACGGTTATTCGGCAGCTTCGGGTCTCGGCGGTGGAGTGCAAGACGGTGCATTGGCAAAAGCCGTGAATTTTGCGGGAATCGCCAACGTCGAATATTTAGGTATTCCGGGTATTACACCGGGAGCCTCGCTATATTATGGCAAAGCGGGGCAGAATTTCGCCTCTACTGTCGGCACACTTATTACCGAAGCGCACATCGATATAAGACGTGGAGGTTTTCGCGGCCGCGCACTCTTTGCCTATTCCCATATCGACGACGTTAGCGCACTCTACCAACAACAGCAAGCTGCGCTCGTGCTCACGAACCCTTCGCAGGCGATTGGCTCCGATCTTTACGGTGGCTATGTCGAGCTAGGATACGATATTTTGCATCTTTGGCAATCAGAACAAGAACTCATTTTCTTCGGACGTCTGGAAAAAGTCGACACGCAAGCGGCGCAGCCAACGGGCTTTCAAAAAACCGGCGTCAACAATCAAAATCTTTATACAGTCGGTGTGCGTTATAAGCCCATCAATCAAGTCGCCATAAAAGCAGATTATCAAGTGGTGCAAAATGCCGCACAGACGGGCGTCAATCGTTTCACCCTCAGCCTCGGCTATATTTTTTAAGATGCGTATCAAACTTATCGGCATTGGAGTACTCTCTCTACTTGCGGCGGCCTGCGAGCAGCAGACGCCGCTCATCGATCAACAGAAAGCCGATTTGGGTTCGTTACTTTTTTTCGACACGATGCTCTCCGAGCCGCAGGGCAACCAATCGTGCGCGAGTTGCCACACGCCGAGCGCCGGCTTCGCCGCACCGCAGGGCATCATGACCGGTGGCGTTGCGCACGGGGCGACACCGACACTCTTCGGCAATCGCAATCCGCCGACACTCGCATATTCGCAATTTAGCCCCACGCCGCAACACTACGACGCGGCCGCTGGCACAATCGTCGGTGGGCAATTTCTCGACGGCCGCGCCGCCGATCTCGCCGCGCAAGCGTTGAAGCCGCTATTAAACCCGGTCGAGATGGGCAACACAAATTCTGCCATGGTGCTGGCAAAATTACAGGCGCGCCCTTATGTGAATCAATTCACGAACGTTTTTGGTAACGACGTATTTTCTGACAGCACAAACGCGTACGCGATGATCGGCCAAGCGATTGCCGAGTTCGAGAAGCAGACAAGCATCAGTAAATTTTCGTCCAAGTTCGACGCCTACCGCCATGGGCGCGCAACCTTGAGCGCGCAAGAACAATACGGGTTGAGTCTCTTTAACGGTAAAGGCAATTGCGCTTCATGCCATCCCTCTGCGGGCGAGTTTCCACTCTTCACCGATTTTACCAACGATAATTTAGGAGTGCCTAAGAACCCTGCGAATCCGTTCTATACGCAATCGGCGGCCGTGAACCCCGACGGCGTCAATTATATCGACTTAGGTATCGGCGCAATCGTCGACGACATAGAATACAACGGCAAGTTCAAAGTCCCCACACTGCGCAATATTGCACTCACCGCGCCTTATATGCATAATGGTGTTTTTACTACGCTGACGCAGGTGGTTCAGTTTTATAACACCGCATGCGCCCCCGGCAACCCCGACGGCTGGGCTGCGGCGGAGTATCCAGCGACACGAAATTGCCGTGAACTGGGAAATTTACGCCTGACAACCGACGAAATTGCCGCCATCGTTGCTTTCTTGCAAACATTAACCGACGAATAACACGAGTCTTATAATATAAGAAGAACTTGACACAACGTCTATAATGAGAATAATTCTCATTATAGACTATGAAATGGCTCTTTGCCTATATCTGCCTACCGCTCGCGCTGAACGCGATGACGCTCAAAACGTTCACCGACGCCGTGCAAGCTTCGTACCCGCAAGCCGACAACATGAAACGACAATCGATCTATCTTACGCAACAACAACTCGCGGCTGCCCGCGCATTAAGTGGCGTCAAAGTCGATTCGGCATTCGTCGTCGTCTATAAAATAACACGACAAAACCAACTCTTGGGCTGGGTGTACCTCGATACGCACCGTGTGCGCACGCTCACTGAAACGCTCTTCGTCAGCATCGCTCCCGACGACCGCGTACACGACCTGCAAGTCTTGAGTTTTTCCGAGCCGCAAGAATATATGGCCACGGCGCGCTATCTTGCGCTCTTCAAAAATCACGAACTCAACAACAAACTCTCAACGCGCGGCGATATTCCGTCGATTGCCGGTTCTTCGCTGACCAGCACAGCGACGGTGAACGCGGTGCGCCGCACGTTAGCGATACACCTCACCATTCGAGGCCAACTACAATGAGCGAAATTTCGCCGAAGTTTCGCGCGCTGTTTTTTGTATTCAGTTATCTTTCGATTTATAGCGGCATCGTACTCACCTGTTTTCGCGAACGTCCGGCGGATTTACTGCCGGCGCTAAGGCAGATCACATTAAAGACACATATCGTCGCAGTTGCGATATGGCTTTTTCTCTTTGGCATGCTCTTCACCGTGCAC
>JAFEGD010000058.1 GCA_018240245.1 Spirochaetota bacterium | reverse complement strand
CCCCCCCCCCCCCCCCCCCGATTTGTTGCGGAATTTGTACGCCGATGATAGTACCGGGGTTCGCCGCTTCTACCGTGAAAACCGCATGCAAATTTTCACACCGTTCGCGCATCATCAAAAGACCGATACCATGACCCTGCGCACTTTCGGCGATGCCTTTACCGTTATCGCAAATAGTTATTCTGAGCGATGCATCCACACGCTCGGCAGCGACATGAATCTCGGTGGCGGCGCTGTGCTTGAGCGCATTTGTCACTGCCTCTTGCACAATACGAAAGACGTGCAGGTTCCAATCTTTCGGGAAAAAATTTGCGACTGCAGCTAAGCGAAAAGAGATTTTTACGGCCGAAAACGCTTCTGCCGTGCCGAGCATTTCTTCGAGCGCAAGTTCAAGCCCCAGTTTCGCTAAGTGTACGGGCGAGAGGCGGCGCGAAATTTCTCGTACGCGGTCGAGCGATTCTGTAACGGGTGATAGTAACTTTTCGACATTCGCTGCGGAGCGCAAGTCATGCGCGTCGAGAAATTTTAAAAGATTAAGTTGCGTCAGTACGAGACTTTGCCCGATCGTATCGTGCAATTCGCTCGAAATCTCTGCGCGCTCGCTTTCGCTCACACGCATGAGTGTTTGCGAAAGTTCGTGAATCTGCGCGATATGTTCTTTCGTCGCGGTGATATCGTAAACGGTGCCGATAAAGCGAATCGCATTACCCTCGGCATCGCGCTCGATAACGCGCCCGCGGTGCGCGACCCAAATGTAATGTCCGCCCTTATGGCGCATGCGCAACTCGGCGGCGATAAAAGGTATTTTATTCGCCCGGTGTAAGGTTGATAAATCTTTTATCAGCGGGTAATCTTGCGGGTGGAGCAAATCCATCCAGTCGATTTTTTTCGAATGAAAGTCTTCTACGGTATAACCGAACATCGCGGCGTAGCGCTCGTTGCAGACCATCGCCCAACTCGAATAATTGAAATCGATATAACCCAAATCGGCACCGTCGAGCGCCGCCTGCGTACGCTCGGCGTTGAGGGCGAGTTCTCGCTCCATCTGCATTTTTTCGGTGATGTCGGTTTGAATCGCGACCAGGTGCGAGACCTTGCCGTCGGCGCCAGTGACCGGCACCATCTGCAAACGCGCGTAGAACATCGTACCGTCTTTACGGTAATTGCGCAAAATAAAATCGCCGCCTTCGAGATTTTGAATCGCGGCGCGCATACGCTTGAGTTCGGCTTGGTCGCGATCGTTGCCGTGTAAGAAGCTGTTCGTATCGCCGATCGCGTCTTTGACATCGTAGCCGGTAATTTTGGTGAAGGCGTCGTTGACATACGTTATCGGTTTATGCGGCAGCCGCGCGTCGGCTATCGCGATACCGCTCATAATGCCGTTGATCGCAATTTCTTGAATGCGCATGCGTTCGATTTGGTGCTTTCGCTGTAGGCGCAAATTATACGTTTCTGTAATGTCGAGCACGCTCAACACGCCGCCGATGACTTTGTAAGTCGCGTCGAGAATTGCCGACACAGATAGATTAATCCACTTACGGGTGCCGTCGGCTAAATTGACGCCGTACACACGGTGTACCGTAGCGGTGCCCGTTCTGAGCGCTTGCACAAGCGGCAAAGCGTCGAACGCAATCGGTTCGCTATTTTCATCGACGAACGCACGCTGCGAAAAATCTGGAAAATAGCCGCCGATCTGCACTGCACGCTCTACGCAAAAAATTTCAGCCGCACTGCGGTTCATCATCGTGACAACACCGGCGGCGTCGACGACAACGATACCGTTGATTTGGCTTTCAATCACGAGTTCGAGATATTTTTCGTGCGCCTGTCGTGTCGCTTCGGCATCGCGCCGCGCACGCGCTTCTTTGATCTCGCGCTCGACAGCCGACGCTAACCGCGTCGGCGACGATTTCAGCACATAGTCGTTCGCGCCCGCACGCATCAGTTCGACGGCGACCCCCTCGCCCACCGCCTGCGAGACTAAAATAAACGGCAGTTCGCCCGCCTTCTTACGCACGATTTCGAGCGCCGAAATCGCGTTGAATTGCGGCAGGCGAAAATCGGAAATGACAATATCCCACACTTCGTCGAGTGCGGCAATTAATTCTGCGGCCGATTCGATGCGGCGGCTGACGATATGATAGCCGTGCGCAATTAGCGCGTGCTCGATGAGTGCGGCGTCGCTGATCGAATCTTCGACAAGCAAAACCCTAATCGTGCTCCCGCCGCTATTACCCATGCGCCACCGCTATTCGTTGCTAAAAAGACTAAAAATAACCGTCGTACCCACCCCCACTTGCGACTTAATCTCGACGCGCCCCTGGTGACGGTGTACAATGCGTTCGACGATCGAAAGTCCGATGCCCGTACCTGTAAAGTCTTTTTCACTGTGTAAGCGCTGAAAAGGCGCGAAGATTTTATCGGCGTACTGCATATCGAAACCGACGCCATAGTCTTGCACGAAAAAAGTATTCGGATGTCCCACGGTGCGACCGATTTTTATTCGAATCGGGTTCTGCCCCCGACTGAACTTGACGGCGTTTTCGAGCAGATTTTTGAAAACAATCTGCAGCAACTCTGTGTCGCCGAAGCCGCGTAAATTATGCTCGATGTCGGCATTTATCTCGACATTTAGATTTTCTTGCCGCAGTACATCCACCTGAGACAAAGCAATCGCTTGAAGATCGAGATTCGTGAAATGGACTTCACGTTTGGCGACTTGAAAGAGCGCCATCATCGCCTCGATCATACGCGCCATCGCCGCAATATCGTCCTTCGCGTACGTTAACGCCTGTTCGTTTTGCTTGATCAGAGCGCCGCGCAGCGATATTTGTAAAATTGCAAGCCAACTCGCCACGCGCGTGAGCGGCGCTTTCATATCGTGCGAAAGCGAATACGCAAAGCGCTCGAGCTCGGCGTTGGTTTGCACAAGCGCGGCGGTGCGTTCGCGCACTTTTGCGTCTAAAGTCTGATTAAGTTCTGCAAGCGAACGCTGCATCGCAACTTCGGCGTCGATATTTTTGAGTATCCCGACGATGCGGCGCGCCTTGCCTTCGCCGTCGGTTTCGGCGACCACCATGCGTGAAACAATCCAGACGAACTTCTCATTTTTATTTTTTACGCGCATTTTCAGTTCGAGCGTCTTTGTTTCTTTGGTAATGGCGCGAAAAGCTTTCACTACATCCGCATAATCGTTTTTATGTAGTCGATCTTTCCACACCGAAAGATTGTTCGGCAACTCGCCTTTTTCGTAACCAAAGACCGCTTCCCAATCGCGATCCATACGCATCGCCATTGTCGGTATATGAAAGTCCCAAATTGCGTCGATCGTCGATGCGAGCACAAAATCGAGCAGCATATTTTTTTCTTTGAGCGCCGCAGCGGCTGCATTATGTCTCGCTTGCTTGAAGGCAATAAATATTAAGCCGAGAGCCGCTGCCGCACAAGAGCTTATTATAAGTGTCGTTCTGAAATCGATCTCCATTGGGTATTGCAGATACTAATAAATCACCCAATGCTCTTCAAAATATTTCTGATTCGCGTATACGATCGGCACGGTTTCGCCGCGCTTTGCCTCGCGCAGTGCATGCTTAGCGCGAAAATCGGTGTGAATCGCCACCATCTCGCGCATCAATTCGCTCTGGAAATATTTCTCCGCATTTTCACGCGACCATTCGAGATGCCACTTACCTTTATGGCTTGAGTGGCGCGGCGCCCATGCACGATAGCGTCCCAATATTTGATCGGGCATTTTTTTCACGAGCGGCATTCTCAGCGTCTGTGGCCACGGGTAGAGCGCGATAATTGCAAACTCGTCGTAGGCGACGTATTCGGCGAGCGGTATGCGCCCGGTACGAAACTCCGATGCGCGCGGGCGCCTGAGCCACACGTGCGTAACACCCCGGCTTTCGCTCGCAGGCAACGCGGCAAACGCCGCACGCGCGCCCTCTTCACCCATCGGGAAAAATAAGTCTTTCGGCAAAGTATCTTCGCTAAAAATCGGTAAGCGATCATTTTTCGCAGGCGGCGATACGCCCAGAATACGCTCGAATACCTTATCGGCATTCGCGAGGTGCGAACGCCCGCTTTCGCGCACGTTATGTTTCATGGTCTATCTCGTGCGTTTGAATTTCGCCCATACGGGAATCGAACCCGCTTCTGCTCTGCGAGAAGGCATTGCACAAGGTATGCATTGCCGCCGAGCCGCCATGCCAGTTGACTAATGGGCGTTTGGTAACTGGGGCTATGTCGACTCGCCTTATACCCATAGTCAAGGATAAATCAATTTTTTTCAAGCCGATTGATCACGAGCTGCATATCGTGCCAGACATCGCGTTTATAGGGAGTATTTCCCATATCGCCGCCGTTGCGCAGAAGAAAACTCGGGTGGTATGTCGGCATGACGGCAATGTCATTATACGTATGCCACTTACCCCGCAGCTTGGTAATCCCCTCGGCGGTTTTCAGAAGAAAGCGCGTCGCCGGATTGCCCAAGGTCACGATGACTGCGGGCCGAATTAGCTCAATTTGCTGTACCAGATAAGGCGCACAAGCGGTGACTTCGTCCGCGTCGGGGGGGCGATCGCGCTTGCCTAAACCGTCGACCGTCGGGCGGCATTTAACGATATTCGCGATATAGACCTCGCTGCGCCTCAGCTTCAAACCATTTTCGATAATGCGCGTCAAGAGCTGGCCCGCACGGCCGACAAACGGGCGCCCCGAAGCGTCTTCGTCTTTGCCGGGGCCTTCGCCGATAAACATGAGGCGCGCCTGCGGGTTGCCCTCGCCAAAGACGACCTGCGTGCGCGTCGACGCTAATTTGCACAAATTGCAACGCGACGCTTTTTCAGCGAGCTCGCTCAGAGTCATAAACTTATTTTTTTTTAACGTTGCCTTGAATGCGAAGCGCCTTAAAGTTGAGCGCCAGATAGTCGTTCGAACGCGCGAGTTCGATTTTTATCGCTCTGGGGTATGCGCGATCGTTGAAAGGCGCGCCAATATGAAAAATAATGATTTCGCCTTGCGTCTTGTCGCGGTAAAATATTTTTTGTAGCCGCGCATCTTTGAAATAGAGCGCCGCCTCGAAAGCGTTGTTATCCGAGCGCACTAAGACTTCTCCCGCCGCCGTTTTCTCGTAACTGCTACCTGCTGCGGTGGCGTCGGCGGGCAATAGACCGCGCATGAGCGGCTCGAAAAACCGCACGGGAAACATGCGCCCAAAAAGTTCAACCCATTGGTAATCGGCGCGCGCGACCGATTGCGTCTTAT
>JAFEGD010000057.1 GCA_018240245.1 Spirochaetota bacterium | reverse complement strand
TGGACAAGAATCACGGGAAACGCTACAAAATATGCCGGGCGCGTAAAGTGATTAGACGGAAACTTGTTATATGTTTCCGTCTAATCATGTCACCGCTTCTTCAACCCTTCGAGATATGCGCGCGCGGCGTGTTGCTCGGCCTGCTTGCGCGTACGCGCCACACCCTCGGCAACACGACGGCCGTCGATCGTGAGCGCGACGGTGAACTCTTTATCGTGGTCGGGCCCTGCGGCGCCGACGAGCTCGTATTCGGGGCGTTGGTGGCTACGCTTCGCCAGAAACTCTTGCAACGTCGATTTGAAATCTTTGCTGCCCTCGACTTGCTCGGGATGATCGAGAATATCGCGAAAATGTTTCACGACAAATTGCCGCGCGGCTTCGAAACCCGCGCCGATATAGATCGCGCCGATGACCGCTTCCATCGCGTCGGCGAGGTTCGAGGTGCGCGTGAGCCCCCCTGTTGCAATCTCGCCTTTACCCATACGCAGCATGCGCGTTAAATCGATGCCGTCGGCGACCTGCTTTAACGCCGACTCGCACACCGTCATCGCCTTGAGGCGGGTTAAACCGCCTTCGGCGGTCTTGCGTTTCGAGGCGTAAAAATGGTGCGCGATCACGAGCCCTAAAACCGAGTCGCCCAAGAACTCCAACCGCTGGTTATGCTTATCGAGCGCCGGGTCTTGCCCGGCACGAAATTCGTTGCTATAACTTTTATGCGTGAGCGCGATATTCAAAAGGGGGAGCGTCTTCTCGGGCAAACCCTCTTTCGTAATAAAATCTACCAACAACCGCTTGCGGGCCGTATCTGAATTAGCTGTTTCCACATTATCTCCCTTATAAATGGGAGTCGTATGTGATTCGTCACGCCCGGCATTCGATGCGGCCATGAAGAATCACAAACGACTCTAATAGCTATAATGTATCGATTCTTCGTCACGGCGACTATTTTAGTGCTGCTCGGCTTTGTCTACCTTGGCCACCGTTTGATTATTCCCACGTGGCCCATCGCGCTACAAGCCGTGCTCTGGGCGCTTTTGGGCGGCATGATCGCGAATTTACTCTGGCTGCCGTTCAAGCGCTGGTCGTTTTCGCGCAGCCACAAACCGCAAACAACGGGGCTTCTCGTGCGCCTCTTTGAAGCGAGCGCATACAACCTCATGGGTCTTTTGAGCCTCTTCTTGCTGTTCACTGCGCTCAGCGAATTTGTACGCTTGGCTTTTGCCGTGTTGCCGCAAAAGACTCAGGGGGATTTCCTACGGTATCTCCCTGCGGGCATCCATTTAGATGCTGCCTTATCGTTTGCCATAGTTACTCTCGCCGTTTTGTTTTTTACCTGGGGACGCGCTAATGTTGCGATCGGTCCGCGCTACCGTTTTGTAAAGCTCGTATATCCGCTGGGCGCGAAACTGAAGCGCCGCCCGCGATTTCGCAAAATAAAAACCGGTACGCAGAAAATCCGCATTGTGCAGGTCAGCGATCTGCATATCGGGCGCGCGATCAAGAAAGATTATGTCGCTAAAGTCGTCGCAAAAATCAACGCCGCTGAGGCCGACTTCGCGTGCTTTACAGGCGACATTGGCGATGGCAGCGTAGAAAGCCTTGCCGCCGACGCGGCGCCGCTCAAAGACATTAACACCCAGCACGGCACGTTTTATATTCCCGGCAACCACGAATATTATTGGGGCATGAAAAAATGGCTCGCTACTTTCGTCGAACTTGGTTTGCAGCCAATCGTCAATCGCGGCACAACTATAAGCACCGCCGCCGGTAAGATTTTTGTCGCGGGCACGAGCGACCCGACCGCCGCACGCTTTGGCGAAGAGTTGCCGCAACTACCCGAAAGACCCGCGTGCGACTTAGCGGTGCTGCTCGCGCACCAACCGATCTTCGCGCGCGGCGCCGCTGAAAAAAAATACGACCTCATGCTTTCGGGGCACACGCACGGCGGGCAATATATTCCGTGGTCGTGGGTCGTACACCTCGTCTATCGCTTTGCGAGTGGGCTCTATCGTTTGCGTGGCCTCATCGTCTACGTCAACGACGGCACCGGCTATTGGGGTGCCCCGGTGCGCATCGGCACGCGGCCAGAAATTACCATACTCGATATTTATTTTACTTAGTTTGAGGTTTTCACTGCATAACGAATACACCGCCGTCACGCGCTTCGCCGATCTCGACACGCAGCGCCACGTCACAAGCCGCACGTACGAAGCGTTCGCGCTCGAAGGCCGCTACCGCGTGCTCCACGCCTTGGGGTATACGCAAGAAAAAATTCAAACCGAACAAATTTATTTGAAAAGCGTTTCAGGCTATGTGAAATTCTATCGCCAACAATTTCCGGGGGTGGAGCTCAAAGTCGTCACCGAGGCTTTTCCCGTAAAAAATGGCTGCATTCACTGGGAGCAAAAAATTCTCGAAGCGTCGGGCGAACTCGTATGCCACTTGCAACTCTTAACAGCGCCCGTGCGCGAAGATAAACCGTTTATAATCGAGCGGAAAGAAAATAGCGGCAAACACCCCGAGATTTTTTATAGCGATTTGCCGCCGTGGTCGGGCGCAGGCGAGCGCATTGTGAGCACATTTTCGACGCTCTATTCAGAGCGCGATTTCGCTGGGCGCTATCCGGTCGCCGCGCTCTGGCGCATCTTCGAAGAAGGCCGCTGGGCGTTCGCCGACCGCGTCGGCCTCACCTACGAGCGCATCGTCGCAATGGATACGACGTCTTTCTATATGGGCAGCGTCGCCAATTTTTTCGCCGAAATACCGGCGGGGCGCACGCTGCAACTCATGACATGGATCGAACGCATCGACAAAATTCGTTATTGGTTTCGCCAAGACGTACTCTTAAACGGCCGTGTGCTGTTGTCGATGCGCGACGAGCAACTCATCGTCTCGCTAAAGCGCGCTCGCCCCCAACGCGCCACAGCCGAGTTTTTGCAATATATGGGTAAGTATGTCGAGTTTCAGTAGCCGCTTGCGCCGCTAATTATTCACAGGTTCAACCCACATCGTGCCGTAGCCAATGAGGTTCGAGCCCCACTCTATCCACATATAGCCGTTTTCACCCCAGTTCGGGCTCCATGAATTACGAATCAGCCATGCGCGCTTAGAGTTATCCCACCCCACGATATTGACCGCATGATTGACGCCACCCGCATTTGCGCCTTCGTTGAAAACGCCGCTCTTGTACGCCGTGAACATGCGCGTGGCATTAACGGCGGTCGAGAGCATGCCATATTTACAGAGCGCGTTCTTGATCGCTTGCGGCGAACCGACGCCTTGCGAAACCCAACCGTTCTTGATAACTTTGTAATTACCATCGGGAGTGATATTTTTACACATGCCCTTCTTCGCCTGGTACGGATAATTATCTTCGATGTCGCCATTCATTTTTTTCATTTTATCCCACACGGTGCCGTACCACCCGCCTTCGCAACCGAACTCGCGCGTGCAATTTAAGAAGTATTGTTCGGCCATATCGACATCGGGGCGATTTTGAATTTTCATCGCTGTCTCGTACGACGCCATCGCCGAGAACATGTAGCAATCGCCGCAGCTTTTTTGATCGCGCACTGCGGGCACGACACCATAAGCGCGCCAATCGAACGCATCGGCGCTCGGATCGCACTTGCTGCGTAAATCTTGATCGGGTACGGGCGGCGGCGGTGCGGGTGCCGGCTCGGGCTCTGGCTTTGGGTTGGGCTTCGGCGGTTTCGGCGGACGCAAACCGGTAATATTTGCAATTTTCTCTTTCATTTGTTCGGTGATGTCGACCTGAAACGCAAGGCCGCGCCGCTTGATTTCATCGTTCATGCCGTTGATTTCTTCGCGCAGCTTTTGCAGTTTTTGTTCGCCTTCGTTTTTTACTTGATTAAAACGATCGTTGATGCGTTTACGAAAGTCGTCCATGCTTTGCGAAACGAGCGACGGCAATGCGACGAGAAACATCGCCATCGCGATGCGAAAGAACCATAGTCTTGTGGATTTCATATTCTAATTAGACGTATCTACCGAGCATGTAAACCAAAAAAAATCAAATTTTGAAAGCGGTGCACTAAAGTGACTGGGCGGGAACTCACGCAAGCCATATTCAAAAGCGATTTTTTGTCGCAGTTGCCGAGGCGGTTTTGATAACCGGCAAAAAAACCGTGCAAATTCTGGCGTCTTCGCCACTCGCAAAGCGAATTGTGCGCAATTCGCGGGGGAATTTGCGCGGTTTAGCCTCGGCAACTGCGGCAAAAAACCGCGCCAGCGAGTTCCCGCCTAGTCATTAAAGTGACTCGACAAAAAATATGACCCCTTTAATTATCCGAAACGTCTAATCGGTGCAGAAAATTCCTTTCGACTTGACTTCTGAGGCGATACACGCAAGACGGAGGCAAGACCCAAAGGGACTGGCCGTTTCTGTTCTTGAATAAAAAGCAGATACGGTAAAAAAATTATAGGAGAAAATATGAAGAAGATTGCGTATACAATGCTTTTTGCGGTGGCATTTCTCACAACATATTGTGGCAGCGGCACCAAAGGCATGAACGATATTAGCCAAGGCGAAGGTTCGGTTGATGAAATCGAGGGTGGTTTCGTTGGCGACGACAAGTTGGTTGTAAAAGGTGTTGGCGTTTCAAAAAAAGGCGTTACCACAAATCTACAGAAAGAAGGGACAGCGAAAGAAGCTGCTCGCATGGATGCGATGTCGAAAGTGATCGAAGTTTGCAAAGGCGCGAATATTCAAGCCGCAGCAACCGTTGAAAACAACGAACTCGCAGGTTCAGCGATCGGTAAAGATTTACAAGGCCGTCTCAGAGGCGCGCAGATCAAGAAATCTAACTGTAAACCCGACGGTGACCGCCTGGGCTGTAAAGTCATCATGGAAATCGTCAAAAAAGGTATCAAGAGAGATTGCGAACTCGCTGTCGGCGACCTCGCGAAGTAACACTAAAAAATATCTCGTGGCTTTGCCACGAGATATTTTTTTTATTCGTTTCGGTGCATTTCTTGCGGCGCCGAAATTCCTAATAAAGACAACCCCGCTTCTAACACTTGTGCGGCAAGCGCACACAGCGCTAAGAGAGCGGCGGCTTCTGCTGCATTCGTACTTTGCAAATCTTTGATGCGATTATTTTTGCCGTGATAAAAGTGCGTAAAAAGCGTCGCCACTTGGTAAAGGTATTCGGGCAAGCGTTGGATTTCATAATTACGCGCAATATCTTGCAGTAACTCGGGAAAGCGCAGCAGAAATAAATAGAGTTCTTCGCGCTCGCTATGCGCTGCGTAATATGGGTATAAATCCGCCCAATGGTGTTCGTGTTCTGCGTAATTTGCCTCGCGAAAAATCGAATGAATACGCGCGTGCGCGTACTGCACGTAATAAACCGGATTTTTTTTCGATTGGTCAAGCGCGAGCGTCAAATCGAAATCGAGGTGCGTGCTCAGCGCGCGCTGTACAAAAAACCACCGGCAAACATCGATCGGAATTTTTTCGAGTAAGTCGCGCATCGTTTGAAATTTACCGAGGCGTTTCGACATCACCACGGGTTCGCCATTTTCTAATAGGTTCACCTGCTGCGCGATAATGACTTTGAATTCCTCGCCCACGGCGTCGCCGAAGCCCAATGCGCGCAACGCCCCCGAAAGGCGCGCGATATAGCCGTGATGGTCTGGCCCCCATATATCGATAATTTTCTTAAAGCCGCGCGCGACTTTATCGGCGTGGTAGGCGATGTCGGCCAAGAGATACGTCGGACGCCCATCGGAGCGGACAATAACGCGGTCTTTATCGTCGCCGTATGTGGTGCTGACAAAAATCTGCGCTCCGTCTTCGCTACGAGTCTTACCCCGTTCGGCGAGCGCTGCCCCCACTGCCATAACCGCACCCTGCGCGTGCAACGACGCCTCGGAGAAAAAATTATCGAACTCGGTGCGAAACGCCTGTAAATCTTTTTGCTGTTCTTTGAGTATTGCCCGCACACCGAGCGGGGCAAAAAACGCGCTCGCGTTCTTTAGCCATGCGGCTTCGTCGAACGCGCCGATGCTTGCTTTCGATAAAAAAATATTTTCAGGAATTTTATCGTTAGCGAGAATCTTATCGAGATATTCGATAATATATTCGCCTTGGTAGCAATCGTCGGGCAATGCGACCGATTTAAATTTTTGTAGATAACGGTATGCAAACGACAATCCTAATTTTTCGACTTGGTTGCCATAATCGTTCACGTAATATTCGCGAAAGACCGCGTTGCCCACCGCGCCGAGTACGCGCGTAATGCTATCACCCACCGAAGCCGCGCGCGCCGAGACGATATTCATCGGGCCCGTCGGATTTGCCGAGACGTATTCGAAAATTATTTTCTCCGTTAGAATTTCGTCGGCGTTCGCATTGAGCCAGTTTTTAATATTCGTAAAATTCGCAACAGCGGCAATGCCTTTCGCCGACAGCGTAATATTGATGAACCCGGCTCCGGCGATTTCAACTTTTGAAAACGATTCATTTACCAGATGTTCGACGATCTTTTGCGCGATCGCGCGCGGGCTCTGCCGCAATACCTTCGCAAGCTCCATCGCCACCGGCGTCGCATAATGGCCGAATTTCAATGCGGGTGTATAATCGATGCGCGCGGCAAAATCTTCGGGTAAGGTATTGTTCAAATCTGCGGCAATACGCCGCGCGGCGGCGGTAACCGCCTGTCGTATAAGATAGCGCAGCGTCATCTACAGAGAAAACTCAAACCCTTCGGGAATCATTTTTGCCGTCGCAAAAAGTTTCTGCGCATCGTTTTCGATTTGCAGCAACGTCTTATCGTGGTGCAAAGGGTCGTGGTGAATCATGTGCAGATTTTTAACGGCGCCTTTCTTACAAATTTGGATACCGCTTTCGTACGTCGAATGCCCCCAACCGATTTTACCGGCAGTGTATTCGGCGGTCGTGTATTGGCAATCGTACGCGAGCACATCGGCACCGGCGGCGAATTTCGCGAGCCGTTCGATCATATCGTCGTTGTGTTCGACATCGGTAGAAAAAACAAACGACTTACCGTCGCAATCGAAGCGAAAAGCTAAAGTCGAATTTGGGTGGTGGAGTGCACAGCAACTGACGTGTACACCGCCTAAGTCGAAGCGCGATTCGGGAGTAATATCATGGTACGTCTTATTCGACGACATATACTTGGTGCCGACGGGAAAATAAATGAAATGCTGTTGCATTTTTAAGATACGTTCTATATCCCACGTTTCGTCGTTACCGTCGAGGCCGGGAACCTTTTTTGTTTCGCCATAAACTTGCAATTCGACATTCGGTAAAAATGCCGGTATAAAGAAAGGAAAGCCTTGGATATGATCCCAATGCGAATGCGTAAAGAGCATATGCATGCGCCCGCCAGTCTTGGGTAAATCGCTTTTCATAAGATCTAACCCAAGTATACGAATACCCGTACCGGCATCGACGACGATGCGAGTGTCGCCCGCTTCAAGATAGCAGCATGTCGTATTGCCGCCGAACATAGAGTAATCGGCACCGCTGACGGGCAACGACCCGCGCACGCCATAATATTTTATTTTCACAGACACGCTACTTCCAATATCGTTCGTTGAGGGAGCTAAACTGAACGCTCGCCACTAAAGAAAAATGATTGCCGATGTAAAACTCTTCACATGCCGCTACGCATTTCCCCCGACGGCATCGCTCGGTCGGCGAACGCATCTTGGTGCGGGGGCCGATCTCGAAAGCGACACGCTACTCTACGCCTATAGCCGTGGTTTTTTCCCTTGGTACGACGAAGCACCGATCTTATGGTGTTCGCCTCCGCGGCGGATGATCCTCAGGGCAGGCGAGTTGCATACGAGTCGTAGCCTGCGGCGCACTCTCAAGAAATCGACGCGCTTACTCAAGAAGAATACCGCATTTCCAGAGGTAATCCGTCTGTGTGCTTCGCTGCGTTCTGAAACGTGGCTTACTCCCGAAATGATAGACGCCTATACGCGCCTCTTCGAGTTGGGTTGGGCCGAGTCGTGGGAAACTTACGAAGCGAACAAACTCGTCGGTGGTCTTTACGGCGTCGTCATCAACCGGGTGGCGTTTCTCGAATCGACATTTCATCTCGCGCCAAACGCAGGTAAAGAAGCGTTCGTCTATATGTATAACGATCTTGTCGCGAGCGGCGTCGAGCTTTTCGATTTTCAGGTGTTTTCAGAAATCGCCGATTCATTCGGCGCTTACGAGATAAGCCGCCTCGACTATGAAACTTCGCTACAGAAGGCAATCCGCTAAATATGCTAAATTATTTTCACGCGACACGACTGAGCGATCTTTTCCCGCTGCTGCGCGAGAAAGTGCATACCGAGCGCCGCCGTCTAACACCACAGAAGCCGCAAACAATTGTCGTCGGAAATCTCGACACCGAAGCGTGGCTTGAACGGCAATTTATCGAACTCGATACAATTCTCATGGGGGTGACTTTTCCCTTTCTCGAATCGGCGATCGGTAACTTCATCGAACGAATATTTGCAAACGATGCGCCGCTTGCCAACGCAAACTGGTTTTCGAATCGACAATCGCCCGTTATCGAGAAAATCTCTCTCGGCGACTTGGCGGCAATCATCTACGGCATCGTCTGCGCCGAAGAAAATGCCGCTAGCGTCAAAGCGTTGGGGTACGATATCGCAGCGATGCACGAATCGACACGCCTGCTCGTCGCACACCGCTTAGCGACTGCATTGCGCGAATATGCGTTGCATATACCCGACGAACTCGGTGCGCATGAGGCGGCGACGACACAAAATTTCTGGCGCTTAGTTCGTGAAAAACTCGGGAGTTCGAAAAGAACGTGGTATACCTTCGATACGCAATTGCCGTACCAACTTCTCGACAAGACATCGGCACCGGGCACAAGCGAACCCGATTTATTCTTGTTTGGTATGCCGCTATTATCGCTCCAACATACGCGCCTTTTGGCCGTTATTGCGCGTAAAGTTACCGTCAATATTTTCACTGTTGACCTCTCGCACCTTGCCGACAATACCGATACAAACATTGCCGCTCTCGGCAAGAAGCACCACGACTTTCACGATGTTCTTGCCCAGTCGGCAAAATTCGCCAGCGTACCGTTGCATATCCAAAACGTCGCATCGACCGAACCGCAGGCAAATACGCAAGTGTATTTTTGCGCGTTTCCCGGCGTGCAGCGCATGGCCGAATTAAGCGGCGACATGAATCACGCATTGTTAATGCAAGATGCAACGCTGCGACAGGACGATATTGCCGTTGCGCTCACCGATGGCGCTTCGCAATTTTCGGCGTTCGATATCGCCTGCGGCGCACGTTCGCTCTATGCGTATACGCGCGCAAATTTTATCGAAGCCGGCGATGCGGCGGTTGAGTTCTGGAAAATTGTTTCCAACGCGGCGACAATGGGGCTCTCGCGCCCGCTCATTACAAGTTATATCACGAACCCGATTGTGCGTGCGATATTTGCCATCGACGACGAAGGCAGCGATATGATTTTATCGATATTTAGCCGCGCTCATGCCTTTCGCGACGATTACCCTGAGAGCCAGGCTGCGTATAATTTTGACCATGGTCTCGAACGCATTCAGCGCGCGCTCTTGCAGTCGAACGACGCACCTTTAGCATCGGTAGAGCTACGGTTTCTCGATGCGCCAAATTTTGTAGAAAAACTATTAACCCTCTTGCAACCGTTGGTCGGCGCGCGCTCTACGCTCTCGACGGCGACCGGGGGAAAAGTATCCGAAGCGTTGCGCAAGTTCGCCGAATTTGCGATCGGCAACGACGAAGCACCTCTCGCCGCGACACTCGAGTGGAGCGAGCATCTCTTGCGTTTGCCGGGTTCTCAATATATCGGCTTCACCGCCCTCGTGAAATTGATGGAAAAATATTTCATGCCTTCTTCAATAAAACAAACTTTCCCGTACGAGGGAATTACCTTTTCTGCGTTCACGGCAACGTGTTTTACTAAAAAGATTCACTGGCTCGCCGACTTAAATGAAATTGCCGACAAGAAAAGCGACGTCGGTGAAGAACTCATTGCCGCCTATCGCACTGCGCAGACGCGACTTACCGCGACAGAACAGCTCGCGACAACGCTTGTCACGGCGCTTTATAGCGGCGCCGAACGCTTATATCTTGCTTGGTCGAACCGCGATAATAAAACAGCGGCAGAGCGCTACCCTTCGCAGCTCATCGAATCGATAAGACGCCACGCAGCAGAGTTGCGCCTCCCAGCGACAGATTCGCACAATTATCCCCCGACGATATTATCGAAAGAGGACGAGTCATCCGCTCCCCCCATCGCGTCTGATGCCGATGCGCGAACGCGCTTTCTGGTGCAAAATGATGCAGGAAAATCTGAAGCGCAACTCACAAAGTTGCTGTTACCCCATTTCTCCGATGTTGAAATACCGGGTGCCATAGCATGGCGGGATTTAGAAACTTTTTTGCTGCATCCTACACTGCAAAAATTGGCTCCCTATTTTCCGGAGTTGACAGGCGTTGTGGCGTTTCGCAGCGACGAGCCGCAATTGGGTGTCGCCGATAGCGGCAGATTGCGCTTCTGTGAAAATTATTTGAAAGAAGCGCTGCTGAGCGCACAAAGAGCACCCGCACCGGAAATCGAAACCTTCATTCGTCGCGCACAAGAGCGCGGCGAGCATCCCCCCGCTGGCTTCGACCAAGCGCTCTCGCTTGTGCGCATGAACCAAAATAGCGAACACCTGAAGAGTGCATACGCGCAATTTTCAGACGACACCTGCGTTCAAGAAATTTATTTTAACGAACATATCGAAATGCGCACAGTCTACGACGATGGCGAACGCCTCAAGCGCTATTATTTTCCCGCACCACAAATTGGCGGCCATAAAATCGCTGGCCTTGCGGGACAATTTATTCTAGATACAACGACACAAAGATTACACAAACTCGAATTTTATTGGGGTAACAACCGCACCGTAAACCTCGTTCAAATGCACTTGCTGCTCTGCGCGCTATCGCTATGCGCTGGCAACGATATTACTGCCTTGCACCTCACGACGCTCGCCTTTGAAACGAAGAAGGACAACAACGAGCTCAGGCCTGCTTTGAAAGAAATGGTGAGGATGAATATTCCCGACAAAGCCGCCGCCGAGACGTACTTACAAAATATAGTCGAATCTTTTGCCACAAATCAATTTGTGTGGTTTGACGCCAATCTCTTAGGTCCCAATAACCTTGAGGGAATGAAAGACCTTTCCACAGAGAATATTATCGACCGCATCGATACTCCTACGCCCGTAGAAATCCAACTTTCGCTGGCGCGCCAGATTTATGATCTACGTGCCGATGCAAATAGCGTTGCCTATTTTGATAAATTCATTCGGCCTGTCGCCGCGCACCTATCCGACAAATCCGAAGAACCAACCACGCCCGTAAAAAAGAGGTCTAAATCAGCAACGGCAAACAAGAAAAAATTATGACAGCAACCGAATCGGCACATGAAATTCTCGAAAAAGGCGGACACGCCTTCATCGAAGCCTCGGCTGGTTCTGGCAAAACAACGCTGCTGATCGAACTAATTGCCGCGATCATCGGTAGCAACCGCGCCACGATTTCTGAAATTCTCTGTGTGACTTTTACCGAAAAAGCGGCGAGCGAACTCAAGGCGCGCACCTATAAAAAACTCGCAGAGCTCGGCGATGATGCCGCGGCACGTGCGGCGTATCGCGATTTCTCGCAAAACCGCATCGGCACCATCCACAGTTTTTGCTTGAATAGCCTTGCGCAAAATACATCCGCAGCGTTACCCGAATTAACGAATATCGGTAGCGACGAAAGGGAACTCTTTGAAGAGGCGCGCGAATATATTTACCGCGTCGAATGGGCTCAAATCGAACCCGCGGCGCTTGCCATGTTCTTACAGACGAGCAAATTCGGTAAAGGCGGTCGGGCTCGCGATTTCGACGACGAATTGCGCCAAAAGGCGCTGTGGTGCTTTGCCATGGGTAAAGCTCCCATTATTCCACTCGTCGCGACGCGCGCTGAAGTTCACGACGCACTCAGCTTCAAGGCATGGACGCTTTATGCGATTGTGCAGAAAATGCAAGAGCTCGCGAGCGAGCGCAACGCTGTTACGTTTTCGCGAATGGTCACACTTTTCGCCGATGCGGTGAAAGACAAGAAGTTCGCGACGACAATTGCCACCCAATACCGCTATGTATTGATCGACGAATTTCAGGACACCGATACGGTGCAATGGGATATTTTTCGCACGCTTTTTATCGATTCTAAAACCGAGGCGCGCCTCGTCGTTGTCGGCGACCCGAAGCAGGCGATCTATAAATTTCGCGGTGCCGATGTTTTCGTCTATCTCAAAGCGCGGGAGCTTTTACGTGCATTGGGTGCATCCAAAATGCAGCTCGACACCAACTTTCGCAGCGCGCCCGAAATTACCAATTTCTTTAACGCGGTTTTTACAGCGCGCCCGATCGCTTCGGCATGGGAAAAAGCCGATATCGAATATATCGTCGCAAAAAACGGCGCACAAACTCCGTCGACACACGACGCATGCACCGGAGTTGAAATTTTTCAAAGCGACGCCAAAGGCGATCGCAGCCTCGATGCTTATTGTATCGCCGTTGCAGAAAACATCGAACAACTTCGTACCCGGCAACCCGATTGGAGTATCGCCATCATGGCGACGAAGCATAAGACGCTACGGTTATTTGCCGACGCCTTGCGCGCACGCAGTATACCCTATTCTTATTACGGTGAAAAACCCGATTTCAATCGAATCGAGTTTGTGCATCTCCGCTTTTTTCTCGAAAGTCTACTCGCGAGTCCCGAACAAGGCTTGCGCGTCGCGGAACAAACTATTTTCTTGAAGAATCGCCCTGACGCTATCGATTTTTTCAACCGCCTTAAAAAACACGCCGACAAAATGGAAATATATGCGCTCATTCGAATATTAGCTCAAGATGCACATGCTCTGCATCTGCTGCTCGATTATGGCGCCGACGAAACTGTCGTCTATGCATGGCGACTGATGCTCGAACGCATTGTCAAAAATTGCGGTAAAGAATATCATGACGTTGTTTCGTTGGTAGCGTGGCTCTCAGCACTCGCCGAAAGCGAAGAAAACGACAACGAAAATTTGTACGTCGACATTTTACGCGACGAGGACGCCGTTACTTTGATCACAGTGCAAAGTGCCAAGGGTTTAGAATGGAACGTCGCCGTTCTCGCCGACGGCATCAACGACAGTCGTTGGAAAGATTTTGCGTTTTTTCACAATCGAAACAACGAGGCAGTTGTCCCCGTCGATAGCGATGCGTTTAACGCTTCGGACGACAAACGCCTGAGCATCGAAGACGAAGCGAAAATTGCGCAGCTCAATCTGCTCTATGTCGCATTAACGCGCGCAAAAAACAAATTTCTTTGCCGCGTTGCTCCGCCGAATTCGGAGAAAAGCCCCGGCCCCGTCGCCGCGTTTTTGCAACCATGGCTCGCGAAGAACTGCGGCGGAGCGCGAATCGTCGCGCTATCAGAATTTGAAGCGACAGCACCTACCGTCGCGATACATAGAAAACTTTCTCCGCCGATTGCCGTCGATCACGGCAATATTCCGGAGCGCTACTCTGAGCGGCGTTCGTTTTCAAATCTCGTTCGTGCGCATTTTGATACCGTAGACTTTATACCCGACGACTTACCGCGCGGTACCGAAATCGGACTCTTGCTCCACAGCCTACTCGAAATGTGCCAATTTCATGAATTCAAAAATCCATCCGGCGCATATAGGCACGCACTGCAAAAACGTGTCGCCGAAGAAATTGGGAAAAAATATTCTCTACAAAATAGCGACCCGTTGAGAATAACAAAAATTACGAGTCGTATCGTCGAAATTATTGCCGCTTGCGCTGCGGCGCGCTTACCCCTATCTGTTACGGCAAACGAAAATGTCAGGCTACAAGACTTACCGACGGAAAACTTATGGCGCGAGACGCCGTTTTGGAGCGCCGCCGCTAACCACAAGATACTCGCTAATATGCGCGACGATGTAAGGCGAACGATGTATGGTATTACCGATTTAGTATTCACCCCCGATCACCGGCGATATTTCGTTTTGGATTACAAGAGTAATTCGCTGAGCGACGTTGTGCCGGAAAATATCGCCGAATATGGCGAGGCGCATTACGGCGAGCAAGCTCAAATCTACTGTGAAGCTCTGACCGCCTATTTGCAGGCGATGTATCCCGGCGAAGGCCGTGCGGTTGTGGGTTGCCACTTTCTGTTCTTACGCTATCTCGTGCGCGACACAGCAAACGGCGTTTGGTTTAGGTTAAACAAATGAACGAATACCCGCAGTTAGTCAATCGATTGGCGCGCGACGAAGCGGCGTGGCGCGGTTTCGAGTTTTCAGCCGCCGAACGCAAAAATATTCTACAACGGATTTTCTCGGGCGATATCGCTTTTGCCGTCGACACAGGTTTTGTCGCAACCGCAGAGAACGGCGCATTTACTCTCAGAAATTTTAATGCTACGCAATTTCTATTACCGCTGCGCTATGCGGCTTGTATCGATTTTTTTGCAAAACGCAAAATCGCCGCCGCCGCATCGCCCGTCGAAGCGATGCTTGCCCGAAATTGTGTTTTACTCACCGGAGGCCCAGGCACCGGAAAAAGCCACCAAATCGCCGATTTTGTACAGCAAGTTGGCCAAAAGGTTCGCGAGAAACCCTTGCGAATCGCCATCGCAGCACCCACCGGTAAGGCCGCCGCGCGCTTCGCTTCTCTAACCGGGACCACGCAAGTTTTGCTAGAATGCAAAACCCTGCATCGCCTTTTGGGACTCAGCGCCAGCGGCCGTGCAAGATACAATGCGCAAAACCCACTGCCCTTTGATATCGTCATCGTCGACGAAATCTCAATGGTCGACTTGGGATTCTTAGCGACGCTGGTGCGGGCGCTTTCCGGCAAGGCGCAGCTTATTTTGAGCGGCGATACCGCGCAATTGCCGAGCGTCGACGGTATCGATATTGGCGGTTTCTTAAATGTTTTACGCGCCCAACGGCTCGTCGATTTTTATAAGCTCACCGTATCGCATCGCTTTACCGAAACACGCGCGGCAAGCTACCGCGCCGTTGCCGATAAAGGTCTCGCGGGAATTACCGCCGCCGCAGAAGGTATCGAACTTAGGATTTTTCAACGCTCGCATGAAATCATCGAGACAATCGCGCAAGATATTCAATTACGATTGCAATCGACAGAAGCGGAATCAATCCGCCAGCAGCTACGCACCGCCGCAGACGGACACGAATTGCAGAAGGCTACCGCCGCCGCTTTTGAATTTTTAGAAAAATTTGTCGTGCTAACGACACGGCGCGAAGGTAGTCTCGGTAGCGAGTCGATGAACGAGCGAGTTCACAAGCAATCGGCAGACAACAATGCCATTCAAGATCGAACACTCGTGCCGATTATTGTCACCGCGAACAATTATCGCTTCGGTGTTTTTAACGGCGATACGGGCTTTCTTTGCCGACGCAACGGCAAAGACTACGCTATTTTGCGCAATCAAGCGGGCGGATATAGTCTTATTCAACCCGAAGAAATCTTGTGGGCGAACGCATACGCGATTACAATCCACAAGAGCCAAGGCTCGGAGTATGAGCGTGTCGCGGTTATTTACGAAAAAACCGCCGACGCCGCGCCGAGCGATAATCGTCTACTCTATACCGCTGTGACGCGCGCGCGTACGCACGCGACAGTATTTACCGTCCGAGAATAAAAAAAAAGCCGAGACCTTTTGTCTCGGCTTTCTGTCGAAGAAAGAAAACTTACTTTGCTTTCACGCCGCTGAGCGTGAGTTCTGCTCCGTCTCTACCGCCTTTTTTTGTCGTGACGTCGATACGAGCGACATCGACACCTTTCTCAATTAAGGAGTCTTTAATACTTGCCGCGTATTTCGCCGCATGATCTTCGCTGCGGCCACGAGCGGCGATTTGCGCTTTCGCGTCGGCTTGCGTTTTTAAGATATTTGCGATATCCGCCATTTTCGCCTGCATGTCGGCACTGAGCGCAGCCGGTACATCGTCTGCTTTCCAAGGTACGCGCTTGATATCGTAGAGCGCCTTCACGTCGTAAACACCCGCGAAAATGGCGCTCGAACCTTTACGCTTTAGGCCTGCAGCTTTGAGCGTCGGAACAACCAACTCTAATGCACGACCGGAAGCCAACGCTTCGAGTTTATCGCGTTCTGCTTTTTGCACAAGCGCACGAGCAACACTGAGTTTCGCATAGTTGGTCGATAAAACGCCGTAAAAGCTTGCTTTGTCGTAGTCGCTATCGTTTAAGTAGCTGAATGCTTTCGTATAGAACATACGTGCGCGGTACGCTTCCATCTCGGGTAGGTACGTGTTGAGTTCGGTACGCGCCTCCATTGCTGCCAACGCTTGCTTCGCATCGTCGACTTCGCGTCGCGCTTGGCTTTCTTTGATCATGCCCGCCATAACGGGCGATAGCATCGCTGCCATCATCAATACAGATAATATCTTTTTCATTTATATCTCCTTCTTTAAATGTGCAAAGGCCCTTAGGTTACTTGAGCCCCGCTGCGCGCGTCTGTTGCAGTTGGTGTGAAAGCGCACAGAACGACTTAGCCTTGATGGCCGACGCCCACGCCGCTTCGTATTCTTTATCGCCCGCAAATTCTTTAGCTTTGTCTAAATACTCTTTCGCTTTGCCGGTTTCTGCCGTACCGTCTTCGCCCAATGCATTGTATGCAGCTTGCGCGTCGGCAATCGCCGCGTCGGAATCTTTTTGTTCGACACTCGAAGGATATGCTATATCCCGTGGGTCTGTAATTTGTGGCCCGCCACCGCAGTTTACCGCAACTAAGGCGGATGCGAATAGCAGAGCATAAATCAATCTACTGTATACTCTCATTTCTTAAACCTCACTTCTTTACTCAATTTCTTAATTCAAATTTACCGACCGACAATTTTGCCGAAGCCAGCTTCTCTGCTCCATCGCTGATTCTATAAATTGAGCGTCAAGGTAAATCGGAGATTGTTGCCGGCGATGCGACATAAACGTATTTTTTTTTTCGGACATTCACCCGATTCGGTGTAAACTAAGATATGGAGCGCGAGTTTAATCAATTAGCACGGCAACTCGAACCTTGGCTTGTCCCACATACAAAGTCTACGGACGTTCAGCAATCCACCGCCACCGAGATTGCACAGCGGGTATATGCACGCCGCCGCTCGACGCTTTTGCCGCGCTTACCGGTTTTGCCGGCGCTTATTGGCTGCCTTTTTCTCTCGGGCGGGCTTTCGCTCTTTGTCAAATCGGCAAACGAGTTACCGCCGCGACCGTTGGCGATCGAAAGGGTCAGCCCGGATACCGTCGAAAGCATCTGGGAAAAATACGTGAACCCGCAAACGGGCAATGATTTTTTTCTGAGTCTTAATCTACAAAATTCGCTGCGCGCTTACGACGCAAAATCGCGGCGAGTACTTTGGAGCACCCACTTACCCGTGATTGCACCAAACTCGGCGCCGTTAGTTTTCGCAAATAGCGGGCGCGTCTGCGTCGCTATTGCCAGCGAAAACGGAACGCTTTCTCTTTTTAATGCCGTCAGCGGCCAATTACAATGGATTCAAAATTTAGAAACGCGCGTTGCCATTTCGCCGCTATCGGTACAAGATAAGATGTTGGTTATCGCTAGCGCAACAGGCACTATTTTTGGCATCCGCGCACACGACGGCCAAGTCGCATACAAACTCGATACACGCTCGCCGTTAACGGCACTTGAACTCGTGTCCGACGCACAAGGCGATGTTGTGTACGCGATAACCGACCAACACCGTGTGCTCGCGTTGCGGGCAATGACAGGCGGCCTCATGTGGCGCCGCGAGATTGCGGGCGTGGCAAGCGACAGCCCAATTCTCAGCGCGAATCATGTTATCGCGCCGACCGCCGAAGGCAACTCAAGTAAATTCTGGGCGTACGATGTTTCGGGCAACCTCAGTTGGGTAAATACGTTTTCGCGCTATCAGACGCTCGCGAGCACCGACGGATTTATCGCGATCGCACAGGGTTCGATCGTAACGTTGATTAAAGCCGAAACCGGCGAGCCTATTCACTACTGGCAGTTGGGCGCAACGCCTTCAACAATGGCGCTCAGCACGCACAACGGCAATCTTATTGTGACGACCGACCAAGGCAATCTTGTCTCGGTCGTGAATTGAATTCGGTTGACGCGCCGCTACCTATAGACACTCCCACTCGTGGATATTATCGCGTATAGTTATGTCGCACTTGGTGCGTATCTCTTGGGTTCGATTCCGACCGCTTAT
>JAFEGD010000056.1 GCA_018240245.1 Spirochaetota bacterium | reverse complement strand
GGCCCGTTGGCGGCAAGAATCTTGCCGCAACGATCGCCGACGAGAAATTGCGCGCGCTCGAAATTTTACGTTTTTCATCGATGCCCGGCACATCGCGCCACCATTGGGGCACCGATATCGATTTACACGCGGCAGAAATCAAAGGCCCGGCGCTACACAACAGCACGTATAAAACCGGCGTCGGTAAAAAGTTCTACGATTGGCTTGTCGCGAATGCTCCGACATACGGTTTTTGCCAACCGTACAACGGCGATCCTCACGCGCGCAATAGCGACGCTTACGAGCACGGCTACCAAGAAGAACGCTGGCACTGGTCGTACAAGCCGCTTTCGGCGCCTTACTTGTATGCGTATAAAAAAAATATCGCAGCGTTAAAGCCGCGCGGTTACGCCGGTGAAAAAGCGGCAGCCGATTTATACCGCGATTATGTTTTGAACGTCAATACGGCCTGCCAATGAACACGCATATCAACGCAGCTCTACAACTCCCATGCGGCGTTACACTCAAAAACCGCCTCGCAAAGTCGGCGATGAGCGAAAATCTTGCGGTTGAAAATTTGCCTGCTGAAAAACTCTTTCGTCTCTATGAAACCTGGGGCGCGGGGGAGCTCGGCCTCATCGTGACCGGCAATATAATGATCGACGGTAACGAATTGGGCGAGCCGAATAACGTCGTGCTTGAAGACGCCACGCATCTCGACGCTTTTCGCACCTGGACAAGCGGAGCAAAAAAGCACGGGTCGCAAATATGGGCGCAGATAAATCACCCAGGCAGGCAAGCGCCAGCGGCGATCTCGCGCGAAACCGTTGCGCCGTCTGCAATCCAACTTAAGATGGGAAGTTTGGCGTTTCGCACCCCGCGAGAGTTAACCGACGCTGAAATTCACGCGCTCGTCGCCAAGTACGCGCGCACTGCCGCACTCTGTAAAGAAGCGGGGTTTGACGGCGTGCAGATTCACGGCGCGCACGGCTACTTGGTCAGCCAATTTTTATCGCCGCTCGCAAATCGGCGCAGCGACCGCTGGGGTGGCGTGATCGCAAACCGCATGCGCTTCGTGCAAGAAATTGTGCGCGCGATGCGCGCTCAGGTCGGCAAAAATTTTCCGATTAGTGTCAAGATTAACTCTGCGGATTTTCAGCGGGGCGGCTTCGCCGAAGACGATGCCGTCGAGGTCGTGAAGATGCTCGAACGCGAAGGCGTCGATCTCATCGAAATTTCGGGCGGCACATACGAATCTGCGGCGATGACCGGAAGACAGGAAGTCTTAGGGTTTGCTGCGGACACGAAGTCCTCTTTGCCGCAAACTGGAGCACAGGATGTGCTAAAGTCGGCGGCGGGCACGAAGTCCTCTTTGCCGCAAACCGGAGCAAAGGATGTGCTTGGGTTTGCGGCGGACACGAAGTCCTCTTTGCCGCAAACCGGAGCAAAGGATGTGCTTGGGTTTGCGGCGGACACGAAGTCCTCTTTACCGCAAACCGGAGCACAGGATGTGCTAAAGTCGGCGGCGGGCACGATGCCCTCTTCTACCGCGGCGCGCGAAGCGTACTTTCTACCGTTCGCAGAAAAAATTCGCCAATCGATAAAAATCCCCCTGATGCTCACCGGGGGTTTTCGTTCGGCGCAGGCGATGAACGCCGCCATCGCGTCGGGCACTATTGATATTGTCGGTCTTGCACGACCGCTCGCCATGGAGCCGCATCTTGCGCGGCGGTTGCTTACCGACACGAATGCGCAGGCAACGCTCAAGCCCGTCAAGACGGGCATTGCTGCGATCGACCGATTGGGCGTACTCGAAATCGGTTATTTTTCGTTACAACTCAAACGCTTGGGCGAAGGAAAAGACGCCGACCCCAAGCTCAGCCCATTACTCGCGATTCCGCTTTTAGGGCTCAACTATTCGTCGGGGATTCTGTCGCGCCTTTTTCGCCGGGACACGCAATTTTCAGGTTAAATCGGTTGTCGGGTCAACGAACACGCCGGAGATAAACTATGCCGCGCACGAAAGCGCCGAACGAAATTACCGCGAAACCTGCGCCGGTCATTGCCGCCGATGCGTTGATGCTTGAAACGCGCAATCTAATAAAAATTTACGGCAAACGTACTGTTGTACGCAACGTTTCGTTCAACGTACGCCAAGGCGAAGTTGTCGGTATTTTGGGGCCCAACGGCGCAGGCAAAACGACTTCGTTCTATATGACGATCGGCCTCGTGCGCCAATCGGGGGGGCAAGTATTTCTCGGCGGCGAAGATTTAACGCGCATGCCGATGTATTTGCGCGCGCGTCGTGGCATCGGCTATCTCGCGCAAGAAGCTTCGATATTTCGCACGTTATCGGTACGTAAAAATATCGAAGCGATTTTTGAATTGCGCGGCTTTGCAAGAGATCGCATCAAAACCGAGACCGATCAATTATTGAAAGAACTTGAAATCGCGCACGTACAGAATCAAAACGGCATCACGCTTTCGGGCGGCGAGAGACGGCGTGCCGAAATCGCGCGCGCTTTAGCGTCAGAGCCAAAATTTTTGCTTCTCGACGAGCCGTTTGCGGGTGTCGACCCGATCGCCGTCAAAGAAATTCAGCGCGTCGTGCGCCAATTACAAGAGCGCGGTTTAGGTATTCTCATAACCGACCACAACGTACGCGAGACGCTAAAACTCACCGACCGCGCCTATATTATTTTTCAGGGCCAAGTTCTCATCGAAGGCACGGCAGACGTGCTCATCAACGACAAAAAAGCGCGCGAAATCTATTTAGGCGACGATTTCAAGATATAGAATCAGCGTGCGCTTATGCCCAAAACGCAACTCAAACAACGCACCGCTCTCAGAACGCAAGCCCGGCAGAAATTGCACGGTACGCTCTCGCACGCCGTCGGCTTATTGACATTACCGCAGCACGAGTTACGCGAAGAAATTCTGCGCGTAATTCAAGAAAACCCTTTCGTCGAAGAAATTTCTTCGGGTATGACGCCGCCTGTCACCGCAACGGGCGAGCGCGATTTCGTCGCAAAAGCGCATGTAGGTCTGCAAGAGAATCTTTTGCTACAGCTTGTCGACATGGGGATGCCAGAGCGCATCTATGACTTGGCGCGCATCATCGTCTCGACAATCGACAACGACGGTTTTGCAGCGTTTCCCCACCGCACAATCAGCGCCGATTATCGTTTCAACCAACGCGAATTAAAATTATGTCTCGATTATCTAAAGCAGCTCGACCCTTGCGGCGTCGGCGCCGAAAATCTCTGGCAATCGCTGCGCTGGCAAGCCGAGCGACGGTTCAAAAAAGATCAATTACTCTTCGATCTCATCGACGTTTTGGCGCAAGCGCACAATAGCGTAGAAAGAATTTCGCAGCAAGAAAGAGACTCGCTCTGTGAAATTTTAGAAATCGACGAAGAAACTCTAAACGCGAAACTGAAGCGGCTTGCGTCGCTCGATCCGCATCCGATCAATCGCACAGACGGCACTGCGGCAGAATGGGCGCTGCCTGAAGTTTTTTTTGAAGTCAAAGAAAAGCAGGTGTTCGTAACCGTCTCAGAACAATATTTGCCGCGCTTTCGTATCAATCACAAGCTTTACGCGAAAATGAAAGCAAGCGCCGCTGCGTCTAAACACGCGACCCAAGAAGAATGGAAGTCTTCGTACCAAGGCGCCAAAGCACTTCTCGAAACTCTGAGCTTTCGTTCGGATACGCTTTCCCAAATCGCGCGCATCATTGCCGTTCGCCAGTACGATTTCTTCGTTAAAGGTTCGACTTACATTCGCACGATGAGTCTCAAAGATTTGGCGCAGACGACAGACAGACACGTTTCGACGATTAGCCGCATTCTTTCGCGAAAATACTTTCACTGCGCTTGGGGCATTTATCCGCTGCGCTATTTCTTGATGCGCAGAGTAAAATCCGCCGACGGACGCGAGCGCAGTGTCGAAGATTTGAAGGCGGCAATTCTTGCGCTACTCGCGCAAGATAAAGAACGAAAAAACTCCGATCGTATCATCGCAGAAAAATTAAGCGAACAAGGTTTTGAAGTAAAGCGACGAACCATCAATAAATATCGTCGCCTTATCTATCAAGATTCGTCGCGCAGGAAACCCCCATGAATATACCCTTTAACAAAGTCTATACAACCGGTAACGAAGCCAAGTATATCGCCGAAGCCATCTCTCAAGGCAAACTCTCTGGCAACGGCGAGTATACGCGGCGCTGCCAAACATTTTTAGAAAGGCGCTACCTACTAAAGAAAACGTTGCTCACAACGTCGTGTACCGATGCGTTGGAGCTGGCGGCGCTGCTCATCGATCTAAAACCCGGCGACGAAGTGATTTTGCCGTCATACACTTTCGTCTCGACCGCCAATGCGTTTGCGCTCCGTGGCGCAAAGTTGGTTTTTGCCGACAGTCAAGCGAACCATCCGAATCTCGACGCAGAGGCAATCGAACCGTTAATCACTGAGCGCACGCGCGCGATTGTCCCAGTGCATTACGGCGGGCAAGCGTGCGACATGAAAGCAATTATGGAGCTTGCCGCTCGCCATGCTCTTTGGGTAATCGAAGACGCGGCGCAAGCGATTGAATCGCGCTACGACGACAAATGGCTCGGCGGAGTCGGCCATCTCGGCGCGTTTTCGTTTCACGAAACGAAAAATATTATTTGCGGCGAAGGCGGAGCGCTCGCGATCAACCACGAACCTTTCCAGAAGCGGGCGGAGATTCTTTGGGAAAAAGGCACGAACCGTAGCGCATTTTTTCGCGGCGAAGTCGATAAATACGGTTGGGTCGATGTCGGTTCGTCGTTCTTGCCGTCGGAACTCAACGCCGCTTTTCTGTGGGCGCAATTCGAAGCTCTCGACGACATCCAAAATCGGCGTATGGCGGCGTGGCAAGTCTATCATACGCGACTTACAGGCCTCGCCAAGCGGGAGATCCTCATCATGCCAGATACCACGCATAATGCGCATCTTTTTTATATCGTTTGCCGCTCGCTCGACGAGCGCACGCGCCTGATTGCACACTTAAAGTCGCAGCAGATCTCGTCGGTATTTCACTATTTGTCGCTTCATAAAAGCCCCTATTTCGCGACGAAACACGACGGGCGCATATTGAAGAACGCCGATCGCTTTACCGATTGCCTCGTGCGCTTACCGATGTACGCGGGGCTCTCGATAACAGATGCAGAAAAAGTGGCGGCTGCGGTCGGCGATTTTTTTGAGGTGTAAAAGCGTTGACTATATATATTATTACGCTAAATTGTATATATGAGAACGTTAGTTGATATATCTTCTGGCGCTTTGCGCGAAGTGCAAGACATGTACCAAATTCGCACGAAAAAGGCGGCGATTGAGTTTGCATTAAACGAAGCGATTCGCATGAAAAAACTACGCAATCTGGCAGCGATGACCGGCACCTTCAAAGATAATGAAATTATGTCGCAAGCCGAACTCAAAGAGATGAGAAAACGTGATACTTCTCGAGTCTTCAGCATTTATTGAAAACTTGCGCTTCAATGGGCGCGGTGATATTAAGGCGCGAGTCAAATCAGCCTTACTCTCGTCGCAAGCAGTACTTTGCGAACCTGTGTTACTTGAATTATGGGCAGGTTGTCGTGCGGGTAAAGAAAGACAGGCTTTAGAGGTTTTTGAAGAAACGCTCCCTATTCTCGAATGCGACGCCACAGTGTGGAGCCTCGCGCGCCAAAATGCAAAACTCTTTCGCGCGAAAGGCCAAACCTTCTCTAATTTCGATATTCTGATTTTCTCGCTCGCTCTGCGCCATGAAGCCGGCATCATCGCGGTCGATAAAGCCTACGCGAAGATGCGTAATATATTGAGAAAAGAGTTGGGATTGAGCGGATAGCCTATCTGTTGGCTGCCCCCGCTAAAAAAGATCTCGCGCGGGTCGCGATCCTAAAGTATAAAGATCTAACCGAGACCACACGCTTCGGTTACATGCCCGCGTCTTTGACCGAAGCGATCGACGTCTCGCTACAAAAAAAATTCGAGTACGTGCGCGAAGACCCTGCTGCGACTATGTCGGCGCGCGCTATGGCAAACGCTATAAGGCCGACAAACAGCCGGGGAGCGGCGGCAGTTGGTTTTCTTTAAAAGAATATTGCGAGTTTCGCGGTAAGCGATTGCCGACCGAAGCCGAGTGGGAATATGCGGCGCGTTATATCGACGGCACGACCTTTAATGCAACGACGTATGCGAGTGGCGCCACCGCCGACACCACGAATTTTACGGCGACTAATTTAGTCGCTTGGTTTGGCAATTCGCTGACAGTGCCCACGGGCAATACAACCTCTACGCAGCCCGTCGGCACAAAAGCCGCGAATACTTTGGGCATTTTCGACATGAGCGGCAATGTTTCTGAATAGGTTTGGGATTGGCAATCGATCTATATAATCGGCTCACCCTACACCGATGCGGATAGTCAAGTCTCTACAAGCGGTACTTTTCGGGTCAATCGTGGTGGTAGCTGGAGCAATACCGCCAGCCACCTGCAGGCGGCGAACCGCAACTACTTCAGCCCGTGGAACACGAACATCACTATTGGGTTCAGCCCCGTCAGGCGACCGTAGGGAACGAGGTGGCGTGTGACTGGGCGGGAACTCGCTGAAGCGATTTTTTTCACGATAAGCCCGTGCGGTGCTGCAATGAGCAGCAAATCGGCACGATTTGCGGGAGAATTCGCGCTGATTAGTACGGGCTTATCGCAGGAAAAATCGCCTTTGTATACGGCTTGCGCGAGTTCCCGCCTAGTCATCGGAAAAAACTCCCGAAAAAGCGAAAAGCCTGCTTTTGCTTTTTCGGTTCCGGAAGCCTGCTAATAGTTTCCTTTTCGGGAACCATTAAAGCGTTTTATGGGTGCCGTCGCAGAACGGTGCGGTACCGGTCTGCTTGCACTGGCATAGCCATGCCTCGCCGGTTTGCTCCGCCGTAAATCGGAGCGGGGCAAATTTCTTTTCGCCTTCGGGTAGCGTCTTATTGACTTCTTTGTGCGAACCGTCGCAAAACGGCTGTGTCTTCGAATATCCGCACGCACACCAGAAATATTTTTCGCCTTGCGTGAGATTTACTTGGGCGGGGTGTTTCGCAGCTATATGTGCCTGCATGGTAGGCTCCTCTATGTATTTATTTTTAAGGCGCGTTTTAACGCACGCTCTTCGCTTATAACACAAGCTCTAAGCCTGGCTTTGCATCGATAGTCAATCTGTCGCGCTCAAATCGGATATAGTAAATCGGCAACAGTTGGGTCGTGCAAAATTGGGAAGAAGTTTCGCACTGGACGGCAGAAACGACGCTCTTGGTATTGCAAAAAGAAAAACCGGAAAATCATTCATGAACAAACACCACTTTAAGCAGCTTACAGCTTTCGACGAGTCGCGCCGCGAGACGCTACCCGCAAACGAGTTGGAAAAAATTCGCCGTGCCGCGCCGAAACTGCGCGCTGAGTTCATTGCTTCGGGCATGCTCGTTGCCGTGCGGCAATTCAGTTGCTCGGTAACGCCTTACCCGACGGTCTATGGCTTTCATGCCGCCTATGACGGCGTGCATCCGTTCTTGTGGTTTAATAATCGTGCGACTGTCGTGCAGTTTGAAGAAAACGGCAAACTCAAGAATCTACTTTTTAATCCGATCTTTCCCGATCTTTCGATGCAGGCGCCGTTCTATGTCAACCTCACTAAGAATGTGCCGCAGTTCATGCAGGGGTTCTTGGCAAAACTCAACGCTCCGGTTGCCGAGCAGCTAAAAGAATTGGGTCTCACGCCCGAAGACATCGACTATCTGAGCTACGACCATCTGCACGTACAAGATTTGCGCCCGCTCATGGGAGTGCGCAACGGCAAAGGGGATGCATGGGCGACCAAGCCGCTTTTCCCGAATGCAAAATTTATTTTCCCCCAAGCCGAGTGGGAGCATACAATGGCGCTGCACCCTTCGGTGAGCGAATGGTATGTCCCGAACGGCCTCGCGAATGTCTCGACCGAAAATTTGATACTCTATGAAGGAGATATCCAACTCGGAGCGGGGGTCGCTTTGATTGCGACGCCGGGCCATACCGCCGGTAACCATAGCCTCTACCTCAATACCGCACAGGGTACGATGACGTTTAGCGAAAACGGTGTCGGCGTCGATGCGTATTCGCCCGAAAACAGCAAAATCAACTCGGTGCGCCAGAAAGCCAAAGATCGCGGTTGGGAAGTCGTACTGAACGCCAACACGCTCGATTATCGCCTCTGGCAATATAATTCGATGGTGAAAGAAAAACTACTTTCGGGGCCCGCAGTCAACCCCGATTACACGAACCATCATTCGACATCAGAGTTCACGCCGTGGTTCGCAACGCCGGGTTTCAAGCCTTCGCTCGTGCACGGCGATGTCGTGCACGGCCGTTTGCAATCGAAATAAAAATCTTACTCGTAGCGCGCAGTTTTAGAAATTAAGAACTGATCGACTAAAACTAGTGCGAGCATCGCTTCGACAATCGGCACCGCGCGCGGCAAAACGCACGGGTCGTGGCGACCTTTGACTTTGAGCGTCACATTTTCGCCGCGCTCGTTGACCGAGTCTTGCTCGCGGCTAATCGTCGCGGTTGGCTTAAACGCGACGCGCAGCGTGATCGGCATGCCGTTTGAAATACCACCTTGAATGCCGCCCGAATAATTCGTGCGCGTCGTGACGCGGCCTTTTTGCATTTCAAAAATATCGTTGTGCTCGCTGCCCGTCATCGTCGCAGAAGAAAATCCGCTGCCAATTTCGACGCCTTTCGACGCCGGTATCGCGAGCATCGCATGCGCGATCAGCGCATCGAGGCGATCGAAAACCGGGTCGCCCCAACCGGCGGGCACGCCGACCGCAGCGCATTCGACGATGCCGCCTAAAGAATCGCCCGCTTGGCGCGTGTCTTGAATAAGGCGTGTCATGCGTTCGGCGAGCGCAGCGTCGGGCACGCGCACGGCATTCGATTCGATAACTGATCTCAGGGGTAGGATTTCTTTGAGGTCTATATCCGCCTCGTAGCGCAAGTCTTTAATCTGCGAAACGTAACCGACGATTTCAACGCCCGCTTTTTCGCGTAAGATTTTTTTTGCCACAGCGCCTGCGGCGACGATGCCGATTGTCGCGCGCGCCGAAGAGCGCCCGCCGCCGCGCCATGCGCGGTGGCCATAGCGTGCGTGGTATGTATAATCGGCGTGGCTCGGTCGAAAAATTTCTTTGATGTCGCTATAATCTTTTTCGCGCGCGTTTTCGTTATAGACCGCCATCGCAATCGGAGCGCCGATGGTTTTTTCTTCAAACGTGCCCGAGAGAATTTTGACGCGGTCGGCTTCGTCGCGTGGCGTCGTGATGCGGCTTTGCCCGGGGCGACGGCGGTCGAGGTCGCCTTGGATGTCGGCTTCGGTGAGCGACATACCTGCTGGACAATTTTCAACGACACAGCCCAACGCCTCGCCATGCGATTCGCCGAATGTCGTTACACGAAATAAACGGCCAAAACTCGAACCCATAAATTGAGGTCAGAAGACAGACTTTAGATAGCGGAGAGAGTTCTTTTCAGTAGAAAAAAATGGCCGATGGAATACTACTTTAGTACTATATTAGTATGGTTGCTACTACCATAAAGATAGACGGTGAAGTATTTGAAGAAGCACGCCAATTGGTGCGCGGCCGGCAAAGCATTACGAGTTTTGTGCGCGAAAGCGTGCAGGCCGAACTCAAGCGGCGCAAGTTTCGTGAGGCGGCGGTGCAGTACCAAGAGTTCTTGCGCCAAACCCCCGACGAAGTCGCCGAGCTCGAACTGTGGGAGGCCGCCGATCTCGGGCGGCATATCGAATAGATGCTGCGTGGCCAACTGTGTTGGGTCAATCTGACCGACGCGAAACCGCCCGAGCTGGGCAAGATTCGCCCGGCGATAGTGATCTCCAATTCAGACCAGAACCAAATCTTGCCGAGCATCGTCGTCGTGCCGCTCTCGACGCGCCCCGGTGAAATCTGGCCGATTCGCGTGGGGCTCGATACCGCGGTGAGTCCCAAAGATTCGTTTGCGATTGTGCCGGGTATTCGCCAAATTTCAAAAACGCGGCTCGTTAAGCAGGGCGCGCTTTTACCCGCACATCTTTTGGGGCGGCTCAGCAAAGCGGTGAACGACTACCTGACCGATTAAACTCCAAGTAAAAGTTTCGGCCGTCAATAGTGAATCGAAATATTGTCCCGTGCCTTTTTCGCTTTTGCCCGCGCATCCTCGATTGTTGTTCCCGTTGCCAAAATCACTCCTAATCGCCGTTCGCCGTCGATCTCGGGTTTTGAAAATAGCCGGAGCGAGACCTGCGGGTCGGCAAGCGCCGTCTCAAGTCCGCTATAGCCGAGGTCTGTCGATGTGCCTTCGCCGAGAATCGCGTACGATGCCGACGGCGCGACGACTTTAATTTCAGGCAGCGGCAGCCCTAACAGCACGCGCGCATGAATCGCAAACTCAGAATAATTTTGCGAGATCATCGTCACCATGCCGGTGTCGTGCGGGCGCGGCGAGACTTCGCTAAACCATACGGTATCGCCTTTGACGAACAGCTCGACGCCGAAGATGCCATAACCGCCCAATGCAGTCGTTACCTTCTCAGCGATGCGCTGCGACTCGGCAAGCGCAGCGGCGCTCATCGGTTGCGGTTGCCACGATTCGTGGTAGTCGCCGTGTACTTGGCGGTGCCCGATCGGTTCGCAGAAAAATGTACCGTCGACATGACGAACACTCAATAGTGTAATCTCGTAATCGAAATCGATAAAACCTTCGGCGATCATGCGCCCCGTTTTACTACGCCCGCCTTCGAGCGCGTACGCGAACGCCGCCTCGAGTTCGCTCGCCGACTTCACAATCGTTTGGCCCTTGCCCGACGAACTCATGACCGGTTTCAGTACAAAGGGAAATCCCAACGCGCTTGCTGCGGATGTTAACTCGGCGAAGGTCTCGATAAAAAAATAGGGGGATGTCTTAATCTGCAAATCTTTCGCGGCGAGGTCGCGAATGCCTTCGCGGTTGAGTGTGAGGTGCGCCGCGCGCGCCGTGGGTATCACGCGCACACCCGCGCTCTCGAATTCGAGTAGAGCTTCGGTCGCAATCGCTTCGATTTCTGGCACAATAAAATGCGGATTAACCTCTTTAATGACCGCGCGCAGGCGTTCGGCGTCGAGCATCGGCAACGTGTACGCGCGGTGGGCGACCTGTTGCGCGGGGGCGTTTTCATATCGATCGACCGCGATCACCTCGCAGCCCAAGCGCATGAGTTCGATGGCGATTTCGCGGCCGAGTTCGCCCGAACCCAAAAGCATCACGCGCGTCGCCGCTGCTTTACCGGGGGTGCCGATGGTGAGTGCCATAGACCGGCGAATTATAACGGTGCAACATGCTCACAAATCGAAAATAATTTGCCTGTACCGCTTGCCATGATGATTCATTTTTTAGCCAATTCTGTCGAAAGTTATCTATGCGCCATTTCATATCTGTAATTATTTTAGTTCTTCTCGCCGGCACATCGTTCGTCGATGCCGCAAAGAAACAAAAGGTGCGCACCGGGCTCGACGAACTCGTCAAAAAGCCAGAGCTATTAGAAAATAAACGCATTGCGCTCATCGTCAACCACAGTTCAATTGACACGCGCGGGCGACACATCATCGATCTGCTCTATCCGAAATTCAAAGTCGTCAAAATTTTTGCACCCGAGCACGGCGTGCGCGGCAAAGTCGACGAACATTTGGGCGACGGCAAAGATGCGAAGACAGGCCTACCGATTATTTCGCTCTATCAACAAAAAAAGAAAGCGCCGAGTGACCAAGATTTAGCCGATGTCGATATAGTAATTTTCGACATACAAGAAATCGGCGTGCGCTATTATACGTATGCAAGCACAATGGTGCTCGCGATGAAGGCGGCGAAAGCGAACGGCAAAGAAATGCTCATTCTCGATCGCCCAAACATGGCGGCGGCGCTCGGCGTCTATGGACCGATACTAGAAAATAAATTTCACGGTGGCTTCGCGAGTTTTTTTCCGATACCGATCACGCACGCGATGACGATCGGCGAACTCGCGGCGTATTACAACAAGCACTTTAATATCGACGCCAACATACAAGTCGTGAAACTTACGGGTTATCGGCACAAAATGTATTTCGACGAAACCGGATTACCGTGGCGAAACCCTAGCCCGAGCATCGTCGATATGAACTCGGTCATCGGCTATCATCTCGCCGGAGCGCTCGAAGCATTGAATATCAGCGTGGGGCGCGGCACGGCTAAACCCTTTCAATACTTTGGCGCTCCGTTTTTTAACGCACGCAAAGTAACGCACGCGCTCAACGCGGCAAAATTACCAGGCGTTAAATTTCAGGCGATTTCATTTAAGCCGTCGCGCTCGGCGTATCGTCGCCAGCGGTGCCATGGTTTCAAACTCGTCGTAACGAATCGACGCAAGATTGAGCCGATGCGCACGCTAATTACTATCGCGCGTACGATTTACAAAAATCTGCCCGAGAAGTCGCGCAGCAGGGCTTGGCAGCGCATCGCGGGGTCGGTGGGCGATACCAACTTTATCGAGCGCATTGCGAAAGGCGAATCGACCAAGAATCTCATGCAACTTATCGCGCGCGATGTAAAATTGTTTCAAGAAGAACGAAAACCGTTTTTACTCTATCCATAAAGCGTAGTTTCGCCACACCTCGTGTCGCTCGTCGCGGACGATATTTCTTCCTTGTTTGACGGCCTGTCTAAACACCCTGAAACTCCTAGCATCTATGGCAGATTTGATCGCCGAAATTCACGCGCTTGAAACCAGAGCCGCCGCAGCGATTGCGACTGCAGCGAACAGCGAAGCGCTGCAAAACACTGCACAAGAGTTTATCGGCAAAAAAGGCGCGCTGACAAATGTCATGAAGCAGCTCGGCGCTCTCACCCCTGAAGAGCGCGGTAATGTCGGCAAGGCGGCGAATGAGTTTAAGGCAAAGCTCGAAGCGTTGCTCGCTCAGAAAACATCTGCTCTACAAAATGAACGCTTCGCCAAACTCGCCGAAACAGAATTTATCGACCTCTCGGTAACGCCGTCGCCTTACGCTGCAGTGAATGCGGTAACACCGTTTGGCGGGCATATTCACCCGATTGCGCAGACGCAAAAAAAACTCGAAGACATTTTTACTTCGATGGGATTTTCGATCGTCGACGGCCCACAGGTCGAAGACGATTACCACAATTTCGGCGCGCTCAATTTTACCGACGACCATCCCGCGCGCGACATGCAAGATACGTTTTATACAAAAACTGGTTATCTCTTACGCACGCATACTTCGACGGTGCAGATTCGCGCGCTCGAACGCATGACTCCGCCACTGCGCATCATCGCCCCCGGTCGCGTTTTTCGTTACGAAGAAGTCGACGCCTCGCACGAGCACACGTTCTACCAAATGGAAGGCATGATAATCGACCGCGAAGTTTCGGTTGGCAATTTGCTGCACCTCATGCAGACATTGCTCACTGAAATTTTTGGGCGTGCGGTGGATGTACGGCTGCGACCAGGATATTTTCCGTTTGTCGAACCGGGGTTCGAACTCGATATGAAATGTTTGGTTTGCGATGGAAAAGGTTGCAGCGTGTGTAAACATTCCGGTTGGGTCGAGGTACTGCCGTGCGGCCTCGTGCATCCGAATGTTTTGAAAGCCGCCGGGCTCGACCCGCAACAATGGCAGGGCGCTGCGTTTGGCTTGGGTTTGAATCGCCTCGTAATGATGCAGCACGGTATCGAAGACATTCGCCACTTCATGTCGGGCAAGCTCGATTTCTTGCGCCAATTTTGACACCGATGGAGGTGTCAAAATTGGCGTAATTTTCTTACGGGAGTAAAATACATGAAACTTTCTTTTAATTGGCTTAACGAATATGTCGACATGACCGGGGTTAATCCCACCGAGCTGGCAAATTTACTCACGATGAAAACGTGCGAGGTCGAGGGTTTTGCAGAATTTATGCCGCACCTGCAGCACGTTCTTGTCGCACACATCGACGCGCTCGAAAAGCACCCCGACGCCGACAAACTCAAAATTTGTAAAGTTAACGCCGGTAGCGAAGTTATTCAAATCGTCACCGGCGCGGCGAACGTCGAGCAGGGTAAGAAATTTCCCGTCGCGCGGGTGGGGGTGAAGTTGCCCGACGGGCGCGTTATGGCAAAAGCGAAGCTGCGCGGCGTCGAAAGTTTTGGCATGCTCTGTTCGGGAACGGAGTTAGGTATTACTACGTTAGACTATCCCGAAGCGAAGATCGATGGCCTTATGCCGCTTCCCGATTCATGGAAAGTTGGTGTGCCGCTTGCCGATTACTTCGGCGCGCCCGATATCATTTTCGACATCGATAATAAATCGATTACACACCGCCCCGACCTGTGGTGCCACTTCGGTTTTGCGCGGGAGATTGCCGCGCTCTTAGATAAGCCGCTGCGTGCAGACCCGACACAAGCCGGGTTCAAAACGGCACCGAGTACGACGCTCCCAAAAATTGAAATTCAAGATAAGACAGCGATTACATACTGCGGCGCCGAGTTGGGTAGATTTAAGGTTCAAGCCTCTCCGCTTTTACGGCAAATGCGACTTTTATCGGTCGGGCAAAAGCCGATTAACAACATCGTCGATATATCGAACTACGTGCTCTTCGAGATGGGACAACCGAACCATGCGTTCGACCGCGACAAAATTTCCGATAAGATCGTCGTCGACTATTCGCAACCCAACGAAAAGATTGCTCTTCTCGACGGCAGCACGCACACGCTCGCAGGGAAACTTGTTGTTATCCGCGATCATGATCGACCGGTTGCGCTTGCGGGCGTCATGGGCGGCGCGGGTAGTGAAACGACTGCGACGACCAAGCGCCTCTTTCTCGAATCGGCGACTTTTCCGCGCGCCGAAATTCGCCGCACGGTCGCGAAGACGGGCATTCGCAGCGACTCGTCGCAGCGCTTTGAAAAGGCGCAAGATCCGGCAAAGGCGAAAGCGGCGATCTATCGTTTTGCGGCATTATTAAAAGAAGAACAAGCCGACGTGACGCTTTCTGACATCGCCGAATCTTCGACAGAAGATTTTTCGCAGACGCAGCCGATTACCGTCACCAATGGTTTCATCGACCAAAAGCTCGGGTCGATTGCCGTGCGCCCCGCGACGAATGCCGCCATTTTGAAACGGCTCGGTTTCGCTGTCGCAGAAAAAGACGACACGCTCTCGGTTACTGTGCCTTCGCATCGCAAATGGTTCGATGTCACGATTGCCGAAGATTTAGTCGAAGAGATTGGCCGTTTCATCGGTTACAAAGAAATTACCGTCGCGCCTGCGCTCGTTCGCTGCGAAACTCCGCGCGCAAAGAATGCGCTGCGCACACTCGAACACCAGTTGCGCGAGCTGTGTGCGCTCCACCTTAATCTCAATGAAAATTTCGGCTACGCTTTTCACGGGCCCGACGACCTTGCGAGCGACGAGCATTTTGCGAAGGCTGGCGAAGCGCTCAAAATACAGAACGCCTTGCAGAGCGATCTCGATAGCTTGCGGATTTCTCCCTTGCCGGGACTCTTGCGCGCAGTGCACGGCAATTATCGTGAAGAAAAAGATACACGGCTCTTTGAGATCGAAAAAATATTTCTGCCGCCGAAAGATGTGAAGCTCGCGCGCAACGAAGAATATTTTATCGCGGGCGCGATTACTTCGAGCGAGACGCCCGATAAGGCGCTTGCAGAAGTCGCCGCGATGGTCGGCGAGATACTCAGAGCGTGCGGCGTAGCACGGCACGAACAGCGCTTCGCGAACCATGCCGACGCGGCATTGCATCCCGGTCGTTCGGGCGTAGCGGGTACTCCAGACAAAAATATTTTTCGTTTCGGCGAAGTACATCCGCGACTCTTGAGCGATTTCGGTATCAAAGAGCGCGTCTACTATTTTGACGCGCTTTTAGAAGACCTACTTGCGCTCGCCCAGACATCCTCATCGTATCGCCCGCCGTTTACGCACCCCGGCGTCGAATTCGACATGACGCTTGTGATGCCCGAGCGCGCCGAATATGCTGCGCTGCGCGAAGCGGCGGGAGTGGTGCAACCTTTCGTACGCCGCGATCTCGACAAAACGGTGCTCGTGAGCTTTGAACATGTCAGCACGTTTAGCGGCGGCAATTTGCAGGCTGGGGAAAAAGCAGTATCGGTGCGCGCGGCGTGGCGTAACCCGACGCGCACGCTCGCAGCTGACGAGATTAAAAAACTCCAAAGCGGTCTTGTCGATAAGATGGAAAAAGCCGGGTTTAAGTTGCGGTGATTGAGGTATTACCGTCGTTCGCTATGGGGGCCGCAACAATCACTTGCCGGTCGATTCGATCCTCGAAAGTATCCGAAATCGACTTCTTAATCAAAGTGGATTGATCGATTTCTAATTCTGCCGTTAGCATGTTTAGAATTTTTGATTCTTTTTCATTAAATCTTACTGATATTACTGCCATCTTTTGTACACCTCATCCCGTTTTGCTATCGAGATTACATAGTAATCGCCAGTGATTAGGCGGGAACTCGCTGGCGCGATTTCCCGCCTAATCACGCCCTGCGCAATGTAAAAAATTTGTTTTTTTCTTGCCGGTCTCAGCGTCTTATGATATTATGTCACATAGACTGGCAAGAAAAGCTTCAGGTTTTTCTCACAGGCGTCGACAATCCATAAGGGGCAACCCTCATGGGTTGCTGGGTAGTTTTCGAACGGTCGCGAAAGCGACCCATACGGCTGTCTCTGCGGAGACTATGAAAACAACAACAGTAAACAGCCGTCCGATTGTGAATGCAATTTCCACTAGCTCGCAGAGGGGCGCGTGGAACTACCAACGAAAGCCTGCTTTCTACCCAACGGCGAAAAGCCAGGGGGCAGCAAAAGCAGCACCTAACCAGGGGCAGGGTTTTCGTGAAATTCTCGAAAGAGAGTTGGGCCGTTCAGGGGCCGCAAAAGCGGGAGCGCAAGCTTCTTCGCAGAGCGAAACCGAGACGACTCAATTTTTGACAGGGTACTGGGCGTAAGTTTTTACGCCCAGTACCCCTGTAACTATCCAAAAAATTGTCAGTACCTCAAAGGCAAAAAAATTCCACGTAAAAGTCGCTTCGGTGGATGCGGCGATGCGGGTCGGATTCACCCAGTTCCATAGGGCGAATACCGCAACGATGGCTAACCCGACATACCGATAGATCTGCGCGCTGCGCAGACTTTGTGCGTCACGGGGCAATAGCGCCCAGAGAAGAGGCAACAGCGCAATGATGCATCCGACTAAGATCACGCCAAAGTCGTCGCTATAGATGCCGTGCGAACGCGCTGCATTGTCGCCAAACTGGATTGTATAACTGCGCCATGGGAGAAAAGTAAAAACAACGAGCACCGCAGTAACAATCGCAAAGAGACGTTCGAACATCGGTAGATCACCGAAGCGTCGCCAGCGATTCGTAAAGAAGCTTGCAACAACTCGCGTAATTTCAGCGGCTACCTCTGCATACAGCACGAGGTAGCCTGTAATTTTTTGAGCGAGCTTACGCAGCCAACTCACTTCAATTGGCCGGCGTCTTTGATTGCGTACGAACCGATTTCATTTTTCTGAATTTGGCTCGTGCCTTCGTAAATCGTCAGAATCTTCGCATCGCGGTACATCTTCTCGACGGGATAGTCTTTCGTGAAGCCATAACCGCCGTGCAGTTGCAATGCGTCGTTGCAGACCTGAACCGCCGTTTCAGACGACATGAGTTTTGCCATCGCCGAATAGCGCGCTGCTTCGGGGTGGTTATTGAGCGAATATTTGGCCGCACGGTATGCCAAGAGGCGCGACGCTTCGATCTTGGTTGTCATTTCGGCGAGCATGTGCTGCACCGCTTGAAAGTTGATGATGTTCTTGCCGAACTGCTCGCGTTGGCGCGCGTACTTGAGCGCTTCTTTATACGCGCCGGTCGCAAGACCTGTGCCCATCGTCGCGATAAACGGGCGCGAAGAAATCAGCGTCTTGATCGCATGGATAAAACCGGCATTGGGTTTAAGACCGACGATATTTTCTGCGGGCACTTCCATGTCTTCCATAATGACTTGGCGTGTGTGCGAGCAGCGAATGCCCATTTTCTGTTCGAGCTTACCGAACGAAAGGCCCTTCGTGCCTTTCTCAACGATAAAACACGAGATACCGCGCGGGCCTTTCGTTTTATCGGTGAGCGCAAATACCGTGTAGATATCCGCCACACCTGCGTTGGTAATCCACTGCTTAGTGCCGTTCAATACATAGCGATCGCCTTTTTTTTCGGCAAAAGTTTTGAGGTTCGGCACGTCGGAGCCTGCGCCCGGTTCGGTGAGTGCGAACGCGGCGATTTTTTCGCCCTTCGCGAGCGGCGTCAGGTATTTGGCTTTTTGTTCTTCGGTGCCACCGTGTTCGATGGGCAGAGCGCCGAGTTTAATCGCGCCTGCCGAGGTGGCAACGCCCAAGCAATATTCGCTCATGACTTCGATCGCCAGAACGGTTAAAAAAGGAGAAAGTCCCAAGCCGCCGTATTTTTCTTCAAACATGATGCCAAAAAGTCCCGCTTGTGCGAATTTTTGAAAAATTTCATGCGGAAATTTTTCGTGCTCGTCCATCTCTGCACGGCGGGGAACCACTTCGTTGCGGCAAAGTTCGTGCGCTATATCGAGCATCTCGCGCATTTCGTCGTTAATTGTAAAATCCATCAAGCCTTCGTATTGTGCCATCTTTTTCTCCTTAATTAATAGCGCAAACCCGAGGGTTTTGCGCAAACTTGAGGCAAGGAATGATATTTTAACACTCGGACAAGAGCAATTGGGACGAAAATTTTGTTGACATCATGATAACAAAATATATTATTTTGTTATCATGATGCGTACGCAGATTAGCTTAGAAGAAGAAGATATGGAACTCGCACACATCACGGCGGCAAACTACGGCATCTCGGTTGCCGAACTGATGCGCCGGGTGCTGCGAAAAGAGCTACCCCCAATCGGTGCAAAACCCTGGATGAAATATTGCGGCAGCATTGCGAGCGGCAATTCGACAACCGCCGCAGAAATCGACGACCTCGTTTATGGCAGAAAAGATTGAGCATAGCTTGCACTCCGTTGAGGCACATGTCGATAGCGGCGCCTTCATCGCGTTTTTCGACAAGAGCGATACATGGCATGCGCGCTTTGCGGGGCTCTTC
>JAFEGD010000055.1 GCA_018240245.1 Spirochaetota bacterium | reverse complement strand
TACCTATACAAATTCGGGCGGTTCCGCCACGTCGGGGATTTTCTACTCCAACTTTGTGGTGCTACAATTAAGAAGAGTTATTTAATGAAATCCATTCTACTGATATTTGCTTTTGCGGCAAGCGCCGATTTGCACGCGCAGAGAAGGCGTCCACCGGCAAAGAAGCCTATACCTCAAAAGGCCACACCCGCGTCCGTGAGGACGCAACAAAAAGCGGTGCAAGGTAAAGAAGAAAGCGAGCTTTCGAAAGTGCCTGCGCCTAAATCTGCTAAGCTTCCCGAAACCAAGCGAGAGTTTGAAGATATCAACAAGAACCCCTTGTTAGGCACTGTCACTATCGCTTTTTCGGCAGGCATGTATAATTTCACGAATAACACGTCGAATAGCGCAACTAACACCCAACGTTCGTATACGCTGCCTTTTGATTTTACGACGCTCATCGGCATGGATTTAGCATTCCGTTTAGGCCACGACAAAGATAAGGACTACGATACCGGTACCGGCTTTCACTACTATCGTTCGAACCGCGGCGTCTTTACCGATTTTGAATTAGGTTTCAAAACGCAGCGTAGCGATTCGCCGAGCCGCTATAATATGAGCCAAACGCAAAACGGTACGACAACCAATACCGCCGTCGATTTAGGGGCGACTGCGGCGATGGCGCAGAATATTACGCAAGCGGGCGTAAGTCCGCAGCTACGCCAAGCGGCTGGTGGCGCGGCGGCAAACGTTACGATGGCGTACGCCAACGTTTTTTATCATTTCACGCCGCTCAATTTTATCATGAACTTTGGTAGCGCCTTTCGTTGGTTCGACGCCTCGGTCGGGCCGAGCATTCGCGTTTGGTATTACCAAGATTATTCAGACCCCGTGCGCTATACGACTCGTAATGACGATGCGACCTCTGCGACGCTCATGATGGTCTATCGGCAATATATTCAGTTTCATCCGCAAGTTCGCCTGAGAACGCATTTTTACTTCCCGGCGCTGAGTTATTTCGGACAGCTCGCCAAATCGGGAATCTTTAACGAAACCGAATATATCGTGAATACCGCTCTAGAAATTTGCGCAATTCGCGTGGGCTCTGTCGGCTTAGTCGTCAGCGGCGGCTACGAAGGCCACTGGTGGTTTGCGAATCCGTACAGCAGTAACTCCGACGTGCGTACCGGCTTTGTGGGCGATTCAGGCGTCACCGACGCGAACTACGCTGGCTTCAAGCACACCACACGCACGTCATGGGAAGCGTTTGCTACCGTTGCCGCTGAAATTCATTTCGACGGTAATTAGTTTAACGACTCAAGTAGGCGTCGTACAGAAATAAAAAATTGCGCGGGTGGTTGGCTAAGCGCAGTTCGACGTTGATGCGCCCTTCGCGGCTGCGAATATGCGGTATCTGAATCTCGATGGGGCTTTTGCTACTCGTGTGCGCGCCTTGCCGTATCTTAGCGTACAAAATACCGTCGATAAGAACATCGCATTCAATGAGATTATTATATTGGCTCTTGCCGACTCTGAGGGGCGTACCGTCGCGATTGCGGATTGCGGCAATATCCAAATTCAGCTTCCAGCCGTTGGCAAACTCCGTACCTTTTTCGGTGACTGGCCGCGTCAGGGTAAAAGTTAGTCCCGGCGCGGCAATGATCGCGGCGCGATGGTATTGTAATCCCGCCCCCGCATTATCGCTGGTGACGCTTAAGTTCTGCGCCGACGCCCAGCGCTTAAGTTTTTCTTCGGACCAAATCACGTAATCGCCTGCGATGATTTTTTGGCGATAATTTTCGCTAAACGGGGGAAACGCCAAAACTTCGATCGGCAGCGGATTCAACGCCGGGTTGGGTTGAAGCTCGGGCGACAACCGGGAATCGGGAAAAGGCACTACCGCGAGCAGGGGTAGAAAAAATGTCGCGACAAAAACAGAGCGAGTTATAGCCACATTTTATTATCGGCCGCTAGACGTTAAAGCGAAAGTAGACGACGTCGCCGTCCTGCATAATATATTCTTTGCCTTCGAGACGTAGCTTGCCCGCTTCTTGCGCCTTTTTCTGCGTACCGAATTCGTGAACCGCCGCGTACGGCGTGACTTCGGCGCGAATAAAACCGCGTTCGATGTCGCTGTGGATTGTCCCCGCAGCTTGCGGCGCGGTGCTACCGTTGACGATATTCCACGCGCGCACTTCGACTTCGCCGGCGGTAAAGAACGTTATGTAGCCCAAAAGCTTATATGCCTCGCGAATAACGCGGTTAAGCCCCGGTTCTTTGAGACCGAGTTCGGCCAAAAATTCTTTTTCTTCTTCGGGGGTGAGTTGGCCGATCTCCGATTCGATTTTTCCCGAAAGCGGCACGGCCTCTGCCCCGCGCTCGGCGGCAACTTGCAAGAGTTCGGCAAATTCTGGCGATTTTTCGGGTGTAGCGATCAGCGATTCGTCGATGTTGCCGATGAAGAGTACCGGTTTGAGGCTTAAGAGCGCGAGATCTTTAATCAACTCTTTTTCGTCGGCGTTGAGCCCCGCAGCGCTCGCAGGTTTGCCGGCGGCAAGCGTCGTTTGCACCCGTTCGAGAATACCGCAGAGAAGCAGGGCTTCTTTATCGCCGCTCTTTTTCTTTTTCACGAGGTTTTGCAGACGCTTTTCGACTTGCTCGGCGTCGGCGAGAATAAGTTCTAATTCGACAATTTCGACGTCGCTTTTGGGCGAGACGCGACCCGAAACGTGCGTCACGTTTTCGTCGCCGAAGCAGCGCACGACGTGTAGAATCGCGTTGACTTTGCGGATATGATCGAGAAATTTATTACCGAGGCCTTCGCCCTGCGATGCGCCCTTGACTAAGCCCGCAATATCGACGAATTCGACGGCAACGGGGACACTGCTCTTGGGCTCGACAATTTTCACCAGATAATCGAAGCGCACATCGGGGACGGCAACGACGCCCACATTGGGGTCGATCGTGCAAAACGGATAGTTCTGCGCTTCGGCGCTATACGATTTTGTCAGCGCGTTAAAGATAGTCGACTTGCCGACATTGGGTAAACCGACGATTCCACATTGCAAAGGCATTGGGCTATTTTGCGAGTCGAGACATGGCTACATTCATTTTCGGTTCCCGCGTGAACTCCACTATAAACTAAGGCTTCGCGTGCGTGCCCCGGTTTTGGTTTCGTCTATCATTCTCGCTGCGGCAACGAACGCCTGCCTGCGAACAAGCACCTTAAAACCCGAAAAAATTTTCTCGATTGCCATCGGTGAAGACAAAGCTCATTTCCCAAGGCAGAACGGCATCTATCACGAGATACCCTCGCGTATAGGAGTACTCAAAGACTGGGTGGCTTTCTCCGAGCCTTCGGAAAAAACCGTAAAATTGTTCAAAGCCAATAAGCTCGCGGTGACGCTACACGCGCAAGACGCAGCGAGCAAAAACAAGAGCGATGCGCGCGGCAGCGAAGCTTTACGTATCCCTGGCCGCATCGTCATGGGCGGCAACGACGATTTTTTTGTGGAGAATTATATTCCGCCCGAGGGTGAAAATCGCGATGCGGCGACGCGCGGCGGTTATAAAATTTTACAATACGATTTCAAGGGTAAGTTTTTGCGCACAATCGGCCGCAAAGGTCTTGCCGACCTGGCGTTCGAAAATATTCTTTGGTTCGATACCGATACGCACGGGTATCTATGGGTTCTTTATCGCTATCTCGACGAATTGCACCTCGACCGCTACGAAGGTAACCGTTTGGCGTTCGAGTTTCGGCAAACCGATTGCGAAGCGGCGACGCTCGATAAGAAACAAATCGAAGAGCTGAAGAATCGTAACTCGATTGCGCATTGCGAATACATTTATCCTTTTTATTCGGGCGAGAAAATTTTATTAGCCTCGCGCATCGACCGCATCGATACCGAATCGGATAAAAAGCAGATGACGCTCGCTTATCGTATCGTGAAAGTCAAGAATTTGAGCGATGCGCAAATCGATACGGTGTTCTCGCGCCTGACTAATGCCGAAGACCACCCGTATTTGCCGCAGGGCAAAGACAGCGTGGGTATCTGGCAGAACGTCGAACCGGGCCGCGTGCGGGTGGCGCGCTATTCGCTCACCGGCGATTTGCGTAATTCGTATCTCTTGAAATCGAGCGGTAGGCCTTCGGAGTGGCGGCAAATCTGGCAGACGCTTGCGGGTGATTTTTACGGTATCCGGGTTTTTGCCGATCAACTCGAAGTTCACCAATTTAAGTAATATGAATTTTATAAAGAAAGAATGGCCGCTTCTCGCGTCGGCCGCAGTTTTCCTTACACTCATGTTTCTCGATTACGAATTTGGTTTTATGACCAGCGTGACATCGTTGACATCGGGCCGCCAATCGGATCTTTTTATCTCCACCGGCTTTTTGACGATACTCACTCTGGGTTTTCTCGAAGGCATTTTAGGTATCGATAATGCAACCGTGCTCGCAATTCAGGTGCGGCATCTGAAGAGCGAAGATGCGCATAAAGCGCTTTTGTGGGGGGTGTGGGGAGCGTTTATTTTTCGTTTTATTTTTCTCATTGCGGCAGGCTTTATTCTCGAACAGAAATGGCTCATGGCAATCGGGGGCTTTTATCTCATCAATATGGCCGGCGATTTCTTTCTAAACGACTTGTTATTATTGATATTAGACGCGCTCGTGCTCTCTGCGTTAGCCGTCATTTTTTACTGGTCGCAAGAAACGATCAAGATCATCCCGGTTTGGATAATTTTCCCCGCGCTCATTTTATACTCGCTTTACCGTTATATGAGAGAGCGGAAGCGCCATGCGGCTCAGCAAGCGGAAAAAATGAGCGTTCCAGAAGAAGGTATCGAAATATCGCGCTTTCGGTGGCGCGGGCATGCAATCTTGGCGGCAATTATCGCCGTCGAGTGGACCGACATCCTCTTCTCTTTCGACTCAATCGGCGCAGGAATCGCAATCACACGCGACTTTTGGGTGCTTTTCTGGGGTGCATTTATCGGCGTGACTTGCCTGAGGCTTTTTGCGAAGCGTTTTATTCGCCTCTTAGAAGTTTATCCGCAATTAGAAGGTGCGGCGATGCTTGCGGTGTTGATTGTCGGCCTGAAAATGAGCTTTGAAGCGGCGCAGGATGCACTACACCTCAAGATCTGGCACGTCGAGAATTGGCAAACGAGTATCGTGATTGTCGTTATCTTTGGCGCGGCATTTTTCTTCAAAGCGAAAACGCCGCTCATAACCGAAGAAAAAAATAGTTAATGATGGTGGCCGTGCCCGCCGTGCGCGTGGCCGTGCGCCAACTCTTCTGTCGAAGCGTCGCGAACTTTAAGGATTTCGATATCGAAAGTGACATGCTTACTCGCATAGGGGTGGTTGCCGTCGACGGTAATCGTATCGCCTTCGATTGCGACAACTAATGCGGGAATAACACCTTCTTCACTTTCGAGCTCGATTTGCGTGCCGACTTCGATTTCTTGATCATTTTCAAATTCGCTCTTGGGTATCTTCATGACGAGTTCTTTATTGATTTCGCCGAAGGCGTCGCGCGGCCCCATCTCGACTTTGCCTTTGAAACCTTCTTTCTTGTCGGTCAAAAATTTTTCGAGCGTCGGCATTAGATTCTTAAAACCATGCAAGTAATCGAGTGTACCTTCTTCTAACGTTTCTTTACCCGTTTCTTTGAGCGCGAAGCGAATTGTCACTACTTTATTGCGCGTAATAGTTAATTCTTTACTCATATATTTAGTTCCAAAATTTTTGTTTGCTTGCCGATATCGGCGTCGATAAAGTAAAACGACACATCGCCAACGTCTTCGCGCATCAACTCAAGGCGGCAGCGGTTTTGCACTAAATTCACCGCCTCGACTAACTCACCATCGAGATAGAGCGCGATATGGCCTGAGCGTAACCGCGTTTCTTTTTGTGAAAGTGTCCAGTCGAGCTGCAACGCATCTTCGCCCGCAGTAATCTTGAGGTTAAAAACAACTCCCGGTAGCTCTGGGCGTAAGAGAGTGAAGTTGCCTGCGTTCAAAAAACCGGGTTCAAGTGGAGCGCGAAAAGCGGGTAAGGGCGTTACCGAGTAGGGGCTCAGCGCTGCACCGTCGGTGTCGATATGAAACGCATAGGTTGTTTGCGCGAGTTGTAATTTAATTCGGCTATATAGGGTATTCCATACTTCGTCGTCGAGTAAATATTCTTCGTCGCCCAATATATCCCAAGCGGCGGCCAAAGCGTATTCGTCGTTGAGGGCGGCGAACGGGCTTAACTCGGCCATAAACATGTCATCGTCGGCGGGTACAGCGCGCAACGATTTCTCGACCGGCAGCTTGACAGCAATTTCTTTCTTAGCGATTACACGCCTTTTTTTCTTTTTAGCCGGATCGAGAATCGATTTTTTAGGACGTTGTACGCGCGTCTTTTTGAGTCGCCGGGAAGTGGGGGTGCGCGATTTACTTGTGCGTTTTACTTTCAATGAGCCTCTTTAAGCGTTATTTGTTTCTGCCGACAAGTTATTGATTTTCCCATTGTAGATATACGGTTTTTAAGGCTGTCAACGCCGTTTTTAGCTGCCGCTGTGCGGTGGCGATCGAGTCTCCCGTTACCGCCGCCACGATACGTATAGGAATGCGGGTGTCGATGGAAAAAAACTTTTTTTGCGCAGAATAATTGCGCTCTTTTAACTTTTGTAAAGATTTTCCGCTCGCCGTACGAATTTCATGCGCGAGCCGCATCAAGAGCGCAACGAGTCGCTCGCGTTCGGCAATCATTTGCCGACGCTTTTCTTCGCTAAAGCGCAAGAATTCTCGGTACGCGCGTAGCATATCCCATGCACGGCGTGCGTCGCCGTTTTTTTGTTTCGCGAGGAGGCGTAGATCGCCAAAACTTAACGGATAAGCGAGCGCTAATTTCGCATAAATGCGGGTAGCTGGCTTGAGTTTCTGAAATACTGCATCGAGTGCATGCGTTTCGTCGTTTTTACCGCCCGAAAGCTCGACGCGCCGCGCGCTCAATTCTTCGAGTGAAAGTAGTTCGATCTGCGAGCGCGGCATCTTGCGCCGCCGCAAAAAGTGACTAAACTCAAAATTAAGCGTTGCGGCAAAATATTGATAGAACGGCAACCGACGCGCATCGTAACGATCGAGAATTCCCGTGAGTTTGCCGGCAACATGCAAGTAGAAATCCGCCGAAACGTCGCTCGACTGCTGGTGGCGAATCTGCGCGTAATTATAGACCATGAGGTGGAGTTTTTGCGGTACAGGTTGATCTCGGTTTTTACGGTTGGCTTCTTGGTACTCTGCGAATATAGCTTGAAAGTCTGTCTCATTCATAATTTCTGACCGGAAAACAGTCGGCATTCTGCAAAAGTTTGAAGCGTTTGCAAGAATTTTTACCGTAATTGAGTCAGCTGGGGGTTTGCATGAGTGGTTCTAAGGCATTGCGTTTTGCGAAATTAGAAGGTTTAGGCAACGACTATCTTTTCACCGAAGATTCTCCGAAAAATCCGCAACGGGCGGCGCGCCTCTTATGCGATCGCCATTATGGCGTCGGCGCAGACGGGCTTGTGCTCATTATGCCTCCCGACAATAAGAACGAAGCCGATTTTCAGATTCGTATTTTTAATCCCGACGGCTCAGAGGCCGAAATGTGCGGAAATGCAATCCGCTGCTTGGGCAAATATCTCTACGATCGCGGCAACACCAAGAAGCAAGAGATTAACGTGCAGACGCTGCGCGGTATTATCCCGTGCATTCTCATGGTGCGCGACGGGCGCGTTTATCGCGTGAAAGCCGATATGGGCGAGCCGATTCTCGAACGCGCGAAAATTCCGATGGTATGCGCGGCGGGCGAAGAAGAGAAGAAAGTCCTCAAAGAAAAAATCTATCTCGAAGACCATAACACCTTCGAATTCATGGCACTGTCGATGGGTAACCCGCACGTTGTGATCTGGGTCGAAGATGTCGATAATTTCCCTGTCGCCAAATACGGCCCGATGATCGAGAACTACTCGCTTTTTCCTAATCGTACGAACGTCCATTTTATACAGATGGTCGATGAAGACCACATCAAACAGCGTGTTTGGGAGCGCGGTGTCGGCGAAACCTTGGCTTCGGGCACAGGCGCTTCGGCGGCGGTGGTCGCTGGTGTGCTTTCAGGCAAGATCAAACGCAAGGCGAAGGTCGAGCTCAAGGGCGGTATTCTTGAAATCTATTGGTCTGAAAAAGACAACCATGTCTATATGACTGGGCCCTGTAAAGACGTGTTCGAAGGTCAAACTCTCTTAATATAAATCTTGAAAGTCGATTTTCGGGAAGTGCAGGGGTTCTTAAGGGGATGGCGAAGCTATCCCCTTAAAGGTTCCACTTCAACCCCAAAGGGGTTGAAGTGGATTTAGTTCCCATCCGCCGCGCGCTCCTTTCGGTTTCCGATAAAACGGGGCTAAAAGACTTGGCGGCAACGCTCGCAGCGAGCGGCATCGAAATTTTTTCAACAGGCGGCACGTTAAAATTTTTGCGCGACGCTGGCATTGCCGCGATTGCCGTCGAAGATTATACGGGTTTTCCCGAAATGATGGATGGGCGCGTCAAGACGTTGCATCCGAAAATCCATGGCGGTTTTCTCGCGCGGCGCGATGTCGATGCGCATCTCAAAGCGGCAGAGGCGCACGCAATTAAACTTTTCGATCTTGTCGTTGTGAATTTGTATCCCTTCGAGGCGGTAACGGCGCGCGCCGAAACCACTTTCGAAGAGGCGGTTGAAAATATCGACATCGGCGGCCCGGCGATGATTCGCTCGGCGGCAAAAAATGCGGTGGCGGTGACGGTTTTGGTCGCGCCCGAACAATACGCCGAATTCTTAGAGCAACTCAAATCGCATAACGGCGCAACGCCGTTAAGTTTCCGCGAAAAATGCCGCCGTGCGGCATACGAACGCACCGCGCGTTACGATGCGGCGATCAGTAATTACCTCGCAAAGACAGCGGGAGAATCTTTGGAGAGTTTTCAACTTACACAATTGCAAGCTTTGCGTTACGGAGAAAATCCGCACCAAAGCGCTGCGTATATGGTTGCCGATAAACATAGCGTGCCGTGGCGACAGCTTGCGGGTAAAGAACTTTCTTATAATAATATTCTCGACCTCGACATCGCGATTCGCCTCGCGAATGATTTTGCGACGCCGGTGTGCGCGATTTTTAAGCACACAAACCCGTGCGGAGTTTCTGCGGCAGAAAATCAGGCAACCGCACTGCAGCAGGCGATGGATTGCGACCCGGTGAGTTTTTTCGGCGGTATTGTGGTTTTTAATCGCCCACTCGAACACACGACCGCGCAAAAGTTGGCACCGCATTTTTTCGAGCTCATCATCGCGCCAAACTTTGCGCCCGATGCGCTCGATCTCTTGAAGGCAAAGAAAAACTTACGGCTCCTTGAGATCGATTTTGCGCGTATTAACGCTACTTCTGAAAAAGATGTACGCTCGCTGCCCGGGGCCGGCGGATATCTACTCCAAGAGCCCGACCATGAGCTATGGGATGCATCCGCACTTAAGACGGTCTCGAAACGTTCGCCCGACGCCGAGACGATGCACGATCTCGAATTTGCGTTTCGCGTGGCAAAGTTCGTAAAATCGAACACCGTCGTTTTCGCAAAAGAAAATCGCACACTCGCGATTGGGGCCGGGCAAATGAGCCGCATCGACGCAATTCACATCGCCGAAAAAAAAGCGGCAGAGGCGAATCTTGCTCTGAAAGATTCGGTGATGGCGTCCGAAGCGTTTTTCCCGTTTCGCGATAGCGTCGATACCTGCGCCAAGATCGGCGTGAAAGCGATTGTGCAGCCGGGCGGTTCGATTAAAGACGCCGACAGTATCGCCGCCGCCGACGAACACGGCATAGCATTAGTTTTTACCGGAATGCGCCACTTTCGGCATTAAAAAAATCATGAAAGGGAGCGGGGTTGTTAAGGGGGGACGCAGTTCCCCCTTAAGATTTTCCCTTCTTTTTACAAAAGAAAATCGAATGTTCATGGGTACATCGTACCCATGAACATTCGGAAATTAAAGCCCGGCGCTTTTGTCGAACTCGAATGCAAAGCTTTTGTCGCCGAGGGGTTAGGGTTATCCTACTTTGTCGACGAAGCGCTCAAAGAACAATTCAAACCGCATGTTTTTTTTATTTGGGGTGTTTTACCCGGCGAACGTTTTGTCGCGCGCCTCGCGCAGGTAAAGTCGAAGCACGCGCACGGGGTGTTAGCCCGACGCGACGAACTGCCTCCCGAGTTGGTAGCCTGCGAATTTATACACCCGGCATGGGCGCTCGCGACCACCGCAGTAGAGAGACAAGAGCCGCGCTGTGAAAATTATTTACGCTGCGGCGGTTGCCGTATGCAGCACATGAGTTATGAAACGACAACTGCCTATAAAACAGGTTGGCTAAGAACGCAGTTGGAGCGCAGCAAAGTCACCGCGCCTGAAATTGTTGTCGAACAATTACCCGACGCCGCGCTCTGGCACTATCGTAATCATGTGCAGATTCATATCAACAAGTACGGCACGTACGGATTTTACGAACCGCTTTCGTATCGTACGCGCGCTTTTCCCGAACACGGCTGTCTAATTTTTCGCGAGAAAGACTTGCGCGGCAAGTTGCCCAAATATTCGGTGGCGGTGCGAGCCGCGCGTATTCGAATGGATACCAGCGGTGCAGCGGTATTTACCGAACTCAATAGCAAGAACGAAGCCGACACGTTGGCGAAATACACGGTGGCGTGGCCGCCGGGGCAAACGACAGAAATCGAGTTTCCGGTCACGAGTTTCTTTCAGGTAAATCTGAATGCCTTGCCCGTGTGGCTTACGCAAATGGCCGATTACTATCTGACCGCCGCCGCCGGCAAAAGACGTGTGTTCGAGTTGTTTTCGGGATTCGGCTTTATTTCACGCATGCTCGCGCAACGTTTCGATTTCGAAATTTTGGCGACCGATCTTCTCTCGAAAGAACAGGTTGAGCGCGTAAAATTTATCAACAACGGCCGACAGTGCAGCCAAGATTTTTCAGAACACTATTATAAAGCCGATTTGTTTTTACCCGAACGACTGCCATCTTCGCTGACAAATGCAGTGCAACAATTTCAACCCGAGTTACTGATTATCAATCCGCCGCGCGCCGGTCTTCTCGAAGCAACGTGGAAAAAATTCCGCGAATCGGCGCTCAAGAATTTTTCAGGCACGATTATTTATTCGTCGTGCAATGCGGCGACACTCGCGCGCGACTTGGCATATTTTTCCGCCGAGGGGTATCGCGTTCAAAAAATGCACCTCTTCGATTTTTTTCCGTGGACGCACCATGCGGAGACGACGGCGTTGCTGGTGAAGTCTTAAGCGACTAGGCGGAAAATCGCTGAAGCGATTTTCCACCTAGTCGCTCTTCAAAAAACCATTTCGCATTGACAGGGCGCCGCTACGATACCGCGTAGACCATGCTTGTAGTCGTCGCCCTCGTCCTCGACACCGCTCACCGCTCACCGCTCACCGCTCACCGCTCACCGCTCACCGCTCAGGGGGCGGTGAAGTTATGCGCGTTGTGTCAAAAATTTTTGGGCCATGGTGCATCCGCCTCTGTGGCGTTTTAATTTCGTTCGCGGGGTTATTCTTTGTAGGGGTAGGATTACTTGCCCTGAGCGCAGTCGTAGGGAGCCTACCCCTACACGCGCAGGCGGAAAAAACTGCACTTGAGACACCACCCCGTCCCGCTCCACAGGAGGGGAATGTCATACCTCGCAAAGTTCTCGTTCTCGATTTTGTCAACCAAGCGAAAGATACCAAGTCAGATTATTTGAGTGTGAGCGTCGCCGAGGCGCTGCTCGACCCGCTCAAGAAAACGGGGAAGTTTTATTTGCTGCCGCGCACAGCCCCCGTAGAGACGCAGCATGCTGCGTCTCTATTACGGGATGCAAATTCGACCACCTTCGATGAAAACGCCGCGCGCGAACGGGGGCGTGCCACCAGCGCCGATGTCGTCGTCATCGGCAATTTCGTTTCGGTCGGCGACAAGGTGCAGATTCAAACCAAGGCGATCGACGTACACACCGGCCAAATCGCCGTCGCGAAGACTACTGTGGGAAAACTTGACGCAACGATTTTTGATCTTATTCAAAAACTTGCAAACGATATGAGTACCGCGATGGCTAGTGCGCTGCCGCCGAT
>JAFEGD010000054.1 GCA_018240245.1 Spirochaetota bacterium | reverse complement strand
AGACGCCATGAGCGAAAAGCCGACCGACTTCAAGCGCGTGCTCGAACGCCTCGAACATGCGGGAGTCAAAAAAGTTAAAGTCGCGGTCGCCGACATCGACGGCATCTTGCGCGGCAAATATTTGCATATCGACAAATTTGTTTCTGCCACAGAATCGAGCTTCGGTTTCTGCAACGTCGTTTTGGGCTGGGATGCGAGCGATGTCTGCTACGATAACGTAAAATATACCGGCTGGCACTCCGGCTACCCCGATGCGCTTGTGCAACTCGACCCTATGACCGAACGCACAGTGCCGTGGGATAACAACGTGCCGTTTTTCTTGGGGCATTTCGTCGCCGCCGATGCGACGCCGCTTGCGATCTGCCCGCGCCAAACACTCCGCCGGGTTATCGATAAAGCAACCGCGATGGGATTCACCCCGAAAAACGGTATGGAGTTCGAGTGGTTTAATTTTCGCGAAACGCCGCAGAGTCTCGACGCGAAAGGTTATATTCGCCCCGAACCGATTAGCCCTGGTATGTTCGGCTATTCGCTCATTCGCGCGGGTAAAGAGAGCGCCTACTTCAACGCGCTCATGGACGAGCTCACCGCGTTCGGCGTGCCGATCGAAGGGCTGCACACCGAGACGGGGCCGGGCGTCTACGAAGCGGCGATTTGTTTTAGCGATGCGTTAGAGAGCGCCGACCGCGCGACGCTGTTCAAGGCGGGCGCCAAAGACATCGCCGCGCGCTTTGGCATCATGGCGAGCTTTATGGCGAAGTGGTCGGCGACACTGCCCGGTTGTTCGGGGCACATGCACCAATCGCTGTGGAACACAAACGGCGAGAATATTTTTTTTGACGCGCACGATGCGCACAAGATGAGCGCGGCATTCAAGAGTTATCTTGCCGGTCAACTTTTGCTCTTGCCCGAAATGCTGCCGTTTTTTGCGCCAACGGTGAATTCGTACAAGCGCCTCGTCGACGGCTATTGGGCACCGGTCAAGCCCACGTGGGGCATCGACAACCGCACGGTGTCGCACCGCGTGATTATCGGTTCTGAAAAATCGACGCGCCTTGAAGTGCGGGTGCCGGGGGCGGATGTCAACCCGTATCTCTCGGTCGCCGCGTCCTTGGCCGCCGGGCTCTACGGCATCGAGCACAAGCTCAAGCTCGAAGACGCGCCGGTCAAAGGCAGCGCGTACACCGAAAGCAAAACCGCGCGTCTGCCGCACAATTTACTCGATGCGACGCGCCGCCTCGCCGATTCGAAAATCGCGCGCGAGATTTTAGGTACCGAGCTCGTCGAACATTTTGCCGCCACGCGCGAATGGGAATGGCGCGAATTTCAAAACGCCGTCACCGACTGGGAAACGAAACGCTATTTTGAAATTATTTGACGTACAATAAAATTTTGCGTTCGTCTGTCATAGCACCCGAACATCGCGACGATGCCGATCGCAATTTCTTCTATCGTCTCACGCCCGACGAAATCATCGCCGCTGTCGCGGCCTTGGGGCTTGAGCCGAGCGGCCACATTGCACAACTCAACAGCATGGAAAATCGCGTCTTCGACTTGCGCCTCGAAGACGGTCGCCACCTCGTCGCCAAATTTTACAGACCGGGTCGGTGGAGCCGCGAGCAAATTCTCGAAGAACATGCTTTTTTATTTGCCCTGCGCGAAGCGGAGCTTTCGTGCCTTGCACCGCTCAAGATCGATACCGGTTCTCTTTTCGAAGAGCAGGGTATTTATTTTGCGCTCTGGCCGCGCACGGGCGGGCGCGAACCCGAAGAACTTTCGGATATCGATCTACAAATTTTGGGGCGTCTCTTAGCGCGCGTACATAACGTCGGCGCGGCACAGCGCTTTCAATGCCGCCCGCAGTTCAGCGTGCAGCGCTTTATAGACGAACCACTCGCGCTTCTCAAAGAGAAAAAATTTTTACTCCCCGAATTCGAGACCGATTACGAAAACCTTGCGACTCTTGTCGCTCGAAAGTATACCGAACTTGCGTCTGAAATCCCCCTGCACCCGATTCACGGCGATCTACACAAAGGCAATATCTTGAACGGCGCCGACGGTTGGTTTCTACTCGACTTCGACGATGCGCTCGTCGGCCCGGCGGTGCAAGACATCTGGATGCTCTTTCCCGGAACGTCGCTTGATTCGCTGCGCTCGCGCGCAATATTTCTCGATGCGTACCGCGAGTTTCGCGAGTTCGACGATCGCTGGCTTGCCCTTTGCGAAGTGTTGCGCGCGATGCGCATAATTCATTACTCGGGGTGGATTGCCCGCCGCTACGAAGACCCGGCTTTCAAAGCGGCTTTTCCCGAATTTGCCAACGCCGCGTACTGGGAAGAAGAGATGAACATTTTGCGCGAAATCTGCGCAGAATTCGATGAAAAAACCGGCGACGATCTACGCGGCGAAACTCTCGGCAACAAAGACTTCTTTTTCGATTGGGAGTAAGAACATTTTTTGGACTCGCTACGCGAGTCCCAAAAATGTTAGACGACTAACTCTTAGAACACTATATTAAACGCATAATGAAACACGACCACCACCATGAGCATGCGCATCACGGACATGACCACAGTACGCATGCGGGTAAGGTCAAAGACCCGGTCTGCGGCATGATGATCGACCCCGCGAAAGCGGCGGCGAAGCAAGTTTATAAAGGCGAAACGATTT
>JAFEGD010000053.1 GCA_018240245.1 Spirochaetota bacterium | reverse complement strand
GGCGGCGAAGCAAGTTTATAAAGGCGAAACGATTTATTTTTGCGGTTTGAATTGCGAAAAGAAGTTTCTTGCCGAACCCCAAAAATATATGCTCGGTAAGGGTGTGGCTAAAGCCACTCCCTTACCGAGCATTGGTAAATATACCTGCCCGATGCATCCCGAAATCATTCAAGACCACCCCGGTGACTGCCCGAAATGCGGCATGGCGCTCGAACCCATGGTGCAGACCGAAGAGCATACCGAAAACCACGAACTCAAAGACATGAAGCGCCGCTTCTGGACGTCGGTAATTCTCACGCTGCCGCTCTTCGTGATTTCGATGGGTGACATGATACCCGGTTTGCATATACAACACCGCTTACCTCAAGGTTGGTTCGGCTGGTTGCAATTTATCCTCGCTACTCCCGTAACACTTTGGGGGGGATGGCCACTCTTGGTCAAGGGTTGGCGTTCGGTGAAAAATATTTCGCCGAATATGTTTACGCTGATTGCCTTGGGTACGCTATCGGCCTATCTTTTCAGCGTCGTGGCGTTGCTCTTTCCGGGACTTTTTCCCGATGCGTTTAAGGGACATGCAGGTACTGTTGATCTTTACTTCGAGGCGGCCGCCGTCATTACAACCCTTGTCTTACTCGGGCAGGTGCTCGAACTTATGGCGCGCGATTCGACCGGCGGCGCGATTAAGGCGCTCTTAGGGCTGAAGGCAAAAACTGCGCACCGCGTCGATGCGGCAGGCGCAGAAGAAGACATCCCCCTGGAGCATGTGCATAAAGGCGACCTCTTGCGCGTCAAGCCCGGCGAAAAAGTACCGGTCGACGGCAGCGTCGTCGAAGGCGCGAGCCATGTCGACGAATCGATGATTACCGGCGAACCGGTGCCGGTCGAAAAAAAGACCGGCGATAAGGTGACTGGCAGCACGATCAATACGACCGGTTCTTTCGTTATGCGCGCCGAGCGCATTGGCAGCGAGACGCTGCTCGCGCAAATTGTCGACATGGTGGCGCAGGCCCAACGCAGCCGCGCACCGATTCAACGTCTTGCCGATGTGGTTGCAGCGTGGTTTGTACCGGCGGTCGTCGCGATAGCGGCAATCACGTTTGTCGTATGGGTATTTTTCGGCCCCGAACCGCGCTATGCGTATGCATTCGTCAACGCCGTTGCCGTCTTAATCATCGCCTGCCCCTGTGCGTTGGGCCTCGCGACGCCGATGTCGATTATGGTCGGCGTCGGTAACGCGGCACACCAGGGTATCCTCATCAAGAACGCCGAGGCGCTCGAAACGTTGGGCAAGGTCGATACGCTCGTCGTCGATAAAACCGGAACTCTCACCGAAGGCAAACCTTCGGTCGTGGCGATCTTTGCCGCCCCCGACACCGATGCGACGACGGTATTGGCGCACGCTGCGGCGCTCGAAAAATCGAGCGAACACCCGCTCGCATTGGCTATTATTAAAGAAGCCAAAGACAAAGGCGTTAATGCTCCCACCGCGAGCGATTTCAAGTCGCTCACCGGCAGCGGTGTCGAGGCGAAAATCGACGGCCACCGCAGCTTTATCGGTAATGAGAAGTTAATGCTGCAAAACGGCTTAAACGTTGCGGCAGCGCGCAGCTTTATCGACGAACACCGCGCGCGCGGCGAAACCGTTGTTTTTCTCGGCGAAGAAAACCGTCTCGCGGGCGTCGTCGCGATTGCCGACAAGATCAAGGCAACAACCGCAACGGCGATTAGCACGCTCAAGCGCGAGGGCGTGCATGTCGTGATGCTGACCGGCGACAATGCGCAGACGGCAGCCGCGATTGCGCGCGAACTCGGCATCGACGACTTTCACGCCGACGTCAAACCCGAAGAGAAGGCAACGCACGTAGCGCAGCTCGTGGGCGAAGGCCGCATCGTGGCGATGGCGGGCGACGGCGTGAACGACGCCCCCGCACTCGCGCGCGCGCATGTCGGTATTGCGATGGGCTCGGGCACCGATGTCGCGATGGAAAGCGCGGGGGTGACGCTCGTCAAAGGCGACCTCGTCAAAATCGCCGACGCGCGCGACCTCAGCCTGCGCGTGATGCGCAACATCAAGCAAAACCTCTTCTTTGCCTTCGTCTATAATTTTCTCGGAGTGCCGGTCGCGGCGGGGGTGCTATATCCTTTCTTCGGCATTTTGCTTTCGCCGATGATCGGCGCGGCAGCGATGAGTTTAAGTTCGGTGTCGGTGATTACCAATGCGCTCAGGTTGAAAAAGCGTAAGTAAAGCAACCCTTCTGGAGGATTAGGCAAATCGGCAAGAGCATCGGGCTGGGCGGGGTTGGATGTTTTCTGTTAACTATGCCTATCCATGAGGAGGATACATGAAACTGACAAATAACACTATTCTTATTACCGGTGGCGGCTCTGGTATCGGGTTTGCGCTTGCTGACGAGCTGCGCAAATTAGGCAACGAGGTCATTGTCACCAACCGCTCCGAGGCGAAACTGGCAAAAGCCAAGGCAGAAGGTTTTGCTACGTACCCGGTCGACATGACTGACGGTAAAAGTATCGATGCGATGGCAAAGCAAGTTTTGGCCGACCATCCCCGGCTGAATGCGGTCATTCAAAACGCGGGCATCATGCAGCCCGAAAATTTGAAAAAAGCCGATTCGCTAAAAATCCAAAGCGATACGATTGCGACAAATCTCTTGGGCCCGATGCGACTCAATACGGCGCTGATCCCTCATTTCTTGAAACAAGATGCGGCATTCATCATGACCGTCTCTTCGGGGCTCGCCTTCATGCCGCTCGCGGCTTTCCCGACATACTGCGCGACCAAAGCGGCGATACACTCGTATTCGCAGACGCTGCGCTACCAACTCAGAAACACGCCGATAGCGGTGCTCGAACTCGCCCCGCCTTATGTGCAAACGCACTTGACGGGAGATTATCAAGCGAACGACCCGAGTGCGATGCCGCTCGATGCGTTTATCCGCGAGGTTATGACGATCTTAAAAGAAAAACCCGACGCACAAGAAATTCTGGTGGAGCGCGTCAATTTCTTGCGCTTTGCCGAGAGTAATGGCGTCGACGAATATCGCAAAAAGTTTATTGGTCTCAATGAACACATGCCGCCAGCGGAGTAACATGGGCAGCCCGGCGATTACTGCATCTGCAATTCCGCAAGAGTTAATCGATCTGGCAAAAAAATATTCGACCCGCAGCGAAATTTCAGACACCCCGCTCGCGGCGCTGAAAATTGTCAAACGCGAGCACAAGACGGGGCCCGTACACTCGCTGTACGAGCCCTGCATCTGTTTCGTCGTACAGGGCGAAAAACTGGTCACGGTCG
>JAFEGD010000052.1 GCA_018240245.1 Spirochaetota bacterium | reverse complement strand
TGAGTGGTGACTGAGCGAAAACTCCCTCCAATGATTTTCCATCAATTTATCTCAACAGCAACAAAACGCATAACATGAGTAATGGAATTGACTTTTCCATTATTTTATAAATAATGGAATTATGATTCCCAGACAAATCTCTTATCCGTCGAACAATAGCTTTTTTCTTCTCGGTCCGCGTGGTACCGGCAAATCGCAATTTACTCGCCAAGCCTTCGCACAAGCTATTTTTTTCGATCTGCTCGAAGATGAACTTTTTCGTACGTTACTCGCGAACCCGCAGCAACTCGACGGAATGATTCCCAAACGCCACGCAGGCTGGGTCGTCATCGACGAGATACAAAAAATACCGGCGCTGCTCGACGAAATTCATCGACTCATTGAAAAACGCGGCATGCGCTTTGTGCTTACCGGTTCGAGCACACGCAAGTTACGCCGCTCGGGAGTCAATTTATTGGCAGGTCGTGCGTTTATCAAGCGCGCCTACCCTTTAACCGCGCTAGAATTGGGCAATGCGTTCAACCTCAAGAAAGCATTACAACGCGGACTGCTACCTCGCGCGTACTTGAAAGACGATTACCACGAATACCTTAACGCCTACGTTGCCGCATATCTGCGCGAAGAGGTGCAGCAGGAAGGATTCGTACAAAATTTAGGTTCGTTCGCGCGTTTTCTCGAAGCGGCGGCATTTTCTCAGGCACAAGTCGTCAATGTGTCGAAAGTTGCGGCAGATTGCTCGGTCGAGCGCAAGACCGTCGCCAATTTTTTTCAAATTCTCGATGATTTGCTGCTCGCGCATTTTCTCGACGTGTTTAGCCTGCGCGCAAAACGGCGCTTACTCAAGAGCCGTAAATTTTACTTTTTCGACGCGGGAGTTTTTAAAACGATTCGCCCCAGAGGCCCGCTGGATATCGATAGCGAACTCAACGGGCAAGCACTCGAAACAATTGTGTTGCAAGAACTCACCGCACGAAACGAATACCAAGCATTGGGCTATAAATTATATTTTTGGCACACGCAGACGCACATCGAAGTTGATTTTATTCTGTATGGTGAGCGTGGCATCAAGGCAATCGAAGTCAAATCGAGCGCACGGCTACGCGATGACGATTTTCACGGTCTTAGCGAGTTTAAAAAGGACTACCCGCAAGCAGAGCTGTTTATGCTCTACGGGGGCACGAGCGCGCGCTTTCAGCACAGCGTTCAGGTATTGCCCATTGCCGATTTTTTGCAAGACGCTCTGCGGTGGATTTAGATTCGCTAGTTACGCGATTTTGGTTCTGACGCTAAACGAATCGAAGAATGCCATGTCGGCGTCGTTGAGGCGATCTTTTATGAGCCCCATCTGCGTAAAATAGCCGCCGAGAATACCTAGGTGAATCCGCTCTAAGTCTTCGCCGTCGCGCACCGACACGTCGCGTGCGAGACTCTCTTGGTAGTGTGCCATCGCGCTCGCGATGAACGCTTGCGGTTTGTCGCTAAAGATCAGGCACGCGGCGATAAAATCGAATACCACCGTTTCGCAGATTTTCTCAAACGCGGCGTCGTTTTTTTCCCAATGGTCGGTCGCAATTTCGGCGGCGAAGAAATCGCCCCACGTCGTGACATCGGGCGCGACGCCAAATTTGCCGACAATTTTATCGAGCTCGGCGCGTTCTAGATAAGGCCGCTCGCCGAGCCGCTCGGCGGTTGTCGCCACCTGCACGAGGTTGCGCAGTTTACGCGGCGAAAGTTTTTTTTGCAAGACAAAGCTTTCGAGCGCGCGCCGGGGAGTAACCTGCATAGTCGAATATCGGCAGAATCGAAAAATTCATAAGTTATTGCGCGTTTCCTCTGATATCTTTTACGTCCGTTTCTTTCACCCACAAATCGTATTTATTCCATTTTACGAACGCCTTAATTTTGCCCGACCACGGTATGAGCTGCCAATCAAAGTATGCGTACGTCAGAGGATTTCTCTCCCGCTGGATTTCAGTCACCGCAAGTTCTTTACCGCCCATCGTCATAACGCCGATTTTTTCGATATACGTCGATTCGTCGACCTTTGCATTGGGTACTTCGACCAAGAGCGCCGGCTTGCCGGCGTGGATGGATTTACGTACCTGAATTTCTAATTGTTTTTCCAAAGGTTCCCATTCGCGCGCATTACCAACGGAGTATTCGCGTTGCGGCGTAATGTGTTCGTTTTCGGGGCGCTTATACTCGCCTTTGCAAACCATGAAGAGCACGATAGCGCTCGCTATCGCTGACAACTGTATTCTACCCATTTCGGTACGGTAAATTCAATTGTATTCAAGCCGTCGACCGATACGAATATGGAATTTCTTTACGCCCCGGCAAAGTTTGAAAAACTGAAGTGTGCGTAACGCAGTCTACCCCGGCAGCTTTGACCCATTCACGAACGGTCATCTCGACATCGTGCAGCGGGCGGCAAAAATGGTCGATTCGCTCACGATCGCTGTGCTTAAAAACACCTCAAAAAAGAGTCTGTTCTCGCCCGACGAGCGCGTCGACATCATTCGCGAGGTCGTACACGATTTTAAACAAGTTAAAGTCGTGACATTCGAGGGGTTGCTCGTCGACTTCTGCCGCACGCACAACACGCGCATCGTTATACGAGGGCTCCGCGCAGTTTCTGACTTCGACTACGAGCACGCAATTTTTCTCATGAACAGCAAACTTTTACCCGATCTGGAGACGGTTTTTCTCATGGCAAGTTCTGACAACTCGTTTATCTCGAGCACGATCATTAAAGAGGTCGCACACTTCGGCGGCAACATCGCCGACCAAGTGCCGCCGATTGTACTCGAACGTA
>JAFEGD010000051.1 GCA_018240245.1 Spirochaetota bacterium | reverse complement strand
GATCTGTGCGATACCCAAAGTCGACATGCGCGCCTGGTTATAAAAGATGCGACCAAAGTGATCGCGATCGGGAAACACTTCGTCTTGCATTGGCAAAAACGCACCGCCGCTATCGACCATGTAAATGCACGGCAGATTATTCTGTAGCGCAATCTCTTGCAAACGTAAATGTTTTTTGACGGTTATGGGGTAATACGTACCGCCTTTCACAGTAGCGTCGTTCGCAAGAATCGCAACCAGGCGCCCCTGCACAAAGCCCAAACCGGCAATGGCACCTGCTCCCGGAATTTCTTCGCCGGGATAGAGATCGAGCCCGGCAAATGCGCCGAGTTCGAGAAACGGCGAATCGATATCGAGCAGCGTGCGAATGCGATCGCGTGCGAATAATTTGCCGCGCTCTGTATGGCGAGCGACAGCCGCGGCGCGACTTTCGCGCTTAAGCCGTGCCGCTGCATCGGTCAACGTCTTCAAATGCAGCGCGTAGGCTTTCTCATTCGCGACAAATTCGGGGCTTTGCACGGCGATGCGGCTCTGAAATGATCTAATCGTTCGTGAAAATTCGTTTTGCATCAACTGATTCTCTCTAATTGAAATTCGCGAGGCTTCGACACCATGAGCGGAACACGCTCGATATCGACAATCGACGTGTCTAAACCAAAAGCCTTCTCTTCGCTCGGACAGAGCGCCTTCAAAAACTTATAGATTTGCGTCACGATACGCTCGTAGACGTTAAGTTCGTTGTCGTGACTGAGTACACGATCGAAAACGACGAAGCGAAAGTCGCCGAGAATATTTTTCTGCTGTAGCGACGTGTAGCGACTCGAAATATCGACAACGCCTTCTTTGACTAACGCCTCGACGGCTTTTCTGAAAAATTGATTTATTCGCGGTTCGACGCGAAAACCTAACTTGAAATCGACGCGAATAACATCGTTCGGTACAAGCACGTCGATTTTATACGCTAACGTATACGGTTCATCGGTCACATCGACGTGTACCAGCCAGTATACATCCGCCCGTTTGGGCTGTTTGTAGAAAAGCGAATAGATAACTTTCCACTCGATTTCTTTCGCGTTATTGGCCGAAGTGAGGTAGACGAGATTCGTCGCATACTTGGCGACCGACGTGTCGTGGCTCAGTTCGTGCAACACGTCGAAGTATTCGGCAAGCTCGACAAACTCGACCAAACGATTGCGAATTTTTCGCGCCGAATACCACGACCACATCACGAGAAAAAGCGCAAAACTCATCACGAGCGTCACCCAACCCCCGTGCGCAAATTTTTCAAGATTTGCGATTAGAAAAGCGCTCTCGATCGTCAGAAAAGAAAAAAACACAATGGCTGCGAAAGGGATATTTTTTAGATGCGAAATAATAAATATTGTTATCAACGTCGTCGTCATCATCATGTCGAACGTAATCGCCAGACCGTATGCGGCCTCCATGTTAGTCGCTTTGCCGAACCATACGGTGACGCCAATGCAACCGAACCACAAGAGGCGGTTTGCGCTCGGCACGTAAATCTGGCCTTTCAAATTCGACGGATATTTGATGCGGACCTTCGGCCATAAATTCAAACGAATCGCTTCGGCGATAAGAGTGAATGTTCCGCTGATGATCGCCTGCGATGCGATCACCGCCGCAAATGTTGCAACAAAAATACCTACCGGCAAAAACCATTCGGGCATGAGAGAATAGAAAGGCGTCAGTCCCTTCGCTGTGCGACCGTTAGCATCTAGACTTTGGCCTTGGATCGAAAGTAAAAAAGCGGCTTGCCCAAAATAGTTTAATACGAGCGCACCTTTTACAAATGCCCAACTCGTGCGAATATTTTTGAGACCGCAATGCCCCAGATCGGTATAGAGCGCTTCGGCGCCGGTTGTGCAGAGAAAAACCGCGCCTAAAATCCAAAAGCCTTGCGGATAATTCGCGAGCAAGTTATACGCATACCAAGGGTTGACCGCTTTGAACACGATCGGATTTTTCACAACATGTAGCAATCCTAAAAATGCGATCATCAAGAACCAGACGAGCATAATCGGTCCAAACCAACGCCCGACAATACTCGTACCAAACTGTTGAAAAATAAAGAGCCCCGTCAAAATCACAACGACGATTTTTACCGTCGGAATTTCGGGAATCAGCGCTTCAAGCCCCTCGACCGCAGACGAAACCGAAATCGGCGGCGTAATCATGCCGTCGGCGAGCAGTGCACACCCACCGATGAGCGCGGGAATAATGAGCCAGCGGCTATAACGTCGCACCAACGTGTAGAGAGAGAAAATACCGCCCTCACCATGGTTGTCGGCGCGCAACGTCACCAGGACATATTTTACCGTCGTGATGAGCGTCAACGTCCAAAAGACACACGATAGCCCGCCTAAAATGAGGTTTTCGGTTACCACACGTTTTGCCGCAATCGCTGAAAATACATAGAGGGGGGATGTACCAATGTCCCCGTAGATAATGCCGAGCGCGACGATAAAACCGGCAAGCGACGCTTGCGTATGAGTGTCTTGTTGTCGCATAGAATTCACGAAACGCCTTTCTGCGTCGCGAAGGCGGGCTATGATGACAAGCGCGTTTTGCTCGAGTGACGGGGTGCGTTTTACGACCCGCCTCTACTCAATCCGCAGAAATGCGGAGTTCAAGATTGAAATCGGCCGTGGGTGTCGCCCCTAAAGGCACGCGCTCGACTTCGACAAGCGAAGTATCGAGGCCGAAGTTCTTTTCTTCGCCCGGACAAAGAGATTTCCAGAGTCGATGTAATGCAAGAATAATACGTTGATAGAAATTGAAGTTGTGGTCGCTTGTAATCACGCGATCGAGCACAATAAAGCGAAAGTCGCCGGTAATATTTTTCTCATGCAGCGACGCATAGCGACTCGTGACATCGACGACTTGTCGCTCGACCAGCTCTGTGACGACTTTTCTAAAATATTGGTTGATGCGCGGTGCGACGCGAAAACCCAATTTGAATTCGACACGAATGACATCATTCGGCACCAGCACGTCGACGTTGCAATAGCGCGTGTACGGTTCGTCGGTCACATCGACATGCACAAACCAATAGATATCGGCGCGCTTCGGTTGCTTATGCAAGAGCGAATACATTACCTTCCATTCGATCTCGTACTTATTGTTCGCCGAAGTCATGTAAACGAGATTCGTCGCATACTTATTGATCGTGGTGTCGTGGCTTAAATTATGTAGCGTGTCGTAATATTCTTCGAGACGCACAAAGTCAGTATAGCGATTACGAATTTTACGCGCAGCGTACCACGACCAAATGACAATGAAAAAGCATAATCCCATGACCAACGAGACGTAGCCGCCGTGCGAAAATTTATCCAAATTGGCGATCAAGAAAGAAACCTCGATCATAAGAAACCCGCAAAAAGCAATCACGACCACGGGCAACGAAGTACCGTGCATACGTAGATAGACCGAAAGCAAGAGGGTCGTTACGATCATGTTGAGAGTAATCGCCAAACCGTACGCAGCCTCCATATTCGAAGCTTTTTGAAAATAGAGCGTAATCGAGCAGCAGCCTAACCATAAGATTCGGTTCGCACTCGGCACGTAAATTTGCCCTTTAAGAATCGAAGGAAATTTTATACGTACCTTCGGCCAAAGGTTCAAGCGAATCGCTTCGGCGATCAGCGTATACGTGCCGCTGATTAATGCTTGCGAAGCGATAACCGTCGCAATCGTTGCAACCCCAATACCATACGGGAGAAACGCTTTCGGCATCAGTGCATAGAACGGAGTTAATCCCCCCAATTTGCCTTCGCCGTCGAACATTTCGCCCTCATGCCCCATGAGAAAGGCGCCTTGGCCAAAATAATTCAAGATGAGCGCGGCGACGACAAAGCCCCAGGTCACGCGAATGTTACCGCGTCCGCAATGCCCGAGATCGGTGTAGAGCGCTTCGGCACCGGTCGTACAGAGAAAGACCGCGCCTAAAATAAAAAACCCACCCGGATATTGCGATAAAAGTCGCCACGCATAATAGGGGTTAAGCGCTTGTACGATATCGGGATAGCGCAATATCTGCGAGAGCCCAAGCACCGCGAGCATTGCAAACCAAATGAACATGAGCGGCCCGAACATCTTGCCGACGACATTGCTGCCGAATTGCTGCATAAAAAAAAGTACCGTTAAAATTGTAATAACTATTTTAACCGTCGGTATTTCGGGAATTAGAAATTCTAGCCCCTCAATCGCCGAGGTAACAGAAATCGGCGGCGTAATCATGCCGTCGGCGAGCAGCGCGCAACCGCCGATAATCGCCGGCACAATAAGCCAACGTCCGCGCCGCCGCACTAACGTGTACAATGAAAAGATACCGCCCTCGCCTTTGTTATCGGCGCGCAACGTCACGACGACATACTTGAGCGTCGTGACGAGCATGAGCGTCCAGAAAACGCACGAGAGCCCGCCGTAAATTAACTCGCGCGTTATTTGTTTTGAACTGCCAATAGCGGAAAAAACATAGAGGGGGGATGTACCAATATCGCCGTAGATAATGCCGAGCGAGACAATAAGTCCCGCAACGGTCACACGTTCGCGTTTAGCGCTGCGTTCCATATAATTCGCGCTCTAGCGTATCGAGAGAAATTTCGCTAATGAACTTACGCTGTAAGATAAGCGACTTACTCTGTCTTGTAAAAATGAATGTTTCGGGAAAACCGGTGACGCGCCAACTCTTAAGCGCTGCGCCGTCGGCAGCGAATTGCGGCCAAGCGAGAGAAAATTTCTTAGCAAAGAGCGAAAGCTCTGCGCGAATTTGTGTGTAGTCGAGCGGTGGGTCTTTGCCCGAGTTCGGCGTTTGTTCGATCGCTCTGAGGTTTGAACCGATCGAAACAAAACGCAGAGTCTTATCGTTACGATATTTTTCGTAGAAGCTCCTGAGCGCAGGCACTTCGTTTTCGCACGGCGGGCAATCGGGCGCGTAAAAGTTTACGACCAAACGGTGAATGCCCTCGGAAACTTCTGCGAGCGAAAAAGCGCTCACGTCGTTCAATGCTGCAAAACGCTGCTTCTCGTCTAAGAGTTTTTCGCTACGCCGGCAAGAGCAGAAAGCGAAGAGACACGCCGCAACGACGATAAGCTGCCGCATACGCGAGCTCAGGTAACCTTAGCCTTTCGAATAATGCGCGAAAAAAATGTGGGAAACAAATTATGCACGACGAGAGCAAATTTTTCGCGCGCGCCGGCGATAACGATTTGATTTTTCTTTTGGAGAATTCCACTCCACGCTTGGCGCGCGCACACGTCGGCGGCGATGCCGTGCGCTTGGGCCGAATCCATGGTGCCTTGGCGGCGGCCGTCGGCGGTGAGCGCGTTAATCGAAACGTTAGTTTTTACATAACCCGGCAACACGATCGTCACTTGAATATTCTCGCGATAATTTTCTGCACGCAAAGCGTCGTAAAAACCGTTGGTCGCAAATTTACTCGCCGAATATCCGGTGCGATAAGGAGTACCTAATTTACCCGCTACGCTCGAGATTGTCACAATCGCGCCAGACTTACGCGCGCGCATCGAGGGCAAAAGAGCGAGCGAAAGCGCGATATTGCCGAAATAATTCACCGCCATGAGTTCTTCATAAACGGCAAATTTTGTTTCGTGTGCGAGCGAGCGTTGGCTGATGCCGCCATTGTTAACGAGATAATCCACCGCGCCGAATTTTTTCAAAACTGCGGCCACCGGCTTTTGAAAATCGCGATACTTTTTCAAATCGAGCGGTACGAGTTGCGAGTTTTCGAGAGTCAACCCCGCTTCTTGTTGCAATTTTTTCAAATCGGCTAAGCGTCGCGACGAAAGCACAACCTTCGCGCCACGCGCCGCCGCTTCGAGCGCAAGCGCACGCCCGATACCTGAACTAACGCCGGTAATCCAAACAACTTTGTTTGCGAGTGACTGCATAATATTACCTCTTGTTTATTTTTCGGTAGAACGCATCTCCGACATACGCCGCCGCTTCGCGCGCACAACAAAAAAACCGACGAGGAGTATTAAACCGGGATAAATATAGAAAAACAGATGAAAAATAACCGTGTCGCGCGTGCCCGTAAGCTTGACCTTTTCGTCGTCGTAGCGCCCAGCGACGATTCCCGTCGCCTGTTCGTTCTCGGTGAGCCAACCCAAAGCGCGCATCGCAAGCTCTTTATTCTGCTGCATGTCGATGAAGCGATTCACGAGAAAATCAGAGTCGCCAATGAAGACCAAGCGTCCCGTGCCTTTTTTTGATTTTACCGCCATACCGATCTTGTACGATGCGATCGCTTCTTTCTTATCGTCGCGCAGCCCATTCGGTATTGCGTCTATCCAACTTGTGAAGTGGCTCAAGAGAAAATAATTGATATCGTAATCGGGATTCGTCTCTTTGTCCGCTTCGAGATAGCCGACGCCGGGGAAAATCGTCACCTTGCGATCGTCGCTACGTTTGACAAAGGGCGCGGTAATCGCATGCTCTGAATAGTTAATCGACTGTATCGTCGTTTTACCCGGCGGCAACGCAAGGTCGCTATGCACGCGCTGCTTCACAAACTTGACCTTGAGTGGCTCGAGCAAGAACGAAAAATCAACCTGTGTTTCGGGGTCGGCGGCGATGAATATTTTGCCGCCGTCGTCGAAATATTTCTTGAGCGTCTGCTTCTCCAGCGCCGTGAAATCGCGACGCGGTCCGATGACGAGCACCAAATCGGCGGCGGGCATCTTTTGCGGAAAACCCTCGGCGACGGTCAATGGCTTCAGATAGTGTCTGAGCGCGCGTAAGTTTTCGTCGAAGATACCGATCGTGTCTTCTTTCGAATTACCGCTCACCGATTTTTCATCGTGTCCTTGTAGATAATAGATATTTTTTCGCTGACCGCTCACCTGCAAAATATTCGAAACAAGTTCGCGCTCGAATCGCTTGATACCGTCTTCGTCGACGATCTCGAAGCGCGTCACACGCTCCGACTTTTTCGCGTTTTTTTCGGTAGCATCTTTCGCTTCGACGAGAATCGTACCGATGCGATCGACTTTCTTTTCGTCGGCGAGATTCTTTTCGCGCAGCGGATCGATAAAGGTGTATGAAATTTTACCGTTCGCCGAAGCGGCGTCGCGCAACACGAGCTCGACATCGCGGTAAAGATCGCTAAAAAACGGATAGAACGCCGTAACCTTTACTTCGCCCTCGATACCGCGTAAAATTTCTTTGCTGTCGTGCGAGAGCGAAAATTTGCGCATCAACGTCATATCGACGGCGGCGGGGCGCAAATGCGCCCAGTAGTTCAAAGCCACTAGTAAAAAGAGCAATCCCCCCAAGGTTATGAGCGAGGTTGCAGCTTCGCGCGCTTCGATGCGCACGGCGGCGTTCAAGAAAAAAATAACGAGCGCAATCGTAAACGCGCTAAAATACACAATTTGCAGAATTTGTCGAAAACGTTCGACGCTTGAACTTGGCGACTCGCCCACAAATTTCTGCCAGAAAAAATCGATCTGTACGAAATAGCAAACGAGCGCAACGATCGAAAGCCAATAGCCGATCTGTAGTGTGCGAAAGGCACCGCTCTTGCGATTGTATAACGTGTAGAGGGCGACCCCGCAAGCGACCATTAAGAGTATCGCCGACGTCAGCGTCACCAAATAGCCGAAACTCTTCGTCGAAAAGTTGGCGGCAAAATAAAAGAGTAAAAGCGATGCGAGCATCGCCTGGCTAAGATAGTTGCGGAATTTTTCGGATAGCTGCGCTAAATTCATAGAATACCTATTGCCAACGCCGCGCCGTCAACGCGAGCGACGCCGCGTAGAGATAAAAAACAACAATGCTTAAATAGAACACAACGTGCTTCACCACCACAACGCCTTTCTCGAAATCCATAAAGTGAACGTAGAAGCTGAGTTCGCGCAACACACTCTTCAACGGCTGATCGATGTAAGGAGAGAAAAAACCTAAGAGCAAAAAGAAAATAAGATTAGCTGCGGTCATGAGCGCCGCCAAAAGTTGCGTTTTGGTCAGCGACGAGTAGAAAATCCCCATTGCGGTAGTTGCCGCGCCGATCAGCATGACTCCCACAAAACCGGCGACAAGGTGCCCGCCATTCGTACCGCCGTAGATAACGGTAATCAACGGAATCGGTAACGTAATTACGGCTTGTATGAAAAGAAAAAGTACCGCCGCCGAAAATTTGCCGAGCACGAGCTGACTTTCGGTAATCGGCGATGTGAACAAAAGCTCGATCGTACCCTGCATCTTTTCTTCGGCGATGAGTCGCATCGAAATCAAGACGGCGGTAATCATCGTCGTACCCGAAAGCATATAGAAAATGCGCTGTATCGCAATCGACGACGTGCTCTCGTGCTTCATGTAAGCATAGCCCCAAAGAAATGCGAGACAAAAAGAAACGCTGAGAATAAAATACGCGAGCGCCGACTGAAAATAACTTCTGAGTTCGCGTCGGCAAATCTGCCAAACGACCGTCAACGGGGTACGTTTCACGACACGAGTGTTTTTAAGTTCGCAAACGGGCTCGTCGTCTCGGCACGGTTAGTATTTTCTTTTTCGAGATATTGACGCATTTCGATTTTTTCAAGCGCATAGTTCACGTCTTTAAGCGAAAACGAGATTTTGCGCGTTTCGGGGTCGATGCTCTTGACGACGGCTTGGATCTCTTGACCCTTTGCAAGCGTCTTTTTGAAGTTCGTCACGTGCTCTTTTTCCATCGTCGAGATGTGCGCCAGGCCTTCGTAACCTTCGTCGAATTTGATGAAGACACCGAAATCGACGACGCCCGAAACGACTCCCGATACGACGGTACCGCGCGGGTACTTATCGCGCAATTTCTTGTAAGGGTTGGGTAGCGTATGGCGGATTGAACACTGTACTTTGCGATCCTCTGAATTAATCTCAATAACCTTGAATTCGATTTCATCGCCGATCTTGTAGGTTCTTTTCGGGTCGGGGGCGGGCTCTGTCCAAGCGATGTCTTCTTTTTTGATAAGCCCGTCGATCGCATCGGTAATCGCGACGAATACACCGGTATTCGTGAGGCCGCGAATTTTACCTTTCATCGTTTCGCCGACTTTGACTTCGCTGCGAATCGTATCCCACGGGTTTGCGTGCAATTGGCGCAGCCCTAACGAGATGCGCTTGTCGTCTTTATTGATGCCGATAATTTTGGTTTCGATATCTTGGCCGACTTTAACTATTTCGTTCGCGTGGTTCACCTTACGTGTCCAACTCATCTCGGTGATATGGAGCAGCCCTTCGAGCCCTTCGCCGAGTTCGACAAACGCGCCGTAGTTCGCCACGAACGAAATTTTACCCTGAACGCGATCGCCGACTTTGAAACGGGTGAGTACCGTAGACCATGGGTCATCCGTCAGTTGCTTCAACCCCAACGATAGGCGATGGTTCTCGGGTTCGATTTCAAGAATGCGTACCGAAACATCGGCGCCGACTTCGAGTTTGTCTTTCGCCGTATCGGCTTTGCGCTCCCACGTCATGTTGCTGCGATGAAGAAAACCTTCGATGCCCTCGACGTTAATGAAGACGCCCGAGTTCGTGTGCTTAGTCACGATGCCATTCACGACATCGCCAATCTGCAATTTCGCGCCGATGTCTTTCCACACTGTCGCATTTTGCTCGTCTTGAAAAACTTTGCGCGACACTTCGCCGGTTTTGCGGCGATC
>JAFEGD010000050.1 GCA_018240245.1 Spirochaetota bacterium | reverse complement strand
GCTAGAATGAACGACGTTTGGCTAAAGCGTATCTTTCTCACGGCAGTTTTCCTGCTTGCACTAAAAATAATTTTCGACCTGGTCTTTTGAACAAATGCTAAATGTAACTCCTCAATTCGTTGCGCATATTCGCCGCGAACTCTCAAAAACGGTCGTCGGCCAGTACGCTGTGATCGAGCAAATACTCATTGCCATGCTCGCCGAAGGCCACGCTCTTCTCGAAGGCGTTCCGGGCACGGCGAAAACGCTCACGATCAAGACGCTTGCACAGATCCTCGGGTCACAGTATTCGCGTATTCAATTCACGCCCGATCTGATGCCTTCCGACATCACGGGCACGAACGTGTTCAATATGCGGACGTCGGAATTCAACCTGCGACGCGGGCCGATCTTTACGGATATTCTCCTTGCGGACGAGGTGAACCGCACGCCGCCGAAAACACAGGCCGCTTTGCTTGAAGCGATGGAGGAACGCCAGACGACCATCGATGGCGAGCCGTATAAACTCTCGCCGATATTTACCGTTCTTGCGACGGAGAATCCGATCGAGTATGAGGGAACTTATCCATTGCCCGAGGCGCAGCTCGATCGCTTTTTGATAAAGATCCTGATCGACTATCCTGCTGAAACCGAAGAACAGGAGATCGTCGCACGCTGGGATGCCGGCTTTAACTCGCGTCGGCTCGAAGCCGTCGATATCGTGCCGCTCGAGGATCCGTCCGCTCTTCAGCAGTGCCGATTCGAGGTTAGAAATATGCGGGCCGAGGCAGGCGTCCAAAAATATATCGTCGATATGACCCGCAGAACGCGAAACCACCCGGCAGTCCTTTACGGAGCAAGTCCGAGAGCGTCGATCGCATTGCTGCTTTGCTCGAAAGCGTTGGCCGCGATCAGAGAACGCGATTTTCCGACGCCTGATGATGTTCGAGACGTTGCGCTGCCCGTCTTAAGGCACAGGCTTTCTCTGCGTGCGGAAGCCGAACTTGACGGTGCGACGACCGACAGCGTGATCTCGGATATCCTAACCACGCTCGAAGTGCCACGCTAGGCGGCGCGCAAATTATTCTTCCTCAGTTTTTCCTTTCTTCGCAGGTTTTGCGGCCGGTGTCTTTTTAGGATCCGCCGCTGAGGCCGCGGGCTTGTCGGTCGCCTTCTCCGGAGGAGCGGTTGCTTTTGGCGTACCGGCAGCACCTGCAGGATTCTTCACGGCGGTATTTGCCGCTCCGGTCTTTGGTGTGGGCGTCGCGTCGGGTTCCTGATTCTTTGGAACAGGAACGAGGATGACCCCGCCCTCGCTCGGCATAAAAACGCTGCCGCCGGGCTGGACGGTAACTCTTTGTCCGGGCGGTGCGATCGCTTCCGGCGGAAGGCCGTTGTTTTGATTAGCTTGCGGAAACTGCGAACCTGCGAGAGGGCCGGCGGTCGTTCCGCCGAGCGGAGCACCCGCGGGAGGCATCACACCATTGGACCACGCATTGTAACCATCGCCGCCAGGCGTTGCTCCATTCAAGTAGGGATCTTGAAGGGCATTTGGATCGCCGATCGGCGAGTTCTTGAGCAAGGCTTCTTCTTGTGCGCCTGTGGCAGGATTTATCGGCTGCACGGGCAGGCTGCCTTCATCGGCTTTCGCCGTTACCGTCGGATCGCTACCTTTCGAATAAGTTGCGTAGATCAGCACGCCGGCAAGCACGACGATGCCGCACAATGCGATGAACGCCGTCTGCCAGATATTGTGCTTCTTCGGTGCGGTTGGGATCGAGGCAACACCACCGGATTCAAGGTAAAGTCGGTCGAGATCTTCGCGGAATGCAGAGGCGGACGCATAGCGTAATTCCGGATCGCGGGCCATGGCCGTTTCGATCACCGGAACGAGTTCCTTATGAGCGTTGTCGGGCAAAGTGTCTGCGAGGCCATCGGCTACGCCCGGACCGGCAAGCATACGTTTTAGGATCGCCCCAAGAGCGTAAATGTCAGATCTTTTGTCCGCGATCGGGTATTCATTGCTTTGCTCAGGAGCGAGAAACTCTGAGGAGCGGTCGCGGGGAGCATCGAACGAATCGCCGCCGAAGCCATAGACCTTCGGTGTCGAAGCGTCGTCAAGAAATACCTTGATCGGCGACAGTTGTCCGTGGATAACACCGCGTTCGTGTGCCGCCTCGACCGCGCGGGCGATACCTCGCGCAACGTCGAGAGCCCGATCTTGCGGCAGCGGTTGTGCAAGCAGCGAACTCAAAAGCGTCGATTCCGCCGCTTCGTAACCGGCATAAACATTACCGCGTGAATCTTCGCCATAATCTTCAAGGCGAAGCACGTTCGGGTGTGAAATGCCGCTCGCGGCCCGAGCACGGTCAAGAAATTTCTTTGTCCAACGGCTATCTACTGAAAATGCGCGTGGAAGGACCTCGAGTATCAATGGTGTCTCGCGGGATTCGTGCACAGCCCGAAAGATATCCCCCGAATCATTCTCCAGAATGAGCGAATCAATACGATACTTATCTGCTACGATCTTTCCGATCAGGTCGCTGGTCATCTTTAATTAGAACGCATTCAAACGTCCCAAGTTGCAAGTAAACACCAAAAACGGTGTGTTTGCCACAAAATAACACGGCGGCAACCCGTTTGAGATGTCTCTCGGTCGGATGCCGCCGTTCTTTGAATTTCGAGCAATACTCGATCCGTTAAGCTCTTTTTAGAGCTTAACGAAGACGACGAGCAGTGCGAAAAGCACGAGTGACTCGATCATGGCGAGGCCGATGATCATAAGCGTCATTACCGAACCCGAAGCACCGGGATTACGTGCAGCTCCTTCGGCGGCACGCGAACCGACCAAACCCTGGCCGATACCGGCGAGACCGGCAACGAGGCCGAAACCGAGTCCGGCACCGAGAGCCTTAGCTGCGGAAACGGTCGATTCGTTGTCGGCGGCACCTGCACCCTGGGCCATTGCTGCCATGCTGAAAAGCGCGATGGCCAGCGTCGCGAAAACAATGTATTTAAAGTTCTTCATTTTTATCTCCTATTTTATGATCCGAAGATATTCGCTATCGGTTCCCGCCGTTCGTTGACAATGTGCAGGGCGTTATTATTTCGCCT
>JAFEGD010000004.1 GCA_018240245.1 Spirochaetota bacterium | reverse complement strand
CGTTGCTCAGGCGATAGAGCGCTTCGGGTAGGAGCGTTAGAATCTCTTGCGCTTGCGTCAGTAATGAAAGATTTTGCTCGATCAGATCGCGAATCATTATGCGAGTTCCCCCGTTGCGCGATACGACGCAGGAAAAAATAATTTCTTAGCGAAAGCATCGATTTTTTCGATGTCGAGAATCACCAGATAATCGATCGTCTTAAACGTTCGATCGATGGCGGGCTGACTACAAACCTGCGCGCCATAGTTGAGGTACGCTTGAAACAGCTTGGGCGTTTTTATCGGTATACCACTGCCATTGGCCGATATTTCATAACCCGGCTTGGCAGCGACGCAGAAATCGGCGCGGACGTTGTTTGCCGCACGCAATTGGCGCAGCAATTGATCGCCTTCTGCCGTGTCTTGCGAAGCAAGCGAGCAGCAACCGAACAGGTAGCGCAACCGATTATAAAGAAGATAAGCGACAAGCCCCTTCCACAGCATAAAGAGCACGCGATTGTTACGGTGCTCGGCATGAATGCACGCGCGACCGACCTCCATCGTGCGCCCCAAAATTTCTGCGGGAACTTGGCTAATATCGAATTCGTTCGCCGAATAAAAACCTGCGGCTTCGACCGCTTCGCGATAGCTTTGCATGCGATATGTGCCGACGACTGCGCCCGTCGCTTTGTGGCGAATAATCAGATGCGCGCACTGCGCGTCGTAAATATCTTTATCGAGACCGGTGAGATATGATTCGGGCAGGCCTTCGTTTAGTTCGAGATTGAACACACGATAACGCAGTCTTTGCGCAGCTTCAACCTCAGAGTGCGACGCGGCAAACGTTGCCGTGTAGTTTCCTTCGTCGAGCGCGAAGGTGTCGATGGGTCGCTTTTCGGTGATCGCTTGCATGATAGTTAGTGTTCTTGCGCAAAGAATCTTACAAAAAAATATGCGATTGACGAACTCACTCTGCCGCAAAGCAGATGGCGCACAAAATTTTTGTAAGATAATTTCAATTCGATCTACTATCTACCATGCGCAAGACAATCCGGCTGCTCTTAGACAAGCTCGTCGGCGATGCAAAAAACTATTCGCTCGAACATCGATTATTTAATTCGTTCGCGCTCCTCAACGGTGTCTCGAATACGTTGGGCTCGCTGAACCCGTCGTCGAACTATTCCTGGCTGTTTTTGCTCAATTTAGGCACAGGGCTTTTATTTGTCGGCTATTATGTCGCTGCGCGCTTTTATAGCGTCTATCGCATACTGTATTGGCCATTCGTCTTTACGATGGAGATATTTTTGTTCTTCAATATTTTGGGTAACGCCGGCAGTCTCGGCGGCGCGCATTACTATTACATACCGCTGGTGCTCATTTCGACGATTTTGTCGCGCAACAGCCGCACGACGCTCTACGCGGCGGCGCTGAGCGTACTATTTACTGTCGCGGTTTTCGCCGTTGAAATGTATCGTCCGCAGTTTTTGACGCCATACGCCAAAGCACAAGATCGCTTACCCGATATTGTCGGCCAATTTCTTTTCGTGCAAATTCTTTGCGCGACGACGGTGATTATTCTTAAAAACCAGTTTAACGTAGAACGCGATAAATCCGACCGCTTGCTGCGCAATATTTTACCCGACCACGTCGCCGACGAGCTCAAGAAGTTCGACAAAGTGCAATCGGTACATTTCGATAACGCCACCGTGCTTTTTACCGACATGGTCGGCTTCACGAAATACGCGGAAAATCTACCGCCCGCACAACTCGTTGCCGAACTCGACGGCTGCTTCAAAATCTTTGACCAAATCGTGCGCGAACTGGGTTTGGAAAAAATTAAAACCATCGGCGACTCGTACATGGCGGCCTCTGGCATACCGATAGCCACGAGAGCGCATGCGGTAAATGCTGTGCTTGCGGGTTTGCGCATGCAGTCAGCGATTGCACGGCTGCGCCCCAGTCTCACAGCGCAGGCAAGCGCGTGGCAAATTCGCGTGGGCATACACTCGGGCCCGCTCGTCGCCGGCGTCATCGGTAGCGAAAAATTCAGCTACGATATTTGGGGGGACACGGTCAATACCGCAAGCCGCATGGAGAGTTCGGGTGCGGCGGGGCGTGTGAATATTTCGCGTGCGACCTTCGAGCTCGTTAAAGAATTTTTCGAATGCGAATATCGCGGCCGGTTGACGGCAAAAAATAAAGGCGAAATCGAAATGTATTTTGTGAATCGCATCAAAAGCGATTATGCAAGCGATGCCGATGGGTTTCTGCCCAACGCCGCTTTTTCGAGGGCGGCGGCATGAATTGGCTGCACGCGCTCGAAACCGCGCTTCGCCTACTATCTGCATTAATTCTCGCGCAAACGCTCTGGTTCAAATTTTCCGGCGAGATCGAATCGGTATGGATTTTTACTCAATTGGGAGTCGAGCCGTGGGGGCGCATCGCTGCGGGAGCCGTCGAAGCTATCGCCGCCGTGTTATTTTTATCAGCGGAAACGAGCGTTTGGGCGGCATGGATTGTATTGCCCGTTATGGCTACAGCGATAACGGCGCATATTTTCGTGCTGGGTATCGTCGTCATGAACGACGGGGGATTGCTTTTTGCTTTGGCGATATTTATCTTGTGCTCGGCGGTATTTATTGTTGTACGAAACCAACAAAAATTGAGACGATGCATGCGCCATTGAATTGCGATTAGCGTAGCCGAGCGGTATGTCGCCCTTCAAATACTCTCAAACCGCACCGGCAATGGCGCTTTGAGCCGCGCCGTAAAAACATACTCTGTTTGCGGCACATTGCCAGCAACGGAATGTAACTTATATTTGCCGACGATTTCGGCGATTGCGATTTGCATCTCTTGAAGCGCGAATAAGCTACCGATACACTTGCGTAAGCCCGTACCAAACGGCATATACGCCTGTTTGGGTATGCGCTCCGCATTGACCGGCAAAAAGCGCTCGGGAATAAAATCGAGTGGGCGCTCCCAGTATTTTTCGTCGCACTGTAGCGCCAGAATCGGAATATTGATTTCTGAGCCGCCGCGCAAACGCCGCCCCTTAAATTCGCGGTCGTGAGTCACGCGCCGACCCATAATCCACGCGGCGGGATAGCGGCGTAGCGTCTCGTCGACGGTCGCGGCAACGAGCTCGCATTTATCGAGACGCTCGGCGATGGGTGTCGCCGCATCGCTTAAATGCGTTTTTATTTCGCGGCGCAAGCGCTCTTGCAAATCGGCGTCGGCGGCGATGTGGTAAAGCGCCATCGCGAGCGTGTAGCCCGTCGTTTCGTGCCCTGCGACTAAGAGCGTTAAGAGTTCGTCGCGTAACTGCTCGCGGCGCACTTTGCCGTTCTGCGCGCGCTTCTCGGCGATAAGCAAAGCATCCATCAGATCTTTGGGTTCGCCGACACCGCGTTGTAGCCGCGCATCGATGATCGCATACACGACTTTATCGAGCGCGCGTTTGTGCGCGGCAAATTTCAAGTTATCGGGCAGCGGCCATTCGATCGGCAAGGGTATCAGACTGCGAATGCGACTGCTGATAAAACCGTTGCCAAATTCGAGCGCTTCGCGAATAATACTTTCATTGCGGTGAAAATCTTCGCCGAAAATATACTGGCAAATATTTGCAAACGCTAAATGCATCGCGAGCAGCGATACATCCACCGGGGCGGATTGATTCTCGATGTGTAGATTTTGCGCGTTGCGCCGCATCGCTTCGCCGAATGCGGCGATTACGCTGCGTGTGAATTCGGGTTGCATCATCATACGCTGCGATTTCCAGAAATCGCCCTCGGAGTTCAAAATACCGTTGCCTAAAAAAAGCGAAGCCTCGCGATATGGCGACGATTTGGGAAAGCTGCGCGATTCTTCGACGAGCACGTGGCGAATGAGTTCGCCGTCGCGCGTGAAGTAAACGCGCCTGAGGCCCGAATCGATCAGCACGGTGTCGCCGAAGCGGTTAAAGAGCGACTGGCAAAACGCGAGCGGGTCTTCGGCGATCGGGTTCGTGCCGCTCATCACCGTGCGCACAATATCCATTATGCCTAATTCGGGGCCGGGAAAATCTACCGCTGCCATAGCGCACCCTTCGCGGGCGGCATGCGGCTGCAAGCGCATTCATAATTGCTAAAAACTATTGACAAACGCCGCAAAAAAAAAGGCGTCACACATGGCCGAAAATTATTACCGGGTGATACGCGGCAAGAAGTACGATCGCCGCATGCTCGAACTTGCCGAGGGCCTGACTTCGGGTAAAGGCGACGGGCGTATCTCTATGAACGATGCGAAGACGTTACTTCGAGTCGTTAAAGACTCGAATAGTTATTCTCCGATCGAGAAGCAAACGATGGAGTATATTCGCAAGCATTTTAAGTTTACTAAAGAGGGCGACGAACTTTTTCGCACCGAGATTCGCAAGTGGGCTGCATCGAAAAGAGGTAGTAAGCAATCGGCGACGCCGCGTAAAAAGGCAGCCAGCATAGTTACTACATCGACGGCGAGTGATAGCGAAGCCGAAAGCGTCGCTGCAGCGGCGCGCTCACCCGAAGTCGCGTACGTTGCGAATCAAAAACGCAAATCGCCGTGGTTACAAATTTTACTAGCGTTATTCTTTATTGCAGCAGCAGCTGCGCTCTACTACTTTATTTTCTACAAAAGCGGTTGTGCGACGACACCGAGCGTCGTAACGAAGCCTGCGACGCTTGAGAACGCCACAGCCAAGACAGAGTTCAAGCCGCCCGCACAGGTACCAGGCAAGAGCACAATTTCTATAGAAGCTCGCGAGAAAATAGAAAAGACCACACTGCGTTTCATCGCAGAGAAGACGGCAGTGACTCCAGCGATGGCTAAACAACTCGACTCGTTGGCAGACTTACTGAAAGGCACCGGTAGCCGCTTACAGGTTTCGGGACATACGTGTTCTCTGGGGACGCGCACAATTAATGAGCGCGTGTCGGACGCGCGCGCGCAAGTTGTGAAGACGGCGTTGGTCGAGCGCGGCGTGAATGCCTCAGACATCGAAACGCGGGCCGTCGCCGATAGCGAACCGGTGGGCGATAACAACACCGTTGCGGGGCGTGTTGCGAATCGGCGCGTCGCGTTCAAAATCTTGAATTAATATAAAAGTAAAGAGGATTAAATGAAGAATTTCAGTAAAATTATTACAGCGGGAGCATTGCTTGCCGTATTTGTGGCGGCTCCGCTTGTCGCTGTCGCAGAAAAAAAAGGCGCGCCCGCACAAAAGACGGTAACCACCGTAGCGCCAGAAAAACCTGCTGCCGTTGCGGGTGAAACGACGACCGCGCACACAACCGGTCATGCAGCGGTCGATCCGCAGCAAGAGCTCGGAAAAAAGTTACCGATTTTTAGCGTCATACCCTTTGTAATTATTTTGCTTGCGATTGCGATTCTGCCGCTCGTGATACCGCATTTGTGGGAATCTAATCTCGTGAAGGCGGTGATAAGCGTTTTGCTTGCGCTCGTGATGGTTGGGTATCTCGCCACGTTCGGTCAACTGGGTTTCGAGGTTATCGTCGAAACCCTCAAAGAGTACTACGCATTTATTTGCTTGCTTGTTGCGCTCTTTACGATTTCGGGGGGCATCTATATCGAAGGCGATCTCAAAGCGACGCCACTCACGAACACAGTTATTCTCGCGATTGGTGCGAGCTTAGCGAGCTTCATCGGTACGACCGGTGCGTCGGTGCTGCTCATTCGTCCGCTCATTCGCACAAACCAAGAGCGCAAGTACACGACGCATATTTTTGTATTCTTTATATTGTTGGTATCGAACGTCGGTGGCGTATTGTTACCAGTGGGAGATCCCCCTCTGTTTATGGGTTATCTTTATGGCGTTCCTTTTTTCTGGACGCTCTTTAAATTAGTACCTATCTGGTTGACTGCTGTCGTTATCTTGTTGCTCATCTTTTTCGTATGGGACATGCTCGCGTACAATAAAGAAAATAAAGCCGACCTCGCGAAAGACGCATCGCACCAGACCAAGCTGCGCATTCAGGGGGGCATCAATTTTCTGTTGATTGGCGGCGTACTGGCGGCTGTGGTTTTTCTAAAAGATTATAAATTTGAACACGGCGAAATGGCGCTCGGCTGGCTGCAGCAGCCGGTGATGCTGGGGTTGGCGCTAGTCTCGTTCGTAATCGACCACCACAACAAAAAACAAAAGCTCAAGCACCAAGAAGAGCAGATTTTTGCGAAGCTCGAGAAAGAAGGTAAGCCCGTGACGAATATGCGACTCTTGGCGCAGAATCATCATTTCACGCCGCGCGACAAAAATCATTTTGGCTTCGCTCCGATTATCGAAGTGGCGGCGCTCTTTATCGGTATTTTCATCACGATGATTCCCGCGCTGTGTCTCTTGAAGGCACGCGGGGCTGAGACGGGCGTAACACAACCGTGGCAATTTTATTGGATCACCGGCGCATTGAGTTCGTTTCTCGACAACGCACCGTCGTATGCAACATTCTTTGCTTTAGGGCAAGGCGTGACGGCGAACATGGGTGCGGCCGCTGGCGCGGTTATACACGCCGCGACGGGAGCGATCAACGAAACAATACTCGTGGCTATTTCAGTCGGCGCCGTATTCTTTGGTGCGAACACGTATATCGGTAACGCGCCGAATTTTATGGTAAAGGCGATGTGCGAAGAATCAAAAATTAAAATGCCTTCGTTTTTCGGGTATATGGCGTATACGATCGTAATTCTCGTGCCGGTGTTGGCACTCGTACATTTCATTTTCTTGCGCTGATTCGATGAGCGCGTCTCGCCTCGGCTTTCGCGGCGACCTGCAAGGGTTGCGCGCGATTGCTGTTCTCGCCGTCCTGGTTTTTCACGTCTGGCCGAAAATTTTTCGCGGCGGATTTATCGGTGTCGATGTTTTTTTTGTTATTTCGGGCTTTCTGATCACCGGCATCATTGTCGGCGAAATCGAAAAAGAAAAGAAGCTCGATCTCTTACGGTTTTGGGGTCGTCGCATGCTGCGCCTTTTGCCTGCAGCGAGCGTTGTGCTCGTGTTCGCTTTAGTCGGCACGTTGCTTTTCTTGCCGCGCACCGATTGGCTGAAAGGTGCCGAACAAGTTTTTGCTGCGGCGCTTTATGCCGAGAACTGGGCGCTCGTTGCGCAGGCGACCGATTATTGGGCGCAGGGGCAGTCGCCGACAGCCGTTCAACACTACTGGTCGCTTTCGATCGAAGAGCAATTCTATTTCGTCTGGCCGCCGCTCTTGGCTTTCTCGGGATTCTTGGCGCGCATGGTGCGGGTGTCGGTGCGCGGCTTCGCCGGAACTTTTATTTTTCTGATTTTTACTTTCTCGCTTTATATGTCGGTGTCGGGTGCGCATTGGGCGGGCACCCCCTATTTCACAACCGCAACGCGCGCGTGGGAGCTAGCGCTCGGCGCGCTATTGGCGCTTTTTGGCGAGAAAATTCTTGCGACGCCTGCGGTGAAGGCGGCTGCCGGGTGGTTAGGTCTTGTCGCAATATTCGTTTCGATTTTTTTCATCAATGAATCGCTGCCGTTTCCCGGTTGGATTGCGCTTGTGCCGACAGTCGGCACTGCGCTCGTTATTTGGGCAGAAGCTGCGCCGTACGCGCCCTATCGACTTTTAGCGTTAAAGCCTGCGCAGTACATCGGCGATATCTCCTACTCCTTATACCTCTGGCACTGGCCGGTTATTATTTTTTTCAAACCGTTCGGCGACGAGTTTGCGAAAGCGTATTTTCCCGCGTTGGTGCTTGCGCTCACGTTTGCTCTGGCAATTATCAGCAAGTACTTTATCGAAGACCCGTTTCGATTCGGGCGCTTTAGTTTCCGCATTCCGAACTCCACACGCCGACATTTCATTGTGGGAGCTTTTATGACGTCAGCGATTTTAATCGTTGTGACGGCAGGTTCGGCACACGTCACAAAATTATTCGAAGAAAAAAGCCAGCGGCTACTCGAAGAAGAAAACGAACGCAGCTACGATAAAGACCCGCGCTATCCGGGTGCGGCAGCGCTCGACCCAAAAAAGCCCGCGCCGGTACCCGCGGGTGTGCCATTAAAGCCGAACCTGCGTATCGCTGAACGCGACACTCGCTGGCGTTTTTTCGAGTGCATGAATCGCGGCAGAACATGCGAGTTCGGCGATGCGAATGCAAAGACTACTGTTGCGCTTGTCGGCGATTCGCACGCAATGTCGTATGGCCCGGCTTTTGAAATTATCGCGAAACGCCAGGGATGGCGACTCGTAATGATGGTTAAAGTCGCGTGTACAATCGGCGACTACCCGTTTTGGAGCGACGGCAAATATCGCAGCGACTGCGACTGGTGGCGTAGCCGCGTTCTAAGAAAAATGGCCGAAGTGAAGCCGCACTTTATTATCTCTGTCGGCGGTCGGCAGGGCGTCTATGGCGAACGGCCGGGTAAAGAGCGCCAAATTCAGGGCTATCAAACGACGATTGCAAAATTTCAAAGTCTCGGCGCGAAAATGATCGTCATGGCCGACAACCCCGTGATGTTGACGAGCCTGCACGGCGGATGGATTGAGATGCCCAAATGCCTTCTGTGGAAAGGTATCGAGTCGTCGTACTGCTTTAAGTCGCGACAAATTACTTTAGATAGTCTTTCCGATAACTTGGTAGAAGCGGCTCAAGGCATGGTAGGCGTTGGCGCGATTAACTTAACCGCTTATATGTGCACAAAAGATCTTTGTCCGCCGGTTATTGGCAATGTCGTGGTCTATCGCGACGCGCACCATCTCACCGAAACCTTCGTGCGCACGTTAGTGCCATACCTCGAAAAAGAATTACTGCGCACGATGAAATCGCGAAATTGATTGACTCCGCATTTTCATGTCGTAACTTCTCGTATATGCAATCTATTAATCGTATTCTTGTTCCTTTGAGCGTTATTTTTCTGGGTGTCGTCAGCGCGCAAGACCCAAAGCCACCAACGGTTCAACAATTAATTTTTTCGATCGCGATTGCTCCGGTCGAGGGGGCCGCAGAAACTGAAATCGAATTTTCTGACATCGATCTTGCGCAGGCGTCGACCGCCGAACAGCTCGCAGGCGCGCGTACCAAAAGTGTGCGCACGAAAGAAAAAATCTATCGCGAATATCTTGCGCCAGAGATTAAATTTTTTCGTTTGCGTTCGATTCACATAACCGGTGTCAGGGGTGCGTATAGCGTCACGCGGCCCGTTGCCGATTTTATGCGCAAGGCGTTTCGCGAGCCGAAGCTACCGATCGTACAACAAGGCCAAACCGAATACCTGCTCGGTAGCCGCATCGAACTGCCGATACAACCGAACCTCGTAACAAAATATAAACTCAACGACGGCGAATTTCTCGAATACCGTGAACCACTCGTCTTCGATAAACCTGCAACGTATAAAATGCAGGTGAATATCGAGAACCAGCAGCAAGATGTCGTGTTCACAAAAAACTATGTGTTCAAAGTCGAGCTAAATCCGCCAACGACGCGCGCAGTGATTTCAGACCCCGTGCATTCGCGCGACGGCATTTTACTCGGGAAAGAAAGCTCGCTTGTTTTTCTCGCCGAAGATAACGAGTCGGGCGTTGCACAAACGTTCTATCGCATAATTCCGCTCGCGAAAGATGTCGATGCGATACCGTTTAGCGTTTATGGTGCGCGCCTTAAGTATAGCGATGTCGCACCCAGTGGGTCGCTGGCGATTCTGCAATACTACTCGGTCGATAAAGCGGGCAATAAAGAAGCGATTAAAACCGAGCTATTGCGCTCTGAATAGCGTTTCACCCGCTTTCCAAACGCGGTATTCGCGCGGTGCGTAAGCGTCCCAATTTTCGTCGCCGGTTAAAGGCCGCGTCGCGAGAATAGTTACTACATCTTTCTCGGTCGTCGCTTGTTTGAAATCGACCGCGACGTCGGCGTCCAAAAGACGTGCCTTACCAAAAGGCGCGCGGCGCGTGATATAGACTAAACGGTTCGAGCAGTGCGTGAATAGTAAATTGCCGTCGCTCATGAGAATGTTGGCAACGCCGCGCGTCGCCAAATCGGCGAAGATATTTTGTACTGCGCGCACAAGCGTCTTATCGTCGGGTGCCGTTTTGAATTGTTGTCGTAATTTTCCGAGTAGATAACAGAATGCAAATTCGCTGTCAGTCGTACCGACCGGGGTGAATCCCCCCAATTTTTCTTTCTTGATACCTTTGAGCTGCCCGTTGTGCGCAAACGTAAAATTACGCCCCCACAATTCGCGCACAAACGGGTGCGTGTTTTTAAGCGCGACCTTGCCGCGATTCGCCTTGCGAATATGACTGATGATAATTTTACTACGAATCGGATACGCTTGCAGAAAACCCGCGATGCGCGATCGGCTACTTTCTTCGCTGTCGTGAAAGAGGCGTAGCCCCTTATCTTCGTAAAACGCGATGCCCCAACCGTCTTTGTGTGGGCCGGTTTCGCCACCCCGGCGGATTAACCCCGTAAAACTAAAGACAATGTCCGTGGGAACATTGGCGCTCATTCCCAAAATCTCGCACACGTTAAGGCAATTTTTTATGCGAAGATGTCGCAGAAATCAAAATAGTGGATGCCGCGCATCAAAAAGCGTATTATGCATATAGGTGTTCGCACCTAAAACATAAAACGGAGAATCCCATGGCAGAAATAAAATTTCACGGCAAGCCGGTGCATACATCGGGCAGCTTACCCGCAGTCGGCGGTAAGGTCCCGGACTTTCGGCTTACCAAACAAGATCTTTCAGAAATCAAACCGGCAGACTTGGCGGGCAAGAAAGTAATCTTCAATATTTTCCCTTCGATCGATACGGGCGTCTGCGCAACCTCGGTGCGTAAATTTAATAAAGACGCGGCAGGTCTCGAAAACGCGATCGTACTTTGCGTTTCGTCTGACTTGCCCTTCGCGGCAAAGCGCTTTTGCGGCGCCGAGGGCATCGACAAGGTCGTCACCGCATCCGATCTACGCGACCGCGAGTTCGGCAAGCGTTGGGGTCTAACGCTCGTCGACGGGCCGCTCGAAGGGGTGATGTCGCGCGCAGTTGTGGTCGCCGACGCTTCTGGCAAGATTGTCTACACCGAACAGGTCGACGACATTGTCCACGAACCCAATTACGAGAAAGCACTCGCGGCAGCAAAAAGCGCCTAATCAAGATTCGTCTATCATGGCACGCCGCTATGTGGCGTGCCGCAATTCATAAGCTGTGTGAATCCATTTATTGCGAAAATCTTCGGGTATCGTCTGCCCTGTAATTTCTTTTACAAGCGCAATATCGCCCGCTTCGGGAAAGCGAATGCGAAACTTACGAAAGTTGGTCGAGAAATATAGTACGCCATCGGCCTTGAGCGCGCGCATGGCGTCGCGAATGAGTTGTGGGTGATCGCGCAACACGTCGAAGTCGCGCTCTTGGCGGCGGCTTTTTGAAAACACCGGGGGATCGCAAACGATAATATCGTAAAATGCCGTTGGCGCGGTTTGCAAAAAAGCACGCGCGTCTTCGCGTACGCTTTTTATCTCTAAGAGGCTCGAATCTCTAAAACCGTTCGCGCGCAAGTTTCTTTCAGCGATGTCGAGGTACGTCGTCGATAGGTCGACGTTATGCACAAGCATCGCTCCCCCTGCTGCGGCATAAACGCTAAACGAACCCGTATAACAAAAAAGATTGAGAAAATTTTTGCCCGCAGCTTCGTCGCGCACGCGCGCGCGCAAGTTGCGGTGATCGAGAAACAGCCCCGTGTCGAGCCAGTTATCGGGGTAGATCGAGAATTTCAAACCCGCTTCGCGTACGGTACTGGGTTTGCCCTCGGCGAGCTTTTCGTATTGCTCGCCCACGGTACGGCGAAAGCGCGTCTTTAAGTGCAAATTTTCAGGGCGGATGTCCCAAGTGCCGATGAATAATTGCGCAACCTTTTCTTTGAACGTTGCATAATCGCTGCGCGCGGCAAATGCATCGCTCGCAACTTCTGTCAAGATCAAATGGTCTTCGTACAGATCGGCGATAAACGGATATTCGGGAATATCGCGGTCGTAGAGGCGATAACACGTAATGCCCCGGCGCCGCGCCCATTTGGCGAGGTGCTTTTTCATGCGCGCGAGACGATTAGCGAGGTCTTGCATGTTAGCCATTTTTTTCTTTCAGCGAAAACTGCGCGTGCTGTTGCCAGACTTTATCGCTATGCCGCAATAGTGTGATATGTTCTACATTCCACCGTGCATAAAATTTGCGCGTATTAAATTCGTGCCAAAGCGCGTGAAACTGGTAATCTTTCACGTCGCGGTTGGCGATCGTTAGATGGGGAGTGTAGCCCTCGTGAAACGGCGCTTCGTGTATTAGATGCTTCGTATCGCGTAAATAGCGACTGAGCGTTGCCTGCATTTCGAGTAAAACGAGATTGGGTACGACCTCGATAAAGACTACATCGTGGCGAAATGCTCCGAAGTTTCGCAATTCAATAGTTATATCAAACTTCTGAGAAAAAAATTTTTTTAATGCGCCGAGAAGCTCCGTCGCCTCTTCGTTGGGCAGTCGAAAGGGCGCCTCGAGAGTGATGTGCGGCGGCAGACGCATAGCGCGGTGCGGGCCAAAGCGCGCGGCAATTTCATTTTGAACCTCGCGAATTTCGCGCGCGACGCTTTCGGGCGGTATTATCGCCACAAACCAGAGCGTTTTTTCCGGCGCACTCACGCGCTACATTTCAAAAGTGGCTTTTAAGCCATAGTGATCGGACGCCCACGCAGCGAGGCCGCGCCCTAAGTTTGCGAGCGGTTTATCGAGAATTCGGCGAAAACTCGAGAGCTCGAATTTGGCCGAGCGTTCGGCGGGGCGTAGGAAAATATAGTCGATGCGCATCGGCCCGCCCAAAGTTTCAAAAGCAAACGCCAGCGGGTTGCCTTCGGGGTGCGGATGGTATGTCGGTAAATTAGATTGTGCTCCGAGATCGTAAAACCCGGCAAGCGTACTCGTCAGCTCGTCGTATTCGTCGCTTTTCTCATCGCTCAGCAACCCTTGTATATTAAAATCGCCACAGATGATAAAAGGACGCTCTGTCGAGCCGACGTTGCGTACCCACTCGACAAGTTCGGCGAGTTGAAACGCGCGCACTGCGCGAGACGCGATGTTGGTTCCCGATTGCAGATGTACTGTCATGATGTCGAATAATCGATCGCCGTACTCGCACTGCATGTAGAGCGCACCCTTGCGCGCGTATTTATCCCAACTGAGCCCTTTTGTACGAAATTCAAAAAATCGCGAGTAACGTTGGTTAGCGCGTGCGCCGATGCCTAAGCCGCTGCCGCGCATCGAAAGAAACTTAAAACGATTATTGTCGCGTATTGCAAAAGGAAAAAATTTTTGTACGAGACCGTCGAAGAATCGCTGCGAATCGCGCGATAAAATTTCTTGGACGCACATTACATTCGCATCGCTGCATTCTTCGATGACTTGTGCGTTTTTGAAACGCGCTCCGAACGGCGCGCGCAGATGCGTAATCACGTCGAGCACGCTTTGCCCCATGCCAAAGCAGTTCCATGTGGCGATAGAAAATTTCATCGGTTTAACCCTATAATAAATAACGGCAAAACGTCACGAGGCGGCAACGAGTTTTTCATAAAAATTCCAGATCGTAGGATTTTCTGCGGCAATGACGCGCGCTTTGCCGCGCTTTAGACGATAAACACCTCGTTCGCTTCTCTCGAACCAACCGTAATAGTTATTACCTAGAATATTTTGCGCCTTCGCGTCGACGCCATGCTTCACGAGTTCGGCGGGCTTGAGTTTCTTGTGCTTCTTTAATAGTACGCTAATATGGACAGCCGCTTCGAGATACGCGGTTTGCAACTTCACGCCGGTGACTCCGCCGGTATTTTCTGAGACTCGCCGCCCGTGAAATTCTTTGAGTAGTCGTCGTTTTTGCACAGCCGAGCTCTTGCCGCTAAAAACTCCCGGTTCGGCCATGAGTTGCACTTCTGCACCGTCGATCAAGAGCAAACCGATATTGAGGCGCCGACTGAGACTTTTAATCATTTGCCAGAACGACATTTTTTGCCGCCCCTGCGGTTTGAAGATAACGGCGTACACACGCGGCGTAATCGCCAGTCGGCGTACGGCTTGGTAAAGCAATTTGATATTAAAAGTCTTTTTGAGTTCGGCGATAACAATCTCGTCGCCTTTAATCGCCACTAGATCGCAGCCCAGAATTTCACCTTTGACGGTAAAACCTTGTGCGGCAAACCACGCTGCAACCGGAGCGTAGAGTTGCGACTCGAAAATTTGTGTGTCCAGAATTGACCACTATGCAAAGAAAGCGCTCTGTCAATTCAATTTTGCTTGCTTGTGCGCGTAAATGTTATTTCTCGCACCGTGTTCGCCCCTATCGATTACGATCTCTTTACGATTGCCGCCGTTTGCACCGAGGGTCGGGCGCAAATCAATTTACCGCAAACACGGTTGCACTCGATCACGACATCGTCGCTCGAAGCAAAGCCCGGCTCGCTGTTTGTGCCGCTCGTCGACCGCCGCGACGGGCACGAGTTTATTGCCGACGCACTGAAGCGCGGCGCGAGCGCTTTTTTCGCAAAGCACAACCATCCAATATTGAAAGCGGTAACCGCAGATGAGCGCAGCAAAGCAATTATTGTTCAAGACCCTCTATTGGCACTGGGCGCGTTAGCCGGGTTTCACCGGCGACGATTTGCGCCACTCGTCATCGGCGTCACCGGCTCAAACGGCAAAACGACAACCAAAGAAATGCTTGCCCAGATTTTTCGAGCGCACTTGGGCCGCGCGTTATTAGCGACCGAGAAGAATTATAACAACCATATTGGCGTGCCGTTTACTCTTTTGGGTATCGACAAAAAAACCCGCACGGCGGTTGTCGAAATGGGGATGAACCATGCGGGTGAAATTGCGTATCTTTCGCGGCTGACCGCGCCGCACGCTGCACTCATTAGCAGCGTCGGCCACGCGCATATCGAATTCTTCAAATCGCGCGCCGGTATCGCGTCCGCTAAGGGCGAAATTCTCACTGGCATGCCAGCAGGCAGCACGCTCTATATCCCGCATAGTATTGCCGAGCTTGCGACGTTCATGCGACTCGCAAAAAAGCACAAGACAAACCTAAGGCGGATTGATTTATGCAAGGGCTTACTAAAAATAAAGCATGAGTCTGCCACAGGTTTTACGTTAGCGATTGGCGCCGAGAAAATTTTATTCCCGTACGCAAATCGAGTTTGGGTGTCGAACCTCGCACTCGCCGCCGAAGCCGCGCACGATGCGGGCGTACCGACCGCGACGATTGCCGTCGCCGCACGCAACTTCAAACCCGCCGCCGGGCGCATGCAACTGAAACGTGGCTATTTAACAATTATCGACGACGGCTATAATGCGAACCCCGATTCGGCGGTCGCGTCGATCGACTCGGCAATGCAAATCGCGGCGGGCAAACCCGTCGTCTGCGTCTTCGGCGACTTCAAGGAGCTTGGCAAATTTAGCACTCAACTCCACTCATGGACGGGAGTCGAAGCGGCGAAGAAAGGCGTCGCGGCGTTTTATGGCGTGGGTCGCGACATGCGGCACGCGCGCGCGGCGTTTCAGCGCACAGCAAAGAAGAGCGCCCGCAGTTTTGCGTTTGCGCGCGAAGATGTCGACGCGCTCATTGCCGCGCTACGCGAAGAAGCGAAAGGCTCGGTCATTCTCGTCAAAGGCTCGCGCTCGATGAAAATGGAAGAGATTGTCGAAGCGTTATTGAGTTTACAATCAGACTCAGTCGCTTTCGCTAAAACGTATGCTGACGCGACATAATACGCTAATCGGCGATTGTAGAAAAATGAGGTCGCTGCTCGATGAGAGCGTTCAACTCGTCGTGACCTCCCCGCCATATCCCATGATTGCAATGTGGGACGAATTATTCGCTTCTATGAATCCGGAAATCGACGCTTTACGCGAGACAAGCCCTGAAAAGGCATTCGAGAAAATGCACGGTCTTTTGGACGAAGTGTGGTTAGAATCGTATCGCGTGCTGAGTCCCGGCGGTTTTTGCTGCGTCAATATTGGCGACGCTACGCGGTCGTTAAACGGCCGATTTCGACTATTTTCTAACCACTCCCGCATTACACAGAAATGCACCGAAATCGGCTTTACGAATCTTCCGCCCGTAATTTGGCGTAAACCTACGAATGCGCCGAATAAATTCATGGGTAGCGGCATGCTGCCGGCGGGCGCTTATATCACATATGAGCACGAGTATGTCCTTGTGTTACGCAAAGGAGGTAAGCGCGAGTTTAGTAACGCGGAGCAGAACCAGGCGCGGAACGCTTCGGCGTATTTCTGGGAAGAACGAAATGTCTGGTTTTCAGATTTGTGGCTATTGACCGGCGCCAGGCAAAGTCTCGCGAAAGCTGCCCGATTGCGAAGCGCCGCGTTTCCCCTTGAATTACCCTATCGGCTTATTCAGATGTACTCGGTTTATGGCGATCGTGTTTTAGATCCCTTCATGGGCACCGGTACTACAACGGTAGCGGCGATAATTTCCGGCAGAAATTCGACGGGATACGAGATCGACGCTGGCATTATGCCACGCTATGAGTCGAAGGCCTTATCGGAAATCGCCGAGCTTGGCAACAAGATGCTCGAAGAGCGCCTGAGTCGCCATCGGCTTTTTATCGAAGAAAGGATCTCTGCCGGTAAGAGCGTGAAACACCGAAATGAATTATACGGCTTTCCCGTCATAACCGCGCAAGAACGCCAGGCGCGTTTTTTTAAGATTGCGGAGATTGAATGGGTAGGCAAAGAACTTCAAGTCGCGTACGACGAAATTGAAAAAAAATACCTTCGGGCCTCGGCATGAAACCGATTTGTTCGGCGCATATCTGCCGGTACGTAATCGTTTCTTTAATCATTGCACGTATTTTTCTAAGTACCACTCGACCGTTTTCTTGATGCCGGTCTCAAAATTCTCCGCAGCGCGCCATCCTAATTGCGATTCGATTTTGGTGGCATCGATCGCATAGCGCTTGTCGTGGCCGGGGCGGTCGGCGACAAACGTAATCAGATCTTTGTAGTGTGCGATGGCGAGACCGCGCGTTTGTGGCGGAGCGAGACTTTGCAAAAGTTCGGTAATCGTACCGACGATCTGCAGATTGTTGCGCTCGTTGCGGCCGCCGATATTATAGGTTTCTCCCGCTTGGCCTTTGTGAAACGCCAAATCGATGCCCGAGCAATGATCGCGCACAAAGAGCCAATCGCGCACGTTCTTGCCGTCGCCGTAAATGGGAATTTTCTCGCCCGCGAGCGCTTTGCGAATAATCGTCGGAATCAATTTTTCGTTGTGTTGGTGCGGCCCGTAGTTATTCGAGCAGTTGGTGATAACGGTATTGAGACCGTACGTGTGGTGCCACGCGCGCGCAAGAAAATCGCTGCCCGCTTTCGACGCACTATAAGGGCTATTCGGCGCGTACGGCGTGTCTTCGCGAAAGAGCCCGGTTAGCCCAAGCGAGCCATAGACTTCGTCAGTCGAAACGTGCAGAAAGCGGCAATGCTCTTTGTCCGGTTTCGTTTTAAACGGCGCGTCCATCCAGTGCGCGCGTGCGGCTTCGAGTAGTGCGAGCGTGCCCTTCACGTTCGTTTCGATAAATACGGCCGGGCCGCTGATCGAGTTGTCGACGTGCGACTCGGCGGCAAAATGGACGACGCCTTCGATATTTTCTTCGACAAAAATTTTATGGACGAGCGCGCTATCTAAAATATCGCCGACGACGAGTTTGTAGCGTGCGTCGTGCTCGACCGCAGCGAGATACTCTTTGTTCGCGGCGTAGGTCAATTTATCGAGATTGATAATGCGATAGTCATTATGGGTTTCTAAAAGATGCAACACAAAATTCGAGCCGATGAATCCCGCGCCGCCGGTGACCAAAATATTTTTCATGAAGAAGCTCCTTCGCTTTGCCAAGCGGCAACGGCATCTTGTAGCGCCGCCTGCCAATGGCGAATCGGGAAATCAAACGCCGCCGAAAACTTTTTTGGCCACAGCGCGCTATACGCGGGGCGCGGCGTCGCGACCGGGTATTCGTGCGTTAAAATAGGATTAACCGGCGTAACCAAACCGGCTGTTCTCAAGATGGCCGTTGCGAAATCGTACCAAGTCGTCACACCGAAATTCGCGAAATGATATAATTCGAGCCCCGGCTTTTTGTCAGAGAGAACCATCCGCCAGAGCGCGTGCGCCAAATCGACAGCATACGTCGGCGAACCGTGCTGGTCGGCGATGACGTTCAGTTGCGGTTTTTCTTTGCCCAACCGCAACATCGTCTTCATGAAATTTGCGCCGAATTCAGAATAGAGCCACGCCGTGCGCACAATTGCGCCCGTTGTGCCCGACGCCATCAGCGCTCGCTCGCCCGCCGCCTTACTCTCGGCGTACACGCCGATGGGTTTCACCGCAGCACTTTCGTCGATGGGGCGATTGAAAGCGCCGTGAAAAAGAAAATCTGTCGAGATGTGGATAAGATACGCACCACTCGCTTTTGCCGACGCTGCAAGGTGAGCGACGCCTGCTTCGTTTGCCGCAAACGCCGCGTCTTTTTCTTTTTCGGCGATGTCGACCTTTGTGTATGCGGCGGCGTTGACGATGACGTCGGGTTTTATTTCTGCGATAACGGCGTGCGTTTGCTCGCGCTGCGTTAAATCGAGAGTATTGCGCTCGTGGTAGGTGACACTCAGCTTGGCTGGCGCAGTCTTACGCAGACATGCAGCAAGTTGGCCGTTGCCGCCAGTGACGAGAATGTGCATTGATTTTATTTTACGCGCTTGCGCTAAAGCGTAAAGCGAAATCGGTTGATAACTTAAAACAACGGCCTAAACCCGTGATCGGTTTTGCTCGTCAAAATCTCGAACGCCGCGCGATTCTGTGTCTTAAGATTCAACCGTAAGCCGATGCGACTTTTTTCAACGAGTGCGAGCTCGCACGCCGCAGTTTTTGTATTGATGCAGGTTTTTATATCCCCTGGTGGATTGTAATAGTTGAGCGCGACAAAATCTTCGCGGTTAGCGTGAATGCGCCCTTCGACGCTGAAGCGCGAATCTTCACCCGCAAAGTGCCAGTCGAAATAATCGAGCTTCGCCGAGTTGCGAAACGCCTGCCAATAGGTATTGAGCGCGAACTCTTGGCCTTTGTGGCGCACGACGATTGGCGTGAGGTAGGGCGTCATCACGGGGCCAAGCTTTAATTTAGCCGACGCGACTTCGAGAAACGTGTCGCTCTCGTTGTCGAAACCCGCGACCTGCCCCCAAGCGTACTCGTCGGTGTGGCGGCTACCCCAGTTATGATTTTGGCTGCCCTGCCATTCGCCAATGTCGATTTTTTTGCCGTTGACTGTCAGGCTACCGCTATAGGCCACAAACGGTTGCGACACCAAAAATTTCGCACGCGGTAATGGTGTGTCGTAGCTTGAAAGCGGCAAAGGGAAAAGAGGATGATTATCTTTTGAGCTGCCGATGTGCTTGATTTGTAGATTCCATGCGATTTTATTTTCGCCGCAGTTTTCGGCGCTACCTTTGCATTCGCTTTCGTTCAAAACTGCGCCCGCAAAATCGAGCGCAAAATTTGTATTCGAAAATTTGGCTTGCGTCAGCGGAAACTCCGACTTAGCGGCAACGGGAGTTTTGCCTTTCTCGAAATAAATCGCCCACAACTCGCCCATCGCCGCTTTCGCACCCTTGCCGGCATCGGGTGCGAAAATCGTATAGCGCAACCAAAACGCGCGGCCTGTCGCCTTGTCGTTCGCGCGCATAAAATAACTTTCGTAGTGGCCTTTGCCGCCGCGATAACGAGTGAAGTTTGCCGTCGCGCGCGCTTTTTCGAGCTGTACGTTCATGGCACAGGGTAACGAAGGCTAATAGCGCGTCGAGTAAATTATGACATTAGTGTCATTATATATGTAATACGCGGATGCCTCTTTGCAAAGGCGAGCGTGCCGTGTTATATTTTTAAGCGAGGTGGCGAAAATCGATCAATTTGCAGGTTTGTGGAAAGATCGAATAGATAATTTGCTCTGCAAACGCATCAAAGTCGCCCCCGACTTGAAACGGCGTCGCCTTCTCGTAAGTGACTTTGACTTTTTTGACAAGGTAATCTTTGACGCCGGGGCCGCGATAGCTGCCATTCCAATAGTCGCGCATATTGGCGACGAGGCTGACAGGCTTTGCGAGCAACACGCGCAAATTCATGAAGCCAGCGCGCATATTCGCAAACGGAAACGCGCGCACGTTGTAGCCGTAATAAGGTTCGGTCGCGACCGCCACCGCCGTCGAAGGGCCGCTGTAGATAACTTCGTTTTCGATCGGTACCGAGCGGTCTTCGCCGTCGCGGTGTTCGACAAAATAGTTTTCAGAAGCGCGCTCGACTTCGATTTTCACTTCGCCGCGATCGGGTTTCAAGATCGATTCGGGCACAGTCTTGCCTAAGCCGGCGACAAAATAGCCGACCAAGCCCGAAAAATTTTTGCGCGTCGCGGGGGTTTTGAGCGTGTTCATAAACGCATAATAATCGCCGAGCAGACGCGCGTCGAAGCCGCTACCGGCAAAATGAAAAATTCGATTATTCTGTTCGATGAGCGATAGATTAATCGTGGCGAGGTTTTCTGAAGCCAGACTCTTTTCGAGCAGTCGTGTACCGCCGCTCGAGCCGACAAAACTCGAAAGGCCGTTGCCAGTACCGAGTTTTAGAATGCCGAACTGGGGCAACTCGGGTTCTGTCGTACCCAAGCGCTTCTTCTTGAGATAGTCGCGCGCCATGTTGACGAGATGCACAAAGCTGCCGTCGCCGCCGCCCGAAAAAATCGTTTTATATTTGTTGTCGATGATATGCTTCACATAATCGATCGCTTCTTCTTTAGTATGGCTCAAGAATAAATGCGCGCGCGGTACGATGCGTTCGAGCGAGCGCTTCACTTTGTCGGTAACGAGGCGGGCGTTGGCGTTGAGTAAGACGGCGATCGGGCGGCTGCCCTCAGAGGAGTTTGACACGTATCAGGGCAGATATTTTTACTGACAGAGGCGTCAATAAGTAAAGTAAATTTGCCGTCTCTTCTGATTATGGTTATATTACCATAGTCATATGAAGATTGCTGCGGGTGTTTTTAAGGCGCAATGCCTCGAGTTAATGGATCGCGTAAATGTAACGCACGAAGAAATCATTGTGACTAAGCGGGGTAAGCCAGTCGTGAAAATACTCCCCGCGAGCGAGAAAGCTGCGCAATCTCTGTTCGGTTACATGAAAAATTCAGTTACTGAGGTCAGCGATATTGTTAGCCCCATCGATGTTGAGTGGGATGCACTACAGTGATTCTACTCGATACGCATATCTGGGTTTGGCTTATCGCAGGCTCTGATAAGCTCAGAAAGAGTGGGTTGCTCGGTGAAATCTTGACACACGCCAAAAGCTCGACAATTCGTATCGCCGCAATTAGCATGTGGGAAGTGGCTATGCTCGAAGCAAAGAAGCGCCTCTCTTTTAGCGAGTCAACGCAACAATGGCTCGAGCATGCCTCTGCCGCCCCCGGTCTCGCCGTGGAGCCGATTACCCCGAAAATCGCTTTCGAGAGCGCAAACTTACCCGGTATTTTTCACGGCGACCCAGCCGATCGTTTAATCGTCGCCACGGCCCGAGTTTCAAATCTCTCGCTCTGCACCGTTGACGAGAATATTCTGCGCTATGCAGCGGCGGGTCACGTGAAAATTGCAAGAGAGATCAAAAAGCGCTGACGAAGCTTTTCATCCCGATTTATTCTGTAACAGGTCTTCTAACAGTCGGAGCATATCTGTCTCGGTGACTAACCCGAGCAGTCGGTCGTCGCTTTCACAAACAGGAAGGCATCCGACCTTATGTTTTACCATGAGCTTAACCGCAGTTTTTACCGAGTCGCTTGCGTCGACGCTCAGCGGAGCGCGCGTCATTACGCGACTCATCACGAGCTTCTGATTGCCAACGGTGCGTTTCGTGCCGTCGGTATCGTGCATGAAAACTAGCACGTTTCGCAAATCGCGGTCTGAAACAATACCGAGCAGGTGCTGCTTAGCGTCGACGACCGGTATATGGCGAAAGCGACCTTCGAGCATCGCCGCGTACACGTGTTCAACGGTGTCGGTTTCACGGGCGGTGACGACGTTCTTCAGCATAATGTCGCCCATTGTCAGCGAATCGGAGTAGCGCATGATTCATTTGCTTTGCCGCACCTACTCTATGTAAATCTTTTTTTGATGCCCGCACCCCCCCCAGTGGGCACTTTGGAGAAAATGCTTGCATAGGCGCTGCCCAAAATATTTCAAGATGAACCTGCCGTATGTAATAAGTAATAACCACATGCTCCGACCAAATCTACTCATCAAATTTAATCCGATAAACCTTCTCGCACTCTTGCTTGCGTGTACCGGCGCAATCGTTGCCGACAATAACGCATACGTGGGCGTGAACGCCTACGTCAGTCAGTGGCAAATGGGTTTCGCTTCGGGCAAACCCATTAATTTTGCGAACACAACCTTTAGTACCAATTCGGCGAAACCGCTGATCTATATGGCGGGCCTATCGTTCAGTTTCGTACACAATAAAACTTGGGCGATAACCTACCAAGGCGAAGTCGGTACGGCGGCCGCGACGATAGACTATATTGCGCCACAATCTGGCACCGAGTTAAAATCTGCGCCGACGATTCTGCGAACCGATCACAATCTTGCCGTGACTCGTACGTTAGGGCAAAGCGGTTTTAGTATTTTCGCCGGCGGTAAAGTTCAGTATTTTGGCTATTTTGAACCCAATGGTACCTTTGTGCAAGCGTCGCCAACGGTTGAGGCCGCATACAACGAAAGCAAGAATTTGTTGAATGTCGGGCCGGCAGCGGGCTTTACATACATGTTCAAATTGACTCGGCAATTGTACCTTGCCTTGCAGACCAGCTTCATATATTTTCTCGGCACCTATACCGATAAAATTTCGCTCACTGTTTCTGGCAACAACGTCGGTCTCACGCAGAACGAGAAATATATCGGACTCGGCGGCACTGCTCTGATTTCGTTTATCACGCCGCTCAGCGAGAAGCTATTGTTGCAAATTTCCGCGCGTGGGCAATATTACACGACCAGATCGACCGAGGCGCAAGTTACCAATTTAACAGCGACCGGAGCGACAAAAACTTCTGACGCTTCAAACTCCGCCGTCATGGATAACGTACAAGATATTTTGCTTGGCGCGCAACTTGCGGTCATCTATCGGATATTCTGATGATTCGAGTACTGGTTCTTATTGGCGTAATTCTATCCGTTGGCTCATGCAGCAGCACGCAGCGCGGGCACGGGGCATCAAATCTCGTAAACGTCGCGATTATCAATCTTGTGAACGAAAGCAACGACGCAAACTACGCCTATCTCACCGAATCTGTGAGTGGAGCGATCGGTCTCGCGATGGATAAAATATTTGTCTATGAACGCTTGCCTGCCGAGAAGTGCCGGACGGTATTTGTCGAACTAAACCGCCTGCGCGAGCGCATTCAGCCTGTAGATATTCAAAGCCGTGCAAATGAAATCGATGCGGAGCTCGTTATTTTCGGCTCTTATAAAATCGAAAAGGGCCGCCGGAGCGATAGCGTTGAAATTAAAATAAGCGTATTTCGCGCGGATAAGGCCGAGACGCTGAGTACTATTTCCAAAAAAGTACAGATCTCCGGCGCACTTTTCAGCGAAACGGAAAAAATCAGCAGCGCGATCGTGCAAAAAATTGTCGAGTATCGTCGGCAAGAAATGCGCATAACAGATCAGCAAGAAGCGTTCGCCGCAGAAGAAAGAAAGACTATTCTTTCTAAAACGAGTCTCAATATTACGCCGTTCATCCCGCCTATTTTTTAATAAGAGCGCCGTCACCCGTTGGGTAGAGTTTTGGAGTGAAAATAGATTTACGCGACAGCCGCCCCCCCCGGACGCAATATGCATGAAGGGCGATGTCGACGCCAATAACCGCAATTTTATCAATCTGCCTGCGAAAGACGAAACGCGCTGGCTGCCGGTAACGCAGCCCGGTGTGCGCATGGGCGAGCTTGCCGATGGGCGCATGCGCATTAACCTCGGCCCCTCGCATCCGGCGACGCACGGTATTCTCGAAAACCATCTCGTGCTCGACGGTGAAACGATCGAGTCGGTCGATATCCACATCGGCTATGTACACCGCTGTTTCGAGAAGCTCGGCGAGCACTACGGCTATAATCAATTTCTCGTCTGCACCGACCGCATGAACTATGTCTCCTCGCCGATGAATAACATCGGCTGGATTCTCGCAGTCGAAAGTATGATGGGCATCACCGCACCGCCGAAAGCGCAGGTTGTGCGCATGATTATTTCAGAGCTCACGCGCATCATCGATCATATTATTTGCCTGGGTATTCTCGGCGTCGACTTGGGCGCGTTCGCGTCGTTTCTTTATATGTTCCACGAGCGCGAGAACGTTTATGAGATTCTCGACAAGATGACCGGCGCGCGTATCAACAATACCTTTTGTCGCATCGGCGGTCTCGAAAAAGATATTTATCCCGAGTTTGTGGCGGATGTCAAAAAGTTTGTAAAGACGTTTCCGAGGGTGCTGCACGAAACCGACTTACTGCTGACTAAATCGCGCATCTTCTACGATCGCACGAAGGGCGTCGGCAAAATTTCTGCCGAACGCGCGCTCGCGTACGGCTTTACCGGGCCGAATTTACGCGCGGCGGGCGTCGATTACGACGTGCGCGTTTCGTCGCCTTACATGTATTACGACCAAGTCGATTTCGACGTGCCGGTCGGCGACGACGGCGGCGTTTACGACCGCTACCTCGTGCGCCTCGAAGAGATGCGCCAATCATTGCGTATTATCGCGCAGCTTGCCGACAACATTCCCGACGGTGCGCACCACGCCGATGTGCCGCACGCCTATCTGCCGCCGAAAGAAAAAGTCTACACTTCGATGGAAGACTTGATCTACCATTTCAAAATCATTATGCACGGCGTCGAAGTGCCGACGGGCACGCACTATTTCGCGACCGAAGCCGCGAACGGCGAGCTGGGTTATACCATCGTCTCGCGCGGCAAGAAAACGCCGTGGCGCGTACACGTGCGGCGGCCGTGCTTTTGGTACTACCAAGCGTTTCCCGAAATTGTGACTGGCGGTCTTTTGGCGGATGCCATAGCGAACCTCAGTTCTCTCAACGTGATTGCGGGCGAACTCGACTGTTAAAAGTAAGCCATGGCTTACTCAAGAATCAAAATTTTAAGAGACTGCAATAATTCGTTACGGTTCTTGCGCGAGAGTGTGCCGCGCATTTCGAGAAAGCGGCGGTTGTCGATCGAGCGTAGTTGATCGACTAAAATATCCGATGCGCGCTTGAGGCCCGCTTCTTTCAAGTCGATATGCACGCGCAAGATTTCGGCTTTCGGCGCAACCTTTGTCGAGATCGGGCAAATAATTGTGCTGGGGTGCACGCCGTTCAAGAGATCGGTTTGCACGACCACGACCGGGCGTTTTTTACCCGGCTCGGTACCATGGCGCGGGTTGAGATCGGCGATGTAAACACCAAACTTTTCAATTCTCATGTAAGTCGACGATCTGCTCGAGTTCTTTTAAGGTTTCGAGTGAAGTGGCACTGACCATTGCCGATTCATTCGCGAGTTTTTTACCCAATTCGCGCCGCTGATGCAAAGCATTGTAGGCTTTGATCGCTTCGTTGATGTAGGCGTTGCGTGAGATGCGTTCGCGCCGCACAATCGTCGCGGTTTCTTCAAGGGTAAACTCTTCGAGCTTGAGTGATATCGCGTTCATAGTATATATAGTTGGTGACACTGATAGTATGTCAATTCAAATTCTGCCGAAACGGAGCTTACCTCGCTTCGGTTTGTTTTTGTCATAAAATTGGCGTTTACACCGTCGTATAGAGCATATAGTAGAGGAAAGGTAGCAAATGTTTACCATAAAAGTTTTGCCATATTTACGGAAGTCCATCCGCCCGCTCTTCGCTATTTTTTTGGTGGCGACCATTATCGCGCTGAGCGCCTGCGCGCGCCTTGGTGAAGCTTCGACCGATTTAAGCAGCCAAAATGTGTTACCGACACAGCTTGTGCAACCCGGTGTGCAAAAGCCCGGTATGGGCGCAACCGGTGGCCCATTTTTCTGGTCGTTCTGGGTAAAAAATCGCACAGCAGCGGCCGATGCGATGATTGGCAGCTTTGTGCCTTTTACGAAGCTCGACACGATGCAATTAGCGGTCTCGACGAATTTCGTGCTCTACCAACAGTTTTATGACCCCCTTGTTTCTAACACCCTCTTGACCTCTGCGCAAGCAAATACAGTGCTTGCGACGCTCGAGACCGCATACACGAACTTGAAAAATGTCTATGGTGCTGGCAGTGCGCCGTATGTCAACGGCGGTGCGCGCATCGTGATTCTTGCGTATACGATTCAAGACGATTGTGCGACGACCGGCAACTACGTCGGCGGTTATTTTGCGCCGCGCGATCTCTATTCAAATACGTTTACGAGCGCGCTTTATACCGACCCGGTGGTGATGCAACAATACTCGAATCTCATTGGTATCTTGGGCGGGTACAGTAACGAGATGAGTATTATTAATTACGATTTACCCCTGAGCTCGTGCACTTCGACAGTGCCGACATCACAAATCAACGATAGAGTTATTCACGAGTTATCGCATCTTTTTACTTACAGCAAGCGGGTCGTCTCGAATCGGCTCGCGAATCACGACCTCTGGATAGCCGAGGGCATCGCCGAGAACGCTCCGAACCAGACGGTTCAGTTCGCTAATATGGAGCAATTGCGACTCACGCAGTTGGCTTCGCCTTCAACTATAACGTATTACCAAAGTGCGCCGCAGATTACCGACTTTACGACTTGGGGTCCCAAAATCATCGGCTACATTCAAAGCAATTTATTTTTTAACTATCTACGCCATCGCGCCGAGCTCAACGCGGCGGGTAGCGCAGCGACGATGATTGCACAGCTTATTACGCAGAACGACGGTACAATCAGCGGCATCGATAGTCTAATCTCTCAGTATGTGCCCGGCAGCGGTTTCAGTGCGCTCTATACCGATTATGTTTTAACGCACTACTTGAGCATGCTCGGTATACCGATTACCGACACAGGCGGTATCAATAGCGCAGGTGGCCCCGGCTTGCAAACTACTTATAATTTCGCAAATGTCAATATCGGTAGTTCGACCTCGACAGTCGACGGTACAATCATCAAAGCCAAATACGAGAGCGCCAATTCGATACCTTTCAATTACGACGCACCCACATGCCCCGACGGCAGCACGGGTCTTATGCCCAATTCGTATGTCATTATTCGCTACCAGATGGGTGGCGATTTTACTCCGCCCGACACTGCTGGGGCAAACACGGTGCCCGGAGAATTGCCGTTGAAATTTATCGTGAATCTGACGAGCGAAGCTAATTTGATTTCTGCAACGCCACCCGCGAGCGTGAGTTTTCTTTCGGGAAGTGCAGGTACGACATTCAATGTTACAGCGCCTGCATACGGTCTAAACGCGCAGGATGTTCTACATATCCTCATCATTAATCCGAACACGACGGGTAGTTGCCGGGTGTTGAATGCGACGAACCCGCAAATTTTGAATCGTAACCACAGCCGTTGGGTGGGTTCGGGTGGGACAGCCAACCCGTCGCCCGATTATACTTGGCAAAAAAAGACGGGCGCGCCGTGGGACAACAGCAACAACGGTGGTTATTGGCGACCGGGCGGTGTCGCCGTCTTTACCGGGGGCACTCCGACCACGACGCCTTCGTACACGCCTTCGAATTTTTTGTTTGTTACCGATTACAACAATATGAGTGTGCAAAAGGTCGATTTAGACGAAGGTACGCCACTCGGTCGCTTGGGTAGTACATCGACAACTTGCCCGACGTCGAATACGGGTTGGGATTTATTCACCAACCGCTACCAGAACAACTATTGCGCGAATAGCTTCGACAACCCTATGGGTGTTTACGTCGATGGTAGCCAAAATATCTACGTCGCCGATACGAAAAATTTGCGGATTGTAAAATACGATCAAAACGGTAATTTTCAAGCGTGGATGGGTTTAAACGGCACGTGTTCGGTGAATTCGTGGCAGGGCGCCGCTTCTGTTACAGATTATTTAACATTGCAGGCGGCCGGAGCAACAACGGGTGTAACGAGTTCACCGTGTATGTTTACATTCCCACAGGCGGTTACATCAGACGGCACGAACCTCTATATTGTCGATAATGGCGCGCACCGCATTATCAAACGCGACATGGCAACCGGAAATTTCATCGCTTTTATCGGTAACGGCTCGAGTGGGTGGATAACCTCTTCTGCCGCTCACGACACGCCCTCGGGTTTTGGCAACGGCCTTTTTTGGGGGCCGAGTGGCGTCGCCATCGCCGGTTCGACAATGTATGTCGCCGATACGCAGAACATGCGCATTGTGCGCGTCGATTTGACAACGGGCAATTTTACCGGGTGGATGGGCAACGGCGTGACAGGATGGCAGACAAGTTGGGGCGGTTCGGCACCGACGGGTAACCCGGCAGTAAAATATTTTTCGAGTCCATCGGGAATCGCAACCGACGGCACCTATCTCTATGTCGCCGATCGCGATAACAATCGCGTGGTAAAAATAGTTGCCGATGGTGTTACCGCCTGCGGGGGGCCGGTTATACCCGCACGCGCCGATAGCTATTGCGGTTGGGTGGGTTACGGTAAATTTGGGTGGGAGCCGTCGCAGGCGGCGCCAGGGACAGACCCGTATGCATCGGTAAGCTATTATCCGCCCGAATATTATTCGAAGCCGCAAAGTATCGCGATTGCGACAGCCGCACAAAAAGGTACGCGCAACGATTATCTATATATCACCTCGGTTTATAACGGCCGCGTGACGCGCATCAACATCAATTGCGCCGATAACCCAAAAAGTACGGCCTGTGCGGCAAGTGGTTATAATCCATTAGCACCGTAAGTGACTGGGCGGGAACTGCTGTGCGCAACTTTTTTCAGTTAAGGCAGCGAACTCATTGACACGCCGCAATCGTTCGTAGAGCAAGCTTTATGGCGGCAGCGGCGCTCCATTCTTTTTTTGAATTTGTAAACCGTCAACGGTGGGCGCTGTTTTTTTATTTCTCTGTGCTTGTGCACCTTTCGTTGTTTACGCACCTCGCCATTAAAGGCCTGAGAGAACAAGAAATCGAAATTTGCAATAAGCCGCAAATTCAGATTACCGCGCAGGTGGTGCCGTCGCCAAAGGGCCCGCAAAGTCCCGACCAAGAAAAGCAAGACGGCGACGGCGGCGGTTTCGATCGCGGGCCGATGGCCGATTCGCAACGCAAGGGCGAGGGCGACTTTGCGCAAGAGTTTGGCATACCCGGCGGCAAATGGAAAGAACAACTCGACCGCACCGAAGAGGGCGAGAAGCTCAACGATAGTTACGGCGAAAAAAAAGAAAAGAATACGACGGTCGACGAGCGCGTGCCCGAAGAATACCGCAATCGTAAACGCGACTATCGCAATATTATTGCAAAAGATATTTTCCCGACGCTCAAAAATATCGACAAGCCGTTTCGCGACGAGCTCAAAGAAGCGCCGCAAGAACTCGAAAAAATGCTCGAACGCAACGAAGTGATCGAAAATTATCGTCTGTGGCGCGAGGGGCGCCCGCTTTACGAAAAAAAGCGCACGAAGGTAACTCTCAACCGTAATGCCGAGGGCACTCAAGGTAAGCTGGCATTCGACGAATCGTCGCGGCGCAAATATTTCGACGAAACTCTCAACGACCCCAAAGAACGGCAGCTCGACCGCTTTCTCAAAGACTTTGGTCAGTACGACCCCAACGAGGGCGATCTACCGCGTGCTGTGCGCGATCTCTATTATGAAAATCTGCAGCGAGTCGCCTCGTCGTTTAGCAACGACATGACGTATTTAGCGATCGATTATTTTCACGAAGCGCTCAATAAAGAAGAATTTTTGCGTAAGGCGCTCGACGCGGTTTCCAAGAAAAAAGGCACAAAGTATGCAAGCGAGATTTTGTTTGCGATCGAAAATATTTACGAGATTCAAGGTCGCGCACTCAAATTACTTTTCGACGTCAAAAAGCATATCGAAGGTTTGCCGTCAAAAGCGCGCGAAAATATTCGTGTGCAGACGTTAGAAAAAGTAGTAAAACGGTATATCCCCCTTGCTGCGAAAAAAGGCATTCGCAACGAGAACGACGCGCTGCAGCACTATTACTTGAAGCGCACCGAAGTTCTCGATTATCTCATTGAAAACACGCCGGGGGGTTATCGCACAAAAGATGCGACGTTTGCAAAAGGGCGCGTCTTTTGGGAGAGCGTCGATCGCATGAACCCGATGTCGTGGCGCAATGCGAACCGTGCTGTCGAAATCTGGCGCGGCATCGATGCGCTGAACGACAATGGGG